>CAZENN010000017.1:0-25917 GCA_964513605.1 uncultured Oscillospiraceae bacterium
GAGTCACGGGTGTGACCCACGGCATCGATCTCGTCAATGAATACGATGCAGGGCGCAACCTTTGCCGCTTGCTGGAACAGGTCACGGACACGGCTGGCACCCACGCCCACAAAGACCTCTTCAAAGTCCGAGCCGGAGATGGAGAAGAAGGGCACGTTTGCCTCTCCTGCCACCGCCTTTGCCAGCAGGGTCTTACCGGTACCGGGAGAACCCACCAGCAGCGCACCCTTGGGGAGCTTTGCGCCGATCTCTGCGTATTTCTGGGGCTGGTGAAGGAAATCGATGATCTCCTGCAAGGACTCCTTTGCCTCATCCTGACCTGCCACATCCTTAAAGGTAACGCCGGTCTGCTTTTCCATATAGACCTTGGCGTTATTTTTACCAAAGCCGCCCAGCATCCCGTCTCCGCCGCCCAGCTTTCGGGTCAGCATATTCATCAGCAGGAAAACACCGCCGATCATCAGGACATAGTACAGAATCATCATGATCCCGGAGTTATCCTCCACGATCTGCTTGCTTACTGTTACGTTCATGGCATCCAGCTCTTTTGCCAGCTCCATGGTGTCACCGCCGCTGGGAAGACCGGTATAGCAAGCCTTTTGCTGTGCCGCAGGCTTGGCCGCTTCTTCTCTGGTCATGTAAATAATGCGATCCGATTGCAGTTCCACCTCATCCAGATTGTCCTTTTCCATTTGTTCCAGAAAATCCGAGTAGCTGGTTTCTGTGTACCGGCTGTTGGAGATCATTTTATAAACAGTACTGATAACGATCACAACCACCACGGTAATGACCAACGCCAGAAGGATACTGCCCTTTGGACGCTTTTTGCCATCGTTGCGATCTCGGTTGTTGGAATTATTCCGATTAGGCTCCATTGCCATCGCCTCCTTATTTCAGTATGGGTATATCAGTTGGTATCATACCACATTTTTGTGGCAAGGGCAATGAAACATTTTCATATAAGCGGTAAATTTTCTGTAAATTTACCACTTGATTTCATAACTGACGAAAATTTCAGTTGAGACCCGAGGGAAAATCTGATATAATGGGCGTATCTGTATCTTGGGAGTGAAATATTATGAACGAAAAGTACCGCCGCCCGTACCGGGGGACACCGGTTCAGGAGATCGAAGGGCAGTTGGAAGGACGCAATGCGCTGACAGAGGCTCTGAAAAGCGGACGTACCATAGATAAGGTCTTTATCGCCGCCGGTGAGACGGATCGGGGCTTGCAGCGTCTGGCAGCTCAGGCAAAGGAAGCGGGGGCTGTGGTGGTTCCGGTGGATCGCCGGAAGCTGGATGCCATGAGCGTCACCCATGCCCATCAGGGTGTCATCACACTGGCGGCTGCCCATGAATATGCCACCATCGGGGATATTTTGGAGGAAGCCAAAGCCCGGGGCGAGGAACCTCTGATCGTTATTTGCGATGAGCTGACGGACCCTCACAATCTGGGTGCGATCATCAGAAGTGCCGAATGCGCCGGTGCTCATGGAGTCATCATCCCCAAGCGGCGCAGTGTGGGTCTGACCGCTGTAGTGGCGAAGGCCTCTGCCGGTGCGGTGGAGTATATGAAGGTAGCAAGAGTGACCAACATCACCGCTGCCATTGAGGAACTGAAAAAGCAGGGTGTCTGGGTCTTTGGCACCGGAGCGGAGGGATCCGTTCCCATGTATCAGGCGGATCTGAAGGGACCGGCGGCCATCGTCATCGGCTCTGAGGGAGACGGCATGAGCCGTCTGGTTCAGCGTTCCTGTGACGTGACCATGCATATCCCCATGAAAGGGCGCATCACATCCCTGAATGCTTCCGCGGCGGCATCGATCTTACTGTATGAGGCGGTGCGCCAGCGGTGTAACTAGGAGGAGCTATGGATCAGAATGATGAACTGAGTTTAGAGGATATTTTAAAAGAGTTTGCGCCCTTACCTGTCCCGGATCCTGAGCCTGAGCAGGAGGAGCCGGAAATGGTTCTGCGGATAGAGCCGGAAGAACCGGTCAGCGGCGACACCATCCGTTTGGATGCCATTCGCAAGGCAATGGAAACGGCAGACACGCCCGTATCACAGCAGACCCGGGTATTCCCGGCGGTGCGTATCGACGACGAAGGCGAAGCGGACACCGTTCCGGAAACGACTACGGTATTCGAGACTGTGGGGGAGACCTCCCTGGAGGATGACGAGAAGCTTTGGGAGTCGGACTATGACGAGACAGTCCAGACCTATAATATCCCAAAGCCCATCGTGTTCCGCTCCCAGTCCCGGCTGAAGGAGCTGCGGCGGAAGCTGGTTGCCGGTCCGGAGCAGCGTTACTATGCCCTGACGGAGATCGGTCTGGGTAAGCTCCAGGCGGCAATGGCATTGGGGCTTCTGATCGTCTTACTGACTGCCGGAGCGTTGGTGCTGTTTGCCATGGGGGTGATTCCTCACACCCGGCTGCGGCTGCTGGTCTTCGTCCAGTTTTTGGCGATGCTGATGTCCGCACTGCTGGGCTGCTATCGGCTCATCGACGGTGTGACGGATCTGTGCCACCTGCGCTTTACCCCCAATACCTTATTGGTGCTGACCTTTGTGATCTGCTGCGTGGATGGAGTGCTGTGTCTGCAGCAGCTGAGAATTTCCTGCTGTGCGGCATTCAGCTTGGAAATGGTCATGGCGATCTGGGCGGAATATCATCGCCGGAGCACAGAGCTGGGGCAGATGGATACCCTGCGCCGTGCCACGGATCTGGAAGGTCTTGCCCGGAAGGAGGACGACTATGACGGGATGCCCGGTTTCCGCATCTGTCAGGGCGAAGTGGAGCATTTTATGGACCATTATCAGCAGGTCTCCGCCCCTGAAAAGCTGCTGAATTGGTACTGTCTGGCGGTTTTTGCCGTCAGTGCCATAATCGGAGCGTTGGGCGGTGTCCTCCATGGCTTCCGTTTCGGCATCCAGGTGTGTGCCGCCTCCTTGTTGGTGGGAATGCCTGCCACGGCACTGATCTCCACGGTGCGCCCCATGGCGGTGCTGGAAAAGCGGCTTCACAAGCTGGGCACCGTGCTGTGCGGCTGGCAGGGCATCAAGGCTGCCGGCTGTTCCAGAGCGGCAGTGACGTTAAACGATAAGGATCTGTTCCCTGCCGGAGCGGTGAAGCTCAACGGCGTGAAATTCTACGGCGACCGGGACCCGGATCTGGTGGTCTCCTACGCCACGGCACTGATCTGTGCCAACGGCGGCACACTGGAGAGTATGTTTACCCAGCTTCGGGAAAGCCGGGGCGGTCTGATCTATACGGTGGAAAACCTGAACCACTATCCCAATGGCGGCATTGGGGGCGAGATCTGCGATGATGCGGTGCTGGTGGGTACGTTGGAGTTTATGCAGGATATGGGCGTGGACATGGGGCAGGGAACCCGGGTCAGTCAGGCGGTCTATGCCGCCATTGACGGAGAGCTGGCAGGCGTCTTCGCCGTGACCTACTCAAAGGCAAAGTCCTCCTTCTCCGGTGTGCGCACCATTTGCGGCAGCCGGGGATTGTATCCGGTGCTGACCGCCAGAGATTTCATGCTGACAGAGAGCTTTGTCGGAAGTCAATTCTCTGTCAATACCCGGAAAATGGCATTCCCGGATCGGAAAACCCGGGAGCTGGTGGAGAGCAAAGAGGTGGACCCGGACGCACCGGTCATTGCCCTGACCACCAAGCCGGGCTTGGCACCAAAGGCCTACGCCATCACCGGTGCCAGAACACTGAAAAAGGCAATGAAGGTCGGCGTTATCGTCCATATGGTTGGCGGCATTTTGGGTCTGATGATCATGGCAGCTCTGACTTATTTGGGAGAGGCACAGCTGGTGACCCCTCTGAATGTTCTGCTGTACCAGCTGGTATGGATGGTCCCGGGACTGCTGATTACCGAGTGGACAAGAACAATATAACAAACACCCCCCACTTTTTGCGAAAAGTGGGGGTGTTTGTGAGTGAAGAGTGAAAAGTGAAGAGAGAAGAGAAATTGTATCGCCTTCGTCGATGAATTAAAATTATTCCGAAGGTTTATTTTTCATATTCCGGGGAATAATGGTTCTCGGAGGTGCTTAGTTATGAGCAAAGGAAAAATCAATTGGCGCAGCTTTGCTGGTAAGGGCTACTACATAGCCCTGATCCTGTGCGTAGCTGCCATTGGGATCACCGGCTATTTGTACTACCGAAACAGCAATGAAGCTTCGGAGCCTGTGGTAAACGCAGGCGTTCAGGGGGAGGACAATGTGGAGGCAGGAGCCACCGCAGCCAATGAGACTGACCCCACTACGAAAGGAACGAAAACCACCTTGAAGACCGGGCTGCCTCTGTCCGGCAATACGGTCATGGGCTATGCCATGGACTGCCTGAGCTATAATGCCACCACCCGGGATTGGCGGGTCCATGACGGGATCGACATTGCCGCAGAAACCGGAACCGCTGTATCAGCAGCGGCGGCAGGGGAGGTCTACACCATCTATGAGGACGATACCATGGGTACCACCGTGGTTCTTCGCCATGAGGGCGGCTATGTGACCACCTATGCCAGCTTGGATGAAAAGCTGGAGGTTCAGGCCGGTGACACGGTGGAGCTGGGGCAGACTTTGGGTTATGTGGGATGCTCCGCGGCATTGGAGACCGCCATCGGCGACCATGTCCATTTCAGCGTCCTGTGTAACGATGAATCGGTGGACCCGGCAAAATTCTTCGGGGAAGAATAATCTTCACAGCGAAGACTCTCCTTCATTTGTGTTTTTCTCAGCATTAGGGAGCCGCCTCTTTTTGAGGCGGCTCCCTAATGCTGCTTTTTTACATGTCGGATTCTGGACAGGTATCTGTGCACAACCAAACGGAACAAAACAGAATCACTCAACTCCTGGCAAAGGTAGAGGAGCTGGAGAATGAGAACCGCAAGCCGCTGTTAGTTTTGACGCTTACGGTATTCATAATTGCCGGTGAGCGGATATTATGCCGGTCTGCATTTCACGATCGCTTCGGTGACATCTGTTAAGACCAGCACCCCATCCTGGTTGTAGGCAGAGATCGTCAGCTCAACCAGTCCGTTTCGGGGGCTGCGTTTGGTCAGCTTTGTTACTTGGGCTTTGCCGGTGAGTACATCCTCGGCAAAGACCGGTTTCAGCCATTCGATTTTAGTGGACTTTCCGGCAAGAAGCTCTTCACCAAAGAGATCTGTCTCCAGGTACTTGGCCCACACCGCCATAAAAGACATCACACCGGGGGCGATCAGCCTTCCGAAGGGCGTCTTTTTTGCATAGGCTTCATCGGTATGCAGTGGGATGTTATCGTAAAGCCTTGCAAAATCCAGCATCTTTTCTTTTTCAATGACGGCAGGCGCGATTTCCACCGTCGTATTCAGTTTAATGTCTTCAAAATACATGGTCTATCCCCTTGAAAGTAATCCGTCTACAAACTGCCTTGCCAGACGGGCCGATCTGCCGCCGCGCTCCAAGGCAAACCGCTCCGCAAGCAGCTCCAGCTCATCCTGGGGCATATCGATGTGGTTTTCTGCCGCCAAATGGCTCACGATGCGAAGGAAGGTTTCCTTGTTCGGCTTTGAGAACCGAATGTGGATGCCGAACCGCTCCGACAGGGAAATCAGCTCCTGCATTGTATCATTTCGGTGAATATCATCACCCTCCCGGTCAGAAAACTTCTCCTTGATGATGTGGCGGCGGTTGCTTGTGGCATAAATTACCACATTGTCGGATTTTGCTGTAACCGAACCCTCCAAAACCGCTTTGAGGGAATTGAACTGATCGTCATCCTTCAGGAAAGACAAATCGTCGATAAACAGTATAAATTTCAGTGGATTTGCCGACAGTTCATCCAGGATCGTCCCAATGGCATGAAGCTGGTCCTTGCGTACCTCGATCATGCGCAGACCCTCGCTCCACATAGCGTTGGCAATGGCTTTGACAGTCGAGGATTTGCCGGTGCCCGCGTCTCCGGTCAGGAGAATATTGGCCGCAGGCTTGCCTGCCAGCAGTGCCTTGGTATTATCGATGATGACCTGCCGTTCCTGCTCATAATCAATCAGGCTGGAAAGCTCTGTCTTGTCAGGATGACGCACCGGAACGATGGCACCGTTCCGATCTACATAGAACATTTTGTTTTTTGCGTAAATGCCGTAGCCGAATTTGCCGATATTGTCTACTCTGTGAAGATAGAGCTCAGGCAGGTCTATTTTGGAAGCAGCAAACCCGGGCAAGAACCCCTGATAGCCCAAAGGCTCACGGAGCCGCTCGGAAGTCAGGTCGGCTGTCTCCTGCAAGGTTTTTAGCTCTTCTGCCAGGCTCGTCCGTAAATGGGCGTGGACAGTTTCACCTGCGCCGACGGCTTTGACATAGACATTTTCGCTGTTCTCACAGATCTCACGCACATATTCGCTGATATGTCCGCCGTTTGCGCTGTACAGAGCCGCCACAAACCCGGCATAGGTCGAGTTTGTGGGCTGCTCCAGATAGTGATGCAGAGAGGAGATGACCGGATCGGTCAGCAATTCTCTGAAAATGCACAGAGATTCCAGTCTGATTTTCAGCTCGTCCATATCAGTTCAGGATCGCTCCGGAGGCACCGCCGGAAACCAGTGCCGCGTAACGCTTCAGATATCCTGAGAGCTTCTTCGTCTTCGGTACAAAATTCTTCATTCGTTCGGCAAGAACCGCCTCGTCCACCTTCAGTTCAATGCGGTTCTCAGGGATATTGATGCTGATCATATCTCCCTCTTCCACCACGCCGATCATACCGCCGGATGCGGCTTCCGGTGTCACATGTCCGATACAGGCACCCCGTGTAGCACCGCTGAAACGACCGTCGGTGATCAGTGCCACCGAACTGCCCAGCCCCATACCCATGATGGCAGAGGTGGGGTTCAGCATTTCACGCATACCGGGCCCACCCTTGGGACCTTCGTAGCGAATCACCACCACATCGCCGGGGCGGATCTTTCCTTCGTTGATGGCTGCCTGGGCATCTTCTTCGCAGTCGAACACCCGGGCAGGACCTTCGTGAACCAGCATTTCAGGGAGCACGGCGGAACGCTTGACCACACTGCCCTCCGGCGCGAGATTTCCCTTGAGCACCGCAATGCCGCCGGTTTCGCTGTAAGGATTGTCAATGGGACGAATCACATCGGGATCGAGATTGACGCAGTCCGCAATATTTTCTCCTACCGTCTTACCGGTGACGGTCATACAGTCGGTATTCAGCAAGCCCTTTTTGTTCAACTCGTTCATCACCGCATACACACCGCCGGCCTCATCCAGATCCTCCATATAGGTTCTGCCTGCCGGAGCCAGATGGCACAGATTCGGAGTCTTGGCACTGATTTCATTGGCAATGTCCAGACTTAGCTCCACACCGCATTCGTGGGCAATGGCAGGAAGGTGGAGCATACTGTTGGTGGAGCAGCCCAGAGCCATGTCCACCGTCAGGGCGTTCATCAAAGCCTCCTTGGTCATAATATCACGGGGGCGGATGTTTTTGCGTACCAGCTCCATAATCTGCATTCCTGCACGCTTGGCAAGCTCAATTCTTGCGGAGTACACCGCCGGAATGGTGCCGTTGCCCTTTAGTCCCATGCCCAGAGCTTCCGTCAGGCAGTTCATGGAGTTGGCGGTGTACATTCCGGAGCAGGAGCCACAGGTGGGGCAGGCCTTGCATTCGTATTCGTGGAGCTTTTCCTCGGACAGCTTCCCGGCGGTATATGCACCCACCGCCTCAAACATGCTGGAAAGGCTGGTCTTTTTACCATCCACCCGACCTGCCAGCATGGGACCGCCGCTGACAAATACGGTAGGAACATTCACTCTTGCCGCTGCCATCAGCAGACCCGGTACATTTTTGTCACAGTTGGGCACCATGACCAGACCATCGAAGCCATGGGCCAATGCCATTGCTTCCGTGGAGTCGGCGATCAGGTCACGGGTAACCAGAGAGTATTTCATTCCGGTGTGTCCCATGGCGATACCGTCACACACAGCGATGGCAGGGAACACAATGGGAGTACCGCCGGCCATGGCAACGCCCAGCTTGACAGCGTTTACGATTTTATCCAGGTTCATATGTCCCGGGACGATCTCGTTATAGGAGCTGACAATGCCGATCAGGGGTCGTTTCTGCTCCTCCTCCGTCAGTCCCAGTGCGTGAAATAAGCTGCGGTGTGGGGCGTTTTGAACCCCATCCACGATATTTTCCTTTGACATCGATATTCTCCTTCCAAAAGGATGGGGGACCGGCATTTCAGACGGTCCCTTTTCCTAACGATCCATTAGTTGTTGATGAGCTTGTCCTCATCGCTCCAGCTGTAGAGCTTGCGGATATCGGCACCCACCACCTCGGAGGGGTGTTCGCTTGCCAGCTTGCGCATGGCGTTGAAGTGGACCTGTCCACCGGCGGCAGACATATCCAGCAGGAAGTCCTTGGCAAAGCTGCCGTCCTGAATGTCCTTCAGAACCTGCTTCATAGCTTTCTTGGTATCCTCGGTGATGATCTTGGGACCGGTGACATAATCGCCGTATTCAGCGGTGTTGGAGATGGAATAGCGCATACCGGCAAAGCCGCTCTGATAGATCAGGTCAACGATCAGCTTCATTTCATGGATGCACTCAAAATAGGCGTTTCTGGGGTCGTACCCGGCTTCCACCAGAGTCTCATAGCCTGCCTGCATCAAAGCGCAGACGCCGCCGCAAAGGACAGCCTGTTCGCCGAATAGGTCCGTCTCGGTTTCGGTGCGGAAGTTGGTCTCCAGCACACCGGCTCTGGCACCGCCGATGCCCAGTGCATAGGCAAGACCCAGCTCCCAGGCATCGCCGGTGGCATCCTGCTCCACAGCAATGAGGCAGGGGACACCCTTACCGGCCTGGTACTCGGAGCGAACCGTGTGACCGGGACCCTTGGGGGCGATCATGATGACATTGACATTCTTCGGGGGCTTGATGCAGCCATAGTGGATGTTGAAGCCATGGGCGAAGGCCAGGGTCTTGCCCTCGGTCAGGTTGGGCTCGATGCTTTCTTTGTACAGTGCTGCCTGCTTCTCGTCGTTGATCAGAATCATGATGATATCGGCAGCCTTGGTGGCCTCGGCGGCGGTCATGACGGTCAGTCCCTGAGCTTCTGCCTTTGCCCAGCTCTTGGAGCCTTCGTAAAGTCCGACGATCACATTCACGCCGCTGTCCTTCAGGTTCAGCGCGTGGGCATGACCCTGAGAGCCATAGCCGATGATGGCAACGGTCTTGCCGTTAAGCTTCTGCAAATCACAGTCCTGCTGATAGAAAATTCTTGCCATAGTAATTACCTCTTTCATATGTTATAAATGGATGGTTTGACGGATGGTGGTACTGCCCTTTTCAAGGGACACACTGCCGGTTCGGCAGATTTCCAAAATGGTATGATCCCGCATGAGATCAATGAAATCATCGATTTTTTGGGAGCTGCTGGTCAGGCGCAGGGTCAGCGAATCCTTGGAGTAATCCATAGTCACCGCACCGAAGGCCTCAGCCGCCGCACGGATCTCATCCCGGTGGGAAGCCTCGTTTTTCAGCTTGATCAGCAGTAACTCACAGCTGATGGAGTTTTGCTCGTTGAACTCCTGAATGGAGCATACATCCGGCAGCTTGTACAGCTGATTGACCAGCTGCTGCTTTCCTGTTTCCTCGCCGCTGAATACCACGGTGATCCGGGACAACCGGCTGGACTCCGTTTCACTGACGGTCAGGGCACTGATATTAAACTGACGGCGGCGGAACATACTGGTCACCCGGTTCAGCACGCCGAATTGATTGTGTACCAGCACCGCCAAGGTATATCGGTTCATATCACACACCTGCCTTTACGATGATATCGTCCATACTGCCTCCGGGGGGGAGCATGGGAAGCACAAATTCGTCCTTGTCAATTTTGCAATCGATGACGTAGGGACCGTTCTGCCGGAAGGCTCTGGTCAGGGCGGCATCCAGTTCTTCTGGGGTGGACACGGCTTCTCCCTCTGCGCCAAAGGCACGGGCAAGAGCGGAAAAATCCGTTTTCCGCTCCAAAACGGTGTTGGAGTAGTGCTTTTGGAAGAATAGGGTCTGCCATTGCCGTACCATGCCCAGAACGCCGTTGTTCATAATGAGAATCACCACAGGAACGTCATAGCGAACTGCCGTAGCCAGCTCATTCAGGCACATGCCAAAGCTGCCGTCGCCGGTGATGAGCACACTGCGCTCCCGGGTTCCGATGGCCGCTCCGATTGCCGCTCCCAGACCAAAGCCCATGGTGCCCAAGCCGCCGCTGGATACAAACCGTCTGGGTGTTTGGAAGGTAAGATGCTGTGCCGCCCACATCTGATGCTGTCCCACATCGGTGGCAACGGCGGTGTTTTCTCCCAGGTGACGGTTCAGGGTCTGGATGGCAGCACGGGGAGTCAGACCCTCCCGGTTATCAAGATATGCGTTTTCCTGTGCCTGAAAAGCCGCCACCTGTGCCATCCACTCTGGATTCTGTCTTTCTTCCAGCAAGGGCAGCAGCTTCTGTAGCGTCTGCTTCACATCTCCACGCAGACCACACGCCGCATGAACGGTTTTGGAAAGCTCCGAGCCATCCACGTCAATGTGAATGATTTTCGCCCCTACCGCAAATTTTGCCCGGTTTCCGGTGACCCGGTCATTAAAGCGAACGCCCAAAGCGATGATCAGATCCGCATGGTGCATGGACATGGAGGAAGCGTAATGCCCGTGCATTCCCTGCATCCCTAAAAACCGGGGATGATGGGTGGGAACGCCGGACAGTCCCATTAAGGAACAGCCGATGGGGGCATCGATCTTCTCCGCCAGAGCCAGCAGTTCATTTTGGGCATTGGCAGTGATCAAGCCGCCGCCGAAGTAAAGATAGGGTCGCTTAGCCGCCATGATCTGCTTCGCCGCTTCTTCGATTCGCAGAGCCTTGGCAGGCTGGGGCAGTTCCTCTTGAGCAGGGGGGTGAGGGGTATATTCCCAAGTCGCCACCTGCACATCCTTGGGTACGTCGATCAGTACCGGTCCGGGTCTTCCCGACTGGGCCAGAGCGAAAGCCTCCCGGATGGTGGGTGCCAGCTGCTCCACAGAGCCAACGAAGTAATTGTGCTTGGTGATGGGCAGGGTCACGCCGGTGATGTCGATCTCCTGAAAGCTGTCGCTGCCAATTTGACTGGTGGGCACATTGCCGCAGATGGCAACCAGGGGAATGGAATCCAGATAGGCAGTGGCGATGCCGGTCACCAGATTGGTGGCACCGGGACCGGAGGTGGAGATGACCACGCCCACCTTTCCGGTGGTTCGGGCGTAGCCGTCGGCGGCATGGGCAGCCCCTTGTTCATGGGCGGTGAGAATATGGGTAATTTCCTTTTGATGGGTATAAAGACTGTCGTAGACGTTCAGGATTTGACCGCCCGGATATCCGAATACCGTATCACAGCCCTGCTCGATCAGGGTTTTTACAAGAATATCTGCGCCGGTTAGAACCATATTTATCACTCCTTATTTAAAAAATGAAGGATTTGATCGCCGCACTCTTTGCAGCCGACTTGGGTATTGCCGTCGCTCATAATGTCTGCCGTCCGATAGCCGGCATCCAAGAAGGCGGATACGGCGGCTTCCACAGCGTCGGCTTCTTCGCTCATGTCGAAGCTGTATCGCAGCATCATGGCGGCAGAAAGAATGGTGCCGATGGGGTTGGCAAGATCCTGTCCCGCAATATCCGGCGCGGAGCCGTGAATCGGCTCATACAGACCGCAGCTGGTGCTCCCCAAGCTGGAGGAAGGGATCATACCGATGGAGCCGGTGATCATGGAGGCTTCATCGGAGAGAATGTCTCCGAACATATTTTCTGTGACCACCACATCAAACTGCGCCGGGTTTTTCACGATCTGCATGGCACAGTTATCCACCAGCATGTCAGTAAGCTCCACATCCGGGTATTCCTCCGCAAGCTCATGCATGACCTTTTTCCAAAGGCGGCTGGAGTCCAGAACGTTGCTTTTTTCCACGGAGCAAAGCCGCTTGTTTCTCTTTCTGGCGGTCTCAAATCCGATGCGCCCAATGCGGCGAATCTCTTCTTCACTGTAGCGCAGCACATCGGTGGCGGTGTCGCCTTCGGTTTTGTGCTCGCCAAAGTAAATGCCGCCGATCAGCTCCCGGACGATGATGAAATCAATGCCCTGCTCCACAATGGAGCGTTTCAGAGGGGAAGCCTCTGCCAGTTGATTCCAGATCTTAGCAGGGCGATTGTTGGAGTAGACCCCCATGCCGGCACGAAGCCGAAGCAGCCCCTTTTCCGGGCGCATGGAGCCGGGCACGTCGTTCCATTTCGGACCGCCTACCGCCCCCAGCAGAACACTGTCGGAGGCAAGGCACTTGTTCAGCTCGCTTTTCGGAAGCGGGTCGCCCCATTTGTCAATGGCACAGCCGCCCATGTCCACATCCGTATAGCGGAAGGTGTGCCCATAAAGCATGGCAACCTTATCAAGGACCCGCAATGCCTGCTCCACAATTTCGGGACCGATGCCGTCGCCTCGAATCACCGCAATATTTTTAACCATTTTGTTCGCCTTCTTTCAAGGAGTTCAGCAGTCCTCCGGATTTTATGATGTTCTGAATGAAGGGAGGGAAGGGCTGGGCCTGATAGGTTTTTCCGGTGGTCAGGTTGGTGATGACACCGGTGTCAAAATCCACCTTCACCTGCTCGCCGCTTTGAATTTCCTCTGCCGCCGCCTCGCATTCCAAAATGGGCAGTCCGATGTTGATGGCGTTGCGGTAGAAGATACGGGCAAAGCTCTTGGCAATGACGCAGCCGGTGCCGCAGGTCTTGATGACCAAAGGCGCGTGCTCCCGGGAGGAGCCACATCCAAAATTCCAGCCTGCCACCATCACATCACCGGGGCGGACCTGCTTTACAAATTCTGTGTCAATATCCTCCATGCAGTGTGCCGCCAGCTCCTGGGCATCGGGGGTATTGAGATACCGGGCAGGGATGATCACATCCGTGTCCACGTTGTCGGGGTATTTGAAAACGGTTCCTTGGGTGTTCATACTCATCCCTCCTGATATTCTGTGATATAGCCGGTCAGGGCACTGGCTGCGGCGGTGTGGGGAGAGGCAAGATAAACCTCACTGTCCACATGCCCCATCCGCCCTACAAAGTTGCGGTTGGTGGTGGCAATGCACCGCTCTCCTGCCGCCAAAATGCCCATATAGCCTCCCAAACAGGGACCGCAGGTGGGGGTGGAGACCACCGCACCGGCATCAATAAAGGCGGTGTACCAGCCACGCTGGACACATTCTCTGAGGATTTGCATGGTGCCGGGGATGATGATGCAGCGGATGCCCTCCGCAATTTTCTTTCCGTTGAGAATTCGGTAAGCCGCCTCCATATCCTCCAGCCGTCCGTTGGTGCAGGAGCCGATGACCACCTGATCGATCTTGATGTGGTGGAGCGTACTGGCAGGATGGGTGTTTTCCGGCAGATGGGGACAGGCAACGGTGGGCACGATCTTGGAAAGGTCGATCTCAATGACCTGCTCGTAGCAGGCATCCTCATCCGCTTCATAAATCACCGGCTGCCGCTGACTGCGGCCGTTCAGATACTCCATGGTGATCTCATCCACCGGGAAGATGCCGTTTTTGGCACCGGCTTCGATTGCCATATTGCAAATGCACAGCCGGTCATCCATGGAAAGACTGCGCACACCGTCGCCGGTAAATTCCATGCTCTTGTACAGCGCACCGTCCACGCCGATTTGACCGATGATGGTCAAGATCACGTCCTTGCCGCTGCAAGCAGGGGGGAGTGTTCCGGTCAGACGGAAGGAAATGGCGGAGGGAACCTTGAACCACGCCATGCCCGTTGCCATGCCTGCCGCCATATCCGTAGAGCCAACGCCGGTGGAGAAGGCACCCAAAGCACCGTAGGTACAGGTGTGGCTGTCTGCGCCGATGATGCAGTCTCCGGCGGTGACGACACCCTGTTCAGGAAGGAGGGCGTGTTCAATGCCCATCTTGCCCACATCGTAAAAGTGGCTGATGCAGTGCCGGCAGGCAAATTCCCGACAGGTCTTGCTCTGCTGGGCTGCCTTGATGTCCTTGTTAGGTACAAAGTGATCCAGAACGATGGCCACCCGGTCTTTGTCAAAAACCTGCTGGAAGCCTGCCTTTTGAAATTCATTGACTGCCACCGGGGTGGTGATGTCGTTGCCCAGCACAATATCCAGCTTCGCGCTGATCAGCTGTCCGGCTTCCACCTTGTCAAGCCCTGCGTGGGCGGCAAGGATTTTTTGCGTCATGGTCATTCCCATGGTTATTCCTCCTTGGTCATATTTTCAAAGGCACTGAGCAGAGCCTTGGTACTTGCCTCAATCACATCGGTGTCGGTACCGGCACCCCAATACAGTTCGCCGTTTGCCCGTTCCAGACCGATATAGGAAGCGGCGACGCTGTGAGAGCCTTGACCCTGCATACTGTGCTGGGTGAAGACCTGCAGGGTATATTCCTCGCCGGTGTAGGCTTTCAGTGCGTTGTTGATGGCACTTAAAGAGCCGTTACCCTCGGCTTCCAGCTCCGTTTCCTGACCGTCACGCAGGAAGGTGATGCAAATGCGCACAGATTCGTTTTCCCGTTCAAACTCAAAATCCGTCACGGCGATCTGTCCCGGCAGGTTCAGATAGTGATCTGTGAAAATCTCCAGCACTTCCTCCGGCTTCAGCTCCTTGTGCTGGCGGTCAGAGACGCTTTTGCACAGATAGCTGAAATGCTCCCGCATTTTTGGAGGCAGATTGTAGCCGTAGGTCTGCTCCAGCAGATAACCGATGCCGCCCTTGCCGGATTGAGAGTTGACCCGAATCACATCCGCATCGTAGGTCCTGCCAATGTCCTTGGGGTCAATGGGGATATAGGGGACGCTCCATTGGTGGAGCTTGTTCTTACTGCGGTACTTCATACCCTTGGCAATGGCATCCTGGTGGCTGCCGGAGAAGGCGGCAAAGACCAGAGAACCGGCATAGGGGGAGCGTTCGTAGACACGCATCCGGGTACATTGCTCGTATTTTTCCACCAGCTCCGGCAGATTGGAGAAATCCAGCTTCGGGTCTACCCCATGGGCATACATATTCAGGGCAAGGGTGATGATGTCCACATTGCCGGTCCGTTCGCCGTTGCCAAAGAGAGTGCCCTCCACCCGGTCCGCACCGGCAAGCAGTGCCAGCTCCGTATCCGCAACGCCGGTGCCCCGGTCATTGTGAGGATGAAGGGAAAGGGTCACATACTCCCGGTATTTGAGGTTTTCACTCATGTACGCCACCTGAGAGGCGTACACATGGGGAAGGCTCATTTCCACCGTCACCGGCAGATTGATGATGACGTTGTTATTGGGGCCCGGTTCCAGCACATCCAAAACGGCGTTGCAGACTTCCAGAGCATAGTCCGGCTCCGTTCCGGTGAAGGACTCCGGGGAATACTCAAAGCGGAAATTTCCCTCGTATTCCTGTGCCAACTGCTTTACCAGCTTGGCACCGTCTACGGCGATCTGCTTGATCTCCTCCCGGGATTTTTTGAAAACCTGCTGCCGCTGGGCAACGGAAACGGAATTGTAAAAATGGATGATGGCACTGGGGGCACCCTTGCAGGCCTCGAAGGTTCTGCGGATGATATGCTCCCGGCACTGGGTCAGCACCTGTACCGTCACATCCTGAGGGATCATGTGATTATCAATGAGGGTGCGCAGGAACTCATATTCCGTTTCACTTGCCGCCGGGAAGCCCACTTCAATTTCTTTGAAACCCACGTCCAAAAGGGTTTGATAAAAGCTGAGCTTTTCTTCCAGACTCATGGGAATCACAAGGCTTTGGTTGCCGTCTCGCATATCCACGCTGCACCATACGGGAGGCGTTTCAATGTGATCCTTTTCTACCCACTTGTTGTATTTTTTGTCTACAGGATAATATCCTACCTGATATTTGCTTGCGTCCATCATAAGCTATTACTCCTTTACGGCAATCACTTCTACTTCCACCAATGCACCCTTGGGCAGTTCCTTCGCTGCCACACAGGATCGGGCGGGCTTTTGGGTAAAATACTGGGCGTAAACCTGATTAAAGGCAGCGAAATCTGCCATATCCTGTAAGTAGCACACGGTTTTGACGGCACTACCCAGGGAACCACCGGCAGCCTCCAGCACGGCTTGGAGGTTTTGGCATACCCGATGGGTCTGCTCCGCAATGGTGCCGCCCTCCAATACCCCGGTGTCGGGATCAAGGGCGATCTGCCCGGAGGTGAAAATCAGGTTTTCCACCACCACGGCCTGAGAATAAGGTCCGATGGCAGCCGGTGCTTTGCTTGTGTGAATGTTGCTGGTCATATGCGAAACTCCTTTCAGAATTTAAACGATCTTAAACCCTTCCTTGCGAAGGGACTGGGTAATGAGGTGAACGTGCTCATAATCTCTGGTCTCCATTTCAATGCGCAGGTAGCAGCCGTTGACGCTTTCCGTGTTGCCCTTTTCGTAGTGAACGCCGGTGACGTTTGCGCCGCGGTCGGCGATGATTCGGGAAATGTCTTTCAGCTGACCGGGCTTGTCGATCAGCTCGATCAGAAGGCTGGAAGCACGTCCGGAATTGCGAAGACCACGATCAATGACTCTGGACAGGCTGGTCACATCGATATTGCCGCCGGAGACGATGGCCACCACGCGCTTGCCCTTCAGGTCAAATTTATCGAACATCACCGCCGCCACTGCCGCCGCTCCGGCTCCTTCTGCGATCATCTTCTGCTTTTCAACCAGAGCCAGAATGGCACTTGCCACCTCGTCGTCACTGACCAGAGCGATCTCGTCCACATATTCCTTCACCAGAGCGAAGGTGTTTTCCCCGGGCTGCTTCACCGCGATGCCGTCGGCAATGGTGGACACGGAGGACAGAGCTTCCATTTTTCCATCTTGTACGCATTGATACATACTGGGCGCACCGGCAGCCTGTACGCCATAGACCTTTACGCTGGGGCGGATTTGCTTGGCGGTGTAGGCAATGCCGGAAATCAAACCGCCGCCGCCAATGGGCACCACGATGGCATCGATATCATCCAGCTGACCCAGCACCTCCAGCGCAATGGTTCCTTGACCGGCAATGACATTTTCATCATCAAAGGGGTGGACGAAGGTGTAACCTTCCTGTTCCTTCAGCTCCAACGCTTTCCGGTAGGCGTCGTCATAGCAGCCCTCCACCAGGCAGACCTGAGCACCGAAGCCCTTGGTGGCTTCCACCTTGGAGATGGGCGCACTGTCCGGCAGGCAGATCAAAGAGGAAATGCCATTTTTGGTGGCGGCAAGGGCGACGCCCTGCGCATGGTTTCCGGCGGAGCAGGCAATGACCCCACGACTTTTTTCTTCCTCTGACAGCATGGCGATCTTATACGCAGAGCCTCTGACCTTAAAGGAGCCGGTGATTTGCAAATTTTCGGGCTTCAGATACAGCTCGCACTCCGGCGCAATGCCATAGGCACGGACCAAATTGGTTTCCCGGATGATGCTTTTGAGCACCCTTTGGGCATCAAATACCTTGTCAAGAGATAACATGTTTATTCCGCCTTTCGCTGAAAAAGTAATAAAAAAACCCGCCTCAAAGCCAATCATAGCTTTGAGACGGGTGTAAACGATGAATTCGCACTCGCGGTACCACTCAAATTGCGGAAAGAAAAGCTTCCGCCACCTCTTCGAAGTCCAGCAACTTCTATGCACTAACGTAGCATACACGGGAGACGCCTACTGGGTGTAAACCTTTGGGGTCTCCGGCTCAGAAGGGATGGGAATTCTACAGTCCTTTATCGGGCTCACACCATCCCCGACTCTCTGAAAAATTCGTTGCAGATTCCGTCTTCATCGACGCCTTTTCTTCTTTCGAAGTCCAACAACCTCTATGCACTGACGTAGCATACACGGGTCGCCCTACTACTCTCTATGAGAGGTTCCGGCTTCCGGCTCGGAAGGCAGAGGAGCAAGATCCGGCATACCGATTCACACCAACCATCGGTTCTCTGAGATGCTGTTGTGCCTTGTCCATTCTTCGTCACAGCCTTTGTTCGTATTCAATTTGCACACATTCTACCACGCTGAACCAATGATGTCAAGGTGCATATTTCATAAAGTAATGTCTGGTTTCTGATAAAATTTTGTCAGGTATTATGAGATAATTGCTTCATCACCTGCTTCTCTCGGGCTTGACAGGTGAAAAGGATCACTTGGCGGTGGCGTGACTCCTGCTCCAGCAGCTGCAAGGCGGATTTCAGCCGTGCATCATCAAAGCGTACCAAAGCGTCATCCAAAACCATGGGGCTTTCCGGTGTCAGCTCCCGGGCGACTGCCAGACGCAGTGCCAGATACAGCTGATCCACCGTGCCGTCGCTGCGCCAGCGATGGGAGCGAAGAACGTCTTCATGGTCAGCGCCGATCTGCAGGGACAGATCCTGTGAAAGCTGCAGCCGTTGATAGCGTCCGCCGGTGAGCTGTGAAAACAGTGACTGGGTGGTCTTGGAAATGCGGGGAGCGAACCGACGCTGGAGCTGGGCAGTGGCTTCTTGCAGGGCTTTTTGCGCATACTCCACTGCCTGATAGACTCGCTCCAACTGCCGAAGATTCTCCTCTGCCTGCTGATACTGCCGCACCAGCGCATCGTGGCTGCCCAGTGCTTCCAGCTGTCCCCGGCATTGCCCCAGCTTGGAAAGGACCTGCCGAAGCTCATGGTTGGTATCGGATAGGAGCCGGTTGGTTTCCTCTTCGGTAAAAGTCAAAGGATCCTCACCCTCCGGGGGAGGAGCGGCGGTGACCATAGACCGAAGGATTTGCAGCTGCTTCTCCTTTTGCACCAGCTGCCGCCGTGCATCGGCACAGGCATCCCATAGGGACAGAATCTCATTCCAGTGGTGTAACGAGGCACTGACCCCTTTGGAATCGGAGACCTCCATGCTTTTGCGCATCAGAGCGTCCTTTCGGCTGTCCAGATCACCCCGAAGTCGGGTGCAGACAGCTGTTTGCCCGGTGTAGTCCTCCCATGCCTTGGCATAGGCATGGGCATCTGCCACCCACTGCTCCGGGTCGTTGCTTCCGTATTGTAGGCAAAGGGCAATTTGACGGGCGCGATATCGGGAGATGGCGTGTTTTGCGTGGAAGGTGCAGACCAGTCCCAGAATCAGACACAACACTCCAGCGCCTCCCATGCCCAAGGCCCATATGGACTGTTCCCGGAACAAAAGAAAAAGGGCACACAGCAGCAGGAGAGCCCCCAGACCCAGCAGAAGGGGGGCACGGATGTTTTTAGGAGGACGAAGGGATTGTAATTCACTTCGGTGTTCCTTTGCCTGAGATACGGCAGTTTTTGCACAGCAGTTTTCAAACCCGGCAGGGGGCTCCGGCAGCGAGGGGAGGGGAGGCATCATCTGCTCCTCCATGGACATGGCATCCATGCGATGCCGCAGTTGGTTCAGCTGTTGGATATGATATAAGGCTTTCTCTGGGGACGGAAGGGTGCCGCATAGCCGCTCCAGCTCTGCCAGCTCCGCTTTCGCCCGGTTCACGGTCTCCTGCGCCTCGCAAATCTGCCCATGTTCCTGTTGGGCATTTTGGTGGCGCACAGCCGCTTTGTGATGATTGAGTTGATTGATGTATTCTTCCAGCTCCCGGACCCGGCGGCTGAGGGTCTGCTCCTGCTGGCTCAGAAGCTGATGCTCCGTGATGCTGTGCTGCAGCTGCTCCATTTGCAGCTGCGCCTGGGGAAGCAGACCGGTTCGGTTGTACCGGCAGCGATTTTTCAATTCTTTCAGCTTCTGTTCCAAAAGCTGACCGCTGCCGCTTTCATCTCCGGTGGTCACCAGGGCGTTAAGGCGGCTGCGCAGCTGTTCATTGTCCGTCACCGGCAGATCGGAAAGCCGAAGGAAACCGGCACGGAGGAAGACCTCTTTTTCTACCCCCAGCAGCTGCTGACCGCAGTTTTCGGCAGTCAGCTCCGGGATGTCCAGCCCGGTTTCAGTCTCAAACGCACGAAATTCACCCATGGGAATGCGTCCCTTGGTGCTGCGTTGGATGGTGATCTTTCGCTCCTTCCAAATCAGATCCATACTCCCCTCCATAGGGGAGCCGGACCAGGGAGCGTAACGCTCCTTTTCCGACAGGCGAGCTTTGGTGGATTTGCCACGGCTGTCAATGCCATAGAGCATGGCAACGAGAAAGGCGCACCATGTGGATTTTCCCCATTCATTGGGGGCTTCCACCAGGTTAAGTCCCGGAGTCAGGGTCAGAGTTTCATGCTCCAGCTTACCGAAGGTGGCACGCATAGAAAGAATGTTCATGGCAGCGTCACCTCCTTACCGTCCAGAAGCTGTCTGGATATTTGGGCGGCCAAGGTGATGGTTTCCCGGGTCTCGGGGTCTGCGTCCTTCATGGCATCTCTGAGAATGCGAAAAAAAGTACCTTCCAGAGAATCAGAATCCGCACAGCTCCACAGATCGGAGGGGGTGTGCCTGCGATCTCGCAGCTGTAGATTGGGGAAACGGTGATATTGCGAATAAAGGGTCTCAATGCTGGGGGAGATGTTCTCACCGGTGAGGGTGATGCGGTAAAAATCCTGGCTGCCCTGAGCGCCGAGCGTTTGGGGCAGCTCCCGGGCAGTGGTTTCGAGGTCAAAGAAGGCAGGGGTATCCAGCAATTGAGGACGCACCTGGGCACGGTCATCCAATGTTACGATCAGTACACCTTTGGGGCCGGTCTCATCAAAGCCCCGCCCCATGGGACAGCCGGGCCAGGCACACAGGGTATCGCCATAGCGTACAGAACCGCCCTTATGGATATGTCCCAGTGCAAGATATTGAAGAGCCGATTCTCCGATCTGCTGTGCCGTAATGGGGCAGTAGGGGGAGGCGGCGTTGGTGGGATCGCCGTGGAGTATCCCGATGTGATACCGCTGGTCGCCTTCTGCCCGAAAGCCCTCTAAAAGACCGGGGCAGTCCATGCTTCGATACCCGGCACCGTAAATTTTGCAGTCCAGTTCCTCTAAAACCACAGATGTAATCACCGGCTGAGTGAAAATATGGACATTGGAGGGCCAAGCCTCCGTCAGATAGGGACTGCTCAAATTGACAGGGTCATGGTTTCCCGGTGCAATGAAGACCGGCACAGCAGCATCCTCCAAAGCATACCGCAAAGCCTCCACACTTTCCCGGCTGGGGCTTCCATCGAAAAGGTCACCGCCCAGAAGCATGATGCGGCACTGCTCCCGACGGCACAGGTCGGACAGCTTCTGGGGCACCTTGAGCAGCTCCTGTTTCAGATAGGCAGCCTGCTCCGGTGTCCGTCCGGCAAAGGGAGTATCCAGATGCAGGTCAGCGCAGTGAAGAATATTCATCGTTTAGATCCACCCTTTCCGCACACTGGCAAAGCCCGGTGCTGGGGTCAATGGTAAACAGGACGGCTTCCAGCTTGGTGGGACCATCTGCCCATTGGTAGCGGCTGGTCAGATCCCCCCGGAATTTCTGGATGGACTGCTGGGGACGAACCCCCAGCACCGAGTGCTTCGGTCCGGTCATGCCCAGATCCGTCACATAGCCTGTCCCTTTGGGCAGTACACAGGCATCTGCCGTGGGGACATGGGTGTGGGTACCCCAAAGGGCACTGATTCTGCCATCGAGCATATACCCCATGGCCAGCTTTTCGGAGGTGGCTTCGGCGTGGAAGTCAATGAAGATCAGCTTGGTGTCCACTTCCTTCAGGAGCTTCTCGATCAGCAGGAAGGGGTTGTCCGGTGTGTAATCCATGGAGCATCGCCCGATCAGGTTGATCACCGCAACTTGACCGCATTTGCTGTCCAGAAGGGTCCAGCCCCTGCCGGGGGTTTGGGGGGCATAGTTGGCAGGGCGCACGATCCGGGGACAGTCCTCCAGATAGGGGACGATCTCACGCCTGCTGAAGCTGTGATTGCCCAGGGTGATCAGATCAGCTCCGGCGTCCAAAATGTCCTCGGCCTGATTGGGGGTCAATCCCACGCCGCTGACGTTTTCCCCATTGACGATGACCAGATCCGCTCCGGTGGTTCGTTTCAGATATCGCAAGGACCGGCGGATGCGCTCCAATCCCGGAGTCCCCACCACATCTCCTACAGCCAGCACTTTAAGCAACATGTTTCATTCCTCCTGTGTATGATGCCTATAGTATAAACCAAATCCGGTCGGGTTGCAAGAGATTTTGGGATGCTGGTGTCGACTCCTTGCCGGGGGATAAAAAAGAACCGCTTTTAAGAGAAAGAAGCGGCTGGAAATTGGTGGAAATACACAAATTTTCACGAATAAACTATGCAAAATAAATAAAAAATAGTAAATAGCCAAGAAAAGGTTGAAATAAACTGGTAAAAGGTGTATAATTTGTGAACCAAAAATAGGGGAGTGATGAGATGACAGCAGAGCAGGAACAGTGGATCGAAAATCTGTATTTGGAAATGTATGATCTTCTGTTTCATTATTCCAATGCAATCGTGCATGACGATTCTCAGTCTGAAGAGGCCGTTCAGGAGACTTTTCGTATCGCCTGCGACAAACCGGAGGCAATTTTGGAAAGCCCCAATCCTCAGGGCTGGGTCATGAATACTTTGAAAGGTGTACTACAAAACCAGCTGCGCAAGAACCGGAAGCAAAGCGACCTGTTTGTCCAAATGGAGGTTCCGGAGGAGATTCTGAAAGGGGAGGCAGACCCGCTGGCGGTGGAGCTGCTGTATGGCAACGTGGCGGAGACAAAGGAGTTTCAGCTGATTCGTGCAGTCTCTGAGGGAGAGACAATGAAGGAGCTGTCCCAGCGGCTCGGCATCAGTGAAGACAGCTGTAAAAAAAGAGTTCAACGCTCCAGGCATTTCCTGCGCAGAAAAATCACGCCATAGATAAAAACAGAGGGTACTGCCCACCGACCGTTAAAGATGGCTTGGGCAGTACCCTTTTTGCCTTTGTGCGTATAAACGATTATCGAACGGATTTTGCGTATTCCGTCGGGGTGATACCAAACTTTTCCTTAAACTGCCGGGAAAAGTGATGCACCGTGGAGTATTGCAGTGCTTCGGCGATTTGGGTGAAGGTCATGGAATTTTCCCGAATCATTTGCTTGCTTTCCTGAAGCTTCAGCCGCCGGATATACTCGCCGGGGGAGATTTGGAGATTTTTGTGGAACAGAGCCGTCAGGTAGCTGGGGCTTACATCTACCATTTTTGCCACCAGAGGCACTGATAGCTTTTCCCTTAAATGGCTGCTGATATACTGCTGGGCACGGCGGATGATCTGATTTTCCGAGTTGAGGTTGTTGGAGGTTTTTAGCTTGTCTTCAATGGGAGTGCCTTGCTGCCGCAGCAAAAGTGTCAGCAGCTGACCCAGCAGAGCAAGGATCATATCAGAGGAAAATTCATCGGAACGCTCCTGCTCCCGGAGCATCTGATGCAGCACCGCCACCGCCTGCTGAGAGGCAGAGAGCTTCCGATTTTTCAGGCAGCTCAGATCCTCGCCGGAAAGCTCAAAGGAAATGGTCACAAATCGAGGGGCAACGCCAATGTCCGCATACTGCATATGCCATTGGTTGGCGGTGTAGATCATCATATCTCCCTGCTCCAAAAGCAGATCCTGACCATCGGCAACGCTGTGAAGACTGCCCTGATCCACATAGGTCAGCTCCAGCATGGGATGGGCTTCTCCCGGAAACACAAAGCCCTGCTCCTTCTCCTGATAGAAGAACGTGTACACGCTCTCCACCCGGAGGCGGTGCTTTAATTGCAGGCTTTTTGTCCAGGGGCATACCTCCACTGTCTCTGGTTCACGGACACAGCGCATTTCCGCAGTGGTCTCCTTTGCCAGCGGAACCAGGCAAAAGAGCATTCCTTCCCGAAGCAGCAGAGGCTTGTCCAAATAAAAATGAGAAAAATCCTCCTGATCCTTTTTGACTGCCAGCACCGTCATACCGCTTCGGCTGTACAGCCAGGTCTCGCAGGTGGTACGGTACACCGGCAGCTGCCCTTGAACCAGCTTGAGCGGACGAAGGGGCTGACCAATGGACGCAGAATCGGCACTCTCCGGTCGCTCCGGTAAAATAGTGCCAAAGGGCTGAAAGGTCATGGGGTTCAAATGAGTGATCATAGGTTCCTCCAACAAAAAAGCTGCACCGATGGTTCGGTGCAGCTATTATACTACAAATAGTTGAAAATGGCAAATGTTATCTTTGATACTCAAATTCAAAGTCGTAAATATCTACCACATCGCCGTCCTGAATGCCCATTTCCTCCAGCCGGGTGAATAATCCGCACTTTCTCAGCTGTAAATCGAAATAGTTCCGGGACTCGTAATCGTCGAAATTGATATCTAAAATCAGTCGTTCCAGCCAGGCACCGGTGATGACCCAGGTGCTGCCCAGATGCTCGATGACCAGATCCTTGGGATCGCCGGCGGCAACCACAGGGGCAACATACTCCGGCTCATAGATGGTCACAGGGGGCAGGGTCCGCAGCTTTTCCGCCACCACACGCATGAGGTTACGGGTGCCTTGAGTGGTACCGGCTGAGATATCATAAAGCTCACAGCCCGCAGCCTCCACATGCTCTCTCAGCCGCTGGAGATTGTCGCTTTCCGGCATCAACAGGTCACACTTGTTGGCAGCCACGATCATGGGACGGTTGCTCAGATCCACGCTGTAATCCTTCAGCTCGGCACAGATGGCATCGAAATCCTCCACCGGATCTCTGCCCTCACAGCCGGAAACATCCACCACATGGACCAGCAGCCGGCAGCGGTCAATATGCCGCAGGAAATCATGTCCAAGTCCGGCACCCTCGGCAGCTCCTTCGATGATGCCGGGGATATCTGCCATAACGAAGGAAACGCCCTCGTCTACGAAGATCACACCCAGATTGGGGAACAGGGTGGTGAAGTGATAGTTGGCGATCTTGGGACGGGCATTGGAGGTGACGGAAAGCAGCGTGGATTTACCCACATTGGGGAAGCCCACCAGACCCACATCCGCCAGCAGCTTCAGCTCCAAGATCACATCCCGTTCCTGACCCTTCAGACCGGATTTGGCAAACCGGGGGACCTGACGGGTGGGGGTAGCAAAGTGACCGTTGCCCCAGCCTCCACGACCGCCCTTGGCAATGACGAAATCTTCACCGGTGGACATATCCACGATGATCTGATTGGTCTCGGCATCCCGAACCACGGTGCCCCGTGGAACCTGAATGATCAGCGGCTCTCCACGCTTGCCGCTCATATTCCGCCCCTGACCATTGGCACCGGATTGAGCGGCATATTTCCGCTTATACCGGAAATCCAGCAGGGTTGACAGATTGTCATTGACCCGTAAAATCACACTGCCGCCGTGACCGCCATCGCCGCCATCGGGACCACCGGCTGCCACATATTTTTCCCGGTGAAACGCCACCGCACCGTCACCGCCCCGACCGCCGCAGACGGTAATTCGCACTTTATCTACAAACATTTGAAAACCTCCCAAATCAGAGATATAAGATCACAGATAAGAGATAAAGACTGCCTGTATCTCTTATCTTTAAGCTCATATCTTGAAATAAAAGGGCTGTCGCAGGTTCAATGCAACAGCCCTTTCTGAATAGATACGCGATTACTGCTCGGCGTACACGGAGCACTGCCGACGATCCTTGCCCTTGCGCTCGAAACGGACGGTGCCGTCAACCAGAGCGAACAGGGTGTCATCACTGCCGATACCGACATTGACACCGGGATGGATGTGAGTGCCTCTCTGGCGAACCAGAATGTTGCCAGCCAGAACGAACTGACCGTCAGCACGCTTTACGCCCAGACGCTTAGCCTCGGAATCACGACCGTTCTTGGTAGAACCGCCGCCCTTGTGGTGAGCGAAGT
>CAZENN010000018.1:0-25166 GCA_964513605.1 uncultured Oscillospiraceae bacterium
CGGTGGGAACGCCATCGACATAGTATTTCCAAACGCCATCCACCTTTTTCAAGGTAGGACCGGGCTGGTAGCTTACCCAGGTCAGCTCGCCGCCGTAATTCTGCAGCACTTCCTCTGTCCAGCCGGTATTGTTTTTGGGGTAATAGACCGTGGCGGTTACCCCGTAAAATGCAGAATTATCGACAGAAGGACAGCTGCCGGTAAACCGCACTTCTTTCAGGCTCTTGCAGCCAGCGAACGCTCTGCTCCCAATATCGGTGACGCTGGACGGGATGGTAATGCCGGTCAGACTGCTGCAGCCCCAGAACGCAGAATACCCAATGCCGGTAACGCTGTCCGGGATGGTGATGTCGGTCAGGCTGGTGCACTTATAGAACGCATACCGCCCAATGCTGGTGACGCTGTCCGAAATGGCGATGCTGGTCAGGCTGCTACAGTTATAGAACGCATAACTCTCAATGCCGGTGACGCCGTCCGGGATGGTGATGCCGGTCAGGCTGGTGCAGTCTTTGAACGCACCATACCCAATGCCGGTAACGCTGTCCGGGATGGCAATGCCGGTCAGACTGGTGCAGCCAAAGAATGCATAATACTCAATGGTGGTGACGCTGTCCGGGATGGTAATGCCGGTCAGGCTGGTGCAGTTCCAGAACGCCCCTTCCTCAATGATGGTGACACCGTCTGGGATGGTGATGCCGGTCAGGCTGGTGCAGCTATTGAACGCATAATCCCCAATGGTGGTGACGCTGTCCGGGATGGCAATGCCGGTTAGACTGGTGCAGCCATAGAACGCATAATCGGCAATCACCTTGGTACGCTTATGAATGGATGTATCCGTGATTTTGTCAGAGGTGGTGCCGATCAGTGCGTAATAGGGATTGCCCTCATTACCCAAGTATTTACAGTTAACGTAGACGGTGTAGGTCAGGCTGGTGCAGCCATAGAACGCCTCATCCCCAATGCTGATAACGCTGTCCGGGATGGTGATGCCGGTCAGGCTGCTGCAGCCATAGAACGCCTTATCCCTGATGCTGGTGACACCCTCCGGGATGGTAATGTAGGTCAGGCTGGTGCAGTCTTTGAACGCAGAATATCCAATGCCGGTGACGGGGGAACCGCCAAGAGTGCTGGGGATGACCAAGGCACCGGATACGGAAGTATCGCAATCGGTGATGATGGCATTCCCGTTTATTACCGCATAGGTCAAAACATCTTGCGTGGCAGCCTTGACATCGATCATCGGAACGACACCGACGAGCAAGGTCAGAGCCAGCAGAAAAGATAGGATACGCTTCATAAAAAAACCTCCTTGTGTTTTTAAATGTGAAAATTTGGAGATTAGATGGTCAGCCTCCTGCCTCTGGCTTCCGATGCGTTGGCTGTTATGATTATTTTGCCGAAAGCTCCACGCTTCTTCTGAGAATTGTGTATGCCGGCACCGGTTGGGGGAGCTGCAAATAAAACTTCATCTGGGGGGTTTTAGGCTCATCCAAGGACGCACCTTCGGAATCAGTCATCTGCTCGGCGGTGAGTGGGAAGGGACGCAGATCCGGTCCCACAGCTTCCAGTTGGGCACCCTTGGAAAACTTATTCCGAAGACTGCAAAGAGCGAGACCTGTTTCGTTACAGCTTTCCACGATGGCGCAGATCTGCCACTGACGGATGTAACGGGAATTTTCTGTGTATTGTCCCGGGAAGCCGTAGTAGAAGCCGGTGGAGTAGATTCGGTGGGATACATGATCCACCTCGTTACGCCAGACCGGGTCCAAAGGCCGTCCGGCAGCCACATCGTCGATGCAGTGGCGGTACGCGCCGGTGACGATGGCAGCATAGTAGGCGGATTTGGCTCTGCCTTCGATCTTAATGCAGTCCACTCCCACATCCATCAAATCATCCAAATGATCGATCATGCACATATCCCGGGAGTTTAAGATGTAGGTACCCTTCTCGTCCTCGAAGACCGGAAAATATTCGCCGGGACGCTTTTCCTCCACCAGTGCGTACTGGTATCGGCAGGGCTGGGCACAGGCTCCACGGTTGGAGTCTCTGCCGGTCATGTAGTTGCTCAGCAGACACCGCCCGGAATAACTGACGCACATAGCACCATGTCCAAAGGTCTCGATTTCCAGAGACTTGGGGGTCTTCTCCCGAATGGTGCGAATTTCTTCCAGACTCAGCTCCCGTGCCAGCACCACTCGCTGGGCACCCAAATCATGCCATGCGGCGGCGCACTCGTAGTTGGCGATGGACTGCTGAGTGGATACATGCCGGGCGCAGTGGGGGGCGTATTTTCCAGCCAGCGTAAAAGCCCCCAGATCTGCCAGAATCAGGGCATCCACTCCGGCATCATCAAGCCGTTCCAGATATTCCGGCAGCTGACAGACCTCGTTGTTTCGGGGCATGGTATTTACCGTCACATGGACCGATACCCCATGCTCATGGGCGAATTTTACTGCCAGAGGAAGCTCCTCTGCCGGGAAATTCCCGGCAAAGGAGCGCATTCCAAAGTCCGTACCTGCCAGATACACCGCATCGGCACCATAGAGCACTGCCATTCGCAGCCGCTCCATATCTCCGGCAGGGCTTAAAAGTTCCAATTTACTCATTCACTGCCTCCTGGGTCTGTCTGCTTTCGAGGCTTTCCAAGAATTGCAGATGCTCCTCGTAGGTGACGCTGAAGTGATGCTCCTCGGCACTGGGGTCGTAGGCGTAGTAGTAGTAATCCGTCATCTCCGGGTCCAGAGCGGCGGCGAGGCTGTTCTGACTGGGGTTGGAAATGGGTCCGGGAGGCAGACCTTTGTAGGTGTAGGTGTTGTAGGGACTGTCCAGCTTCTTATCTTCCTCTGTCAGCTCCGCCTTACCGCCCAGCGCATAGACCAGCGCAGCGTCAATGTTCAGATAGGGGTACGCTGCGGCATTGGTCAGACGGTTGTAGATGACAGAGGCGATGGTGAAGCTCTCTACATTGTTGGCGGTTTCCTTTTCGATCATGGAGGCGATGATGACCACCTCTCGAATGGTGATCCGGTTTGCCTCAATATAGCTGCTGTCATAGCCGTTGGCACTCATCATGGTCTCCAGCTGGGTGTTCAGCAGATTCAGGTCATCACGCATCTGGGTGGTAATGCTCCGGTCAAAGGCATCGAGCATCTTCTCCAGCACACGCTCCGGGTCGTCGTTTTCATAGAAGTCGTAGGTGTCGGGGAACAGATAGCCTTCCAGACAATACTTATCACCCCGTTGTACGCCATCCAGGAACCAGTAATCGTCCAGCTCGCCGCTGGCAGCGTAGTCCTCCAGCTCCTGCACGGTGCATACATTGTTGTCTTCCAACAGCTGGAAGATCTGGGCGCAGGTGTAGCCCTCGGGGATGCGCAGATCATCCACGATCACAGGACCGGAGGCAGGGGACATGACTGAGACCAGTGCCATATAGTCATAGACCACCACTTCGGTATCCTCGCTGGGGGGATTGAATTCATAGGTGCCGGGGCGAATCTTTTCCTGGGCATTGGAAAGATCGGCGTATAGCTCAAACATCCCTGTATACCGGATCAGACCGGCATTCTGGAGCTTCACTGCCACATCCTCCATGGTGTCCGTTTCTTCAATGACCACGGTGGCGGTGATGGGTTCTCTGCCAAAGGCAAGCACATCCGTGGCACACAGCCAGATCATACGTCCTGCCGTTACGCCGATGGCAACGATCAGTGCCAGCCAAAGGGCGGTGGACAGCAGATGGGGAATACCCAGCAGAATGCCATAGCCATTCTTTCGCTTCGGGCGACCCTTCTCAGCCTTGGTTTCAGTGGGGGCGGTATCTTGACGTGCCCTCTTTTTTGAGGAGGGCTTTGCACTGGGAGCCTTCGCCGCCGGATTCTTTTGAGCAGCATTGGGCTTTGCCGGGACTGCCTGCGGTGTAGGGGCTTTTTTGACCTGCGGCACCGCCGCCTCAGGTTCCGTCATGGGGCTTCGTGTTTGGCGGTCAGCGGCGGAATTAAAATGCTGGGCGGCTTCCGGCGGCTGGTGTGTTTCGGACAGTGCCTCCGCGTTGATCTCCTCAATGATCTGAGTCAGATCCATTTCCTTTTCGAAAGCGTTCTGAAATTCGTCATCCCGGAAGAGTTCCGTTGACTCAAACGCATCCGCTGAGTCCCATGCAGGAACGCCTGAGACAGGCTCTGCCGAGGTGACATTCGGCTTGTGCACCGGGGGCAGACCTGCCGCGTCCATTGCTTGATGGTCGGCCCCGATTTCCTCTGACGAAGGCTGGGCATTCAGAAGGGCATCCAGCCATTGCTGGGCCTGAAGATCTTCCGGATTGTTTTCATGCTTCATACTGAGACCTCCTGTCAGCGAATCACGATCTGCTTTGCGATTCGCCCGGCTTCCGCTTCACCCTTTAATGCCTCGATCAGCATCAGAGCGAAGGGAATGGCGCAGCCTGCGGATGTGCCGGTGATCAGCTTGCCATCCCGGACGCAGGGGGCATCAGGCACCATACAGGCATCTGCCATGCCGCTTTCACAGCCGGGATAGCAGGTCGCTTTCCGATGGTCTGTAATGTTCAGATCTGCCAGTACCGTAGGACCGGCACAGATGGCGGCAACAAACTTATCATTTTCCCAAGCAAAGCGTAAAGCATCCAGTGCGGCCGGACTGCTCCGAACGGTGGCGACACCGCCCAGTCCGCCGGGGAGCAGGATCATTTCAAGTTCCGTCAGATCCATCTGGTCAATGGTGATATCCGCCTCGACGGTAATACCGTGACCGCCGGTGACGTGCTTCCCGTCCACACCCACGGTCAGGGTGGTGATTCCGGCACGGCGCAGTAAATCAATGGGAGCGATGGCCTCCATTTCCTCAAAGCCGGTGCCAAGCAGTACATAAACCATAGCTTATTCCTCCAACAGCTTCGCCACATGGGCGAAAATTTCTTCGTGGATGTCTTCGATGGAGCGCATCGCTCCGTCCCTGACGCAATTGATCACCGTCCAGCCGTAGTAATCCGCCGCGGCTCGACCGGATGCTCTGCAGTTGCGCAGATAGTCCATATCCTTTTCGTGGATATCTGCCTGGGTTCCCAGCTTCTCCTCCCGACCACGCATCAGTTTTTGGGTGAAGTCCGTGGGCACATCCAGATAGAGGATCAGATCCGGCTTCGGCAGTCCCAGACGGGCATATTCAAAGTCGTACAGCCAGTGCAGGAAGGTATCACGCTGATTCTCTGGCTCCTTGGAGGCCTGATGGACGGCGTTGGAGGTGGTGTAGCGGTCACACAGTACCAGCCCGCCGGACTCATACCACTGCCCCCAATCCTGCTTGTAGGATGCATAGCGATCCACGGCATAGAAGGCGGAGGCAGCGTAGCTGTTGACATCGCTGGGGCTGGTGCCAAAGTCGCCTCCCAGATACATCCGAATCAGGGCAGAGCTGGGTTCACTGTAGCGAGGGAACACCACACGCTTAAAGGGGGTGTGCTGATTTTCCAGACGCTGGGTCAGCAATGCGAATTGGGTGGATTTTCCGGAACCGTCGGTTCCTTCAAGTACGATCAGTTTGCCCATTTTTCCTATATTCCTCCACGGTAAAAGTTATCTGATACGAAGACACAATATATTACCATAAAATATACCACATTTTTGCCCCATTGTCCACCACCAGGACGGATACATTTCTAAATTTTCTATTAAAACAGGCTTATGGAAACTTTAATCGGCTTGACGGTTGAAAATTCTGTGATATGATGGGAGTATCAACAGGAAAGGAACGGGATTTATGAAACGCAATAAAAAGGAGGGCAGATCGGAGGAACAGGCGTTTTCCGATGCGCTTTTGCAGGTGCCTGAGGAGGATATCTCTGAGGAAGAGCGACCCAAAAAGAAAAAATGGAAAAAGGTTTTGCTGGCTATCGTGCTGACTCTGCTGGGACTGATCGTGGCGGTGGTACTGGCTGTGCTTTTATACTTAAATCATTTACTGAACCAGATCACCCCCTATGACGCTGTCAATGACGTGACTGTTTCCTCCAGCGAGGCAGAGCAGATCGTGGAAGAGGACCCGGAGGCGGTCACCATCGATTTGGAACAGGAGGAGCAGCTGCCGGATATCTCCGATGTGACCTTCCCTCAGGAGCAGGAGGAACAGAGCTCCACGGTAAACTGGGACAATGTGGTAAATATCCTGCTGGTGGGACAGGACCGCCGCCCCGGCGAGGGTCGCCAGCGGTCGGACTCTATGATTCTTGTGACCTTTAATAAATCCAAGCAGACCATTACCCTGACCTCCTTTATGCGTGATTGCTATGTCCAAATTCCGGGCTATAAGGCGAATAAGCTGAACGCGGCCTATGCCTTCGGCGGTATGAGCCTGCTGAATCAGACGCTGGAACAGAACTTCGGCGTTCATGTGGATGGCAATATAGAAGTGGACTTTGACGGATTCCAGGATGTGATCGACCTGCTGGGCGGCGTGGATATCAGCCTGACGGAGGAGGAAGTCAGCTATATGAATAACGGTCTGGGGTTAAACGGCACCGACAGACAGCTCAGTGTGGGCACCAACCGGCTCGATGGTGAACAGGCACTGGTCTATGCCCGTATCCGGTCGATCGACAGCGATTACCGCCGTGCGGAGCGGCAGAGAAAGGTGATTTCCTCTCTGATTCAACGCTACAAGAGCCAGTCGCTGACCACAATGCTGGGTCTGCTGGAGGACATCCTTCCTTTGGTGGTGACCAATATGGATAAAGGTGAGATCGTGGACTACACCTTGGAGCTGATGCCCATGCTGGCAAGCTGTGGAGTGGAAACCCTGCGCATCCCGGTGGATGGAACCTTTAACCAGGGTATAGCCAAGGTCCGCCCCGGTCTTGCCGCCTGGTTCCAGTATGATATTGATTTTAACGCCAACCGGAATCGGTTGTATCAGGTCTTTGCTGAGTAAGACATAAGGAAGGAAGCCGGTCATGCGCCGGTTCTCTGTCAAGCCAACCGCCCACGGGAGATGACCCATCAGTCGTCTCCTGTGGGCGTTTTCGTGGTTGCATAATTCCTCAAAAGCTGGTACAATAGCAAGAAACACTTTAAAAAAGGACGAAAGAGATTATGGATGAAAGCAATATTACCTTTGCGGACCTTGGGCTCAGCGAGGCGATGCTCAAGGCACTGGAGAAAAAGGGCTATGGATACCCCACCACCATTCAGGCGGAGGCGATTCCTTATTTTATGCAGTGGAAGGACGTGATCGCCAAAGCCCCCACCGGAACAGGTAAGACCTTTGCCTTTGGAATCCCGATGATCGAGCACATCGATGGGGATAATGATGCGGTGCAGGCACTGGTTTTGGCACCCACCCGGGAGCTGGCACTGCAAATCGGTGATGAACTCAGAGGGCTGCTGACCTATTACAATGGCATCCGGGTGGCGGTGCTTTATGGCGGTTCCGGAATTGGCGGTCAGATCAAGCAGCTCGAACGCAAGCCCCAGATCGTGGTGGCGACCCCCGGACGGCTGATGGATCACTATAACCGCAAGACCATCCGTCTGGACAAAATCCAGACCGTGGTGTTGGATGAGGCAGACCGGATGCTGGATATGGGATTTTTCAAGGATGTGACCCGTATTATAGAAAAGGTAAAGAATAGAAAGAACCTGGGGCTGTTCTCCGCTACCATATCTCAGGAGGTCATGACTGTCTCGTGGATGTACCAAAGGGATGAAGTGGAGATCACGGTGGAGCCTCGGCAGGAGGATCGTCCGGATATTGACCAGTTCAGCCTGACGGTGACACCGCTGGAAAAGGCAGAGACCACCCTTCGTCTCATTCGGACCCAAGGCTATGAGCGTGTTATGATCTTCTGCAACACCAAGCATATGTGTCAAAGGCTGTGCGATGACTTCACCAGAGCAGGGCTGGACTGTGACTGCATCCATGGTGATATCCGCCAGAATCAGCGAGAGAAGGCCATGCAGCGTTACCGAAGCGGCAAGCTGCAAGTCCTCATTGCCACGGATGTGGCATCCAGAGGCATTGACGTGGACGATGTAGACTGCGTCATCAATTTCGATGTACCGGAAGAGAACGAGTACTACGTCCACCGCATCGGCAGAACCGGCAGAGCCAAGCGTAAGGGCGTGGCGTGGAGCATCATCGGCAATTTCCCGGAAAAGGCGAAGCTGGATGAAATTGCGAAGTTTTCTGCCTATACCATTACGCCCATGGTTCTGGGAGCGGATGGCACTCTGACACAGGAACAGGTGAAGACACCTGTGAAAAGGAGGTTCCGATGAATAACCGTGAGAAGGGCTTTCTTCTGCTGAGCAGCCACTTGGGAAAACCGGAAAGAAAGCCGCTGACCAACGCCCAGCTGCGCACGTTGGCACTGTGTATGAAAGCCATGGACTGTGGTGAGCCGGACCGGGAGTTGATGCCGGAGGATCTGATCGGTCTGGGGATTCGCCGGGATCAGGCACAGCACATATTGACTCTGCTCAATGACGGTGCATGGCTGGAGGAATATCTGGACAGGGGAGCGTCTCTTGGCTGCATTCCTTTGAGCCGCATCAGTCCGAATTACCCTGCGTTGGTGCGCAGCCGCCTGGGGCAGGATGCACCGGGGTGTATTTGGATCAGGGGAGACCAAAGCCTGCTGTACCGCCCTGCGGTGGCACTGGTGGGCAGTCGGGATATTCGCCCGGAAAATCAAAAATTTGCCTGGGAGGTGGGCAGACAGGCCGCTCGACAGGGGTATGTACTGATCTCCGGCAATGCCCGGGGTGCGGATCGGATCGCACAGGATAGCTGTCTGGAGGCAGGGGGCAGTGTCATAAGCATCGTAGCGGACAGCCTGAGCGCATGGCAGCCCCGGAAGAATGTGCTTTACCTGAGCGAGGATGCCTATGATCTGCCCTTTAGTGCCCCCAGAGCACTGAGTCGGAACCGCCTGATCCACTGTATGGGCAGCCATACCTTTGTTGCCCAGTGTACTGCCCGGCGAGGCGGCACTTGGAGCGGCACGATGCATAATCTAAAGGGCGGTTGGAGTCAGGTTTTTTGTTTCCGTGACGGCTCCCCGGCGGTTTCCATGCTGGAACAGATGGGCGCGGCAAGCGTTTCTATGAAAGATTTGCACAATTTTTCCCTGCTGGATACCGGAAGGCTTGGTTATTTCGACTGAATCATAGCGTAAAACGGTGATTTTGATAAAAAATTAAAAATAACAGTTGAAAAATGCACCAAAATAGTTGTATAATATAAAAACTGTGTGCGAAGAGGTACAAGCAGAAAAGATATGGCTGTTTTAGGAGGAATTTTCAATGTGCGGTATTGTTGGATATGCGGGTAGCCGTCAGGCAGCCCCCGTTTTGTTAGATGGCTTGTCAAAGCTGGAGTACCGGGGGTATGACTCCTCCGGTGTCTGTGTCCATAATGAGGGCGGTCTCAGCGCGGTGAAGGCAAAGGGACGTCTGAGCGTTCTCAGAGACCGGATCGACGGCGGAAACGCCCTGCCCGGTCATGTTGGCATCGGTCACACCCGTTGGGCGACTCACGGTGCGCCTTCGGATGTGAACAGCCACCCCCATCTTTCATGGACCGAAAAGATCGCTGTGGTCCACAACGGCATCATTGAAAATGAAGCCCGCCTGCGTCAGAAGCTGGTCAAGCGTGGTGCCACCTTCCATTCCGAAACGGATACGGAAGTGGTCGCCAATCTGGTGGGCTACTACTATGAAAAGACCGGCAGCTTCGTGGAATCCGTCCGTGAGGCAGTGCTCCGGTTGGAAGGCAGCTTTGCTCTTGGGATCCTGTGTATGGATGAGCCCGGCAAGATCATTGCGGTGAAGAAGGATTCTCCGCTGATCTTCGGCTTTGGCGATGGGGAGAACTTCGTTGCCTCCGATGTGCCCGCAATTTTGAAGTATACCCAGACCGTCGCCTATATGGAGGACGGAGATATGGCCATCTTTGATGCGGACAGTGTTACCTTTATGGATGCGTCCGGTGATACGGTGGAGAAGAAGCGTGAGAAGATCACATGGGAGCTGTCTGCCGCAGAGCGTGGCGGCTATGACCACTTTATGATCAAAGAGATCTTCGAGCAGCCTAAGGCATTGAAGGATACCATCAACCCCCGTATCAAGAATGGACAGGTGGTGCTGGAAGGTCTGGAGCTTTCTGCCGATTATCTCAACAGTTTGAAGAAGATCTATCTGGTGGCATGCGGCTCTGCTTACTATGTGTCCGTGCTTGCCAAGTATATTATTGAAAAGCAGTGCCGGATTCCCACCGAGGCCATGATGGCATCTGAGTTCCGGTATTGTGACCCGGTGGTGGATGAGCGTAATTTGGTCATCGTCATCAGCCAGTCCGGTGAGACCGCTGATACCCTTGCCGCCCTTCGGGAGGCAAAGCGCAGGGGCGCACAAACCATTGCCATTGTGAATGTGGTAGGTTCTGCCATTGCCAAGGCGGCAGATCAGGTGATTTATACCTGGGCAGGTCCTGAGATTGCCGTTGCCACCACCAAGGCTTTTTCCACCCAGCTGTCCGTTGCCTACCTGCTGGCTTTGCAGATGGCAAAGACTTTGGGCACCATCTGCGATGAGGACTATGCCACTGTGGTGGCAGGTCTGGAAAATTTGACCGCTGATGTGGAGCGAACCCTCTGCCCCGAGCAGGTGGAGCGTTGCCAGTATTATGCCAGCCGCTTCTGCGCCAATCACGATGCCTTCTTTATTGGCAGAAATGTGGATAGCGGCATCTGTATGGAGGGCAGTCTGAAGCTGAAGGAGATCGCCTATCTGCACTCCGAGGCATACCCGGCCGGCGAGCTGAAGCACGGTCCCATTTCTCTGATCGAGGATGGAATGCTGGTGGTCTGCGTTGCCACAGTGGAGCCGCTTTTTGATAAGACCATGGCAAACATCAAGGAGGTCAAGGCGAGAGGTGCCGATGTGCTGTGCGTGACGCTGGAGCACCTGCGTGAGCAGGCAGAGCAGATCGCTGACAGCGTTATAACTGTTCCGGCTATCCATCCCATGCTCCAGCCCAGTCTGAGCATCCTGCCGTTGCAGCTGTTCTCTTACTACATGGCATTGAACCGTGGCTGTGATGTGGATAAGCCCAGAAACCTGGCGAAGTCCGTAACCGTTGAATAAGTGAATGAAAAGGCTGTAAAAAACGCATATCCATCCAATTACCATTGTCTGATGTTACCATTGTCTGATGCTTGTTATGCAAACAATTCGCCTCATGTAAGCTACTCTACAAACGATTGTTTGAAGCCCCAACGTAGGGACCGGCCTCCGGACGGTCCCGGTGATTTCGGAACGAAATCACATTGCTGTAGGCAATCGGAGGATATTTTCCTTCGGAAAATCCGAAAATGCGTTGCATTTTCGGGAGACCGTCCGGAGGCCGGTCCCTACGGAAGAGGTATAAACAACAATTTGTCACCTTATTACCAAAAGCGGCAAAGCTGCCCAACTGGACAGCTTTGCCGCTTTTGGATATATATGCGAGTTTTTTACAGCCCCATGATTTTCTGCTCCAATCCAACTATTGAATATGGCTGTGGCTGCTGATATGCTCCTCACAGTAGCAGTAGTAGCCGTTGCACCGGGAGCAATAACGAAATTCCAGCTCCGGATTGGTCACGTCTGTTCTTCCACAGACGGTACACCGGTGGGTATAAGGAGCCGCATTGACGGTGGACTTGGATGCTTTGGTAAAGGGAATGGTTTTGGGCTTGGAGTGGGAACTGCTGTACCTTCTGCGCTGGAGCTTGTTTCGCCAGGGAGGAGGCAGGATGTTGATAATATCCGCACCAAAGAAAAGGAAATAGTTGGCAAGGGCAATGACGCTGAACAGATTGCCAGGGAAGGGATACATGATCAACCCATAAAGGGTCAGCGCAACGTCGATCAAAGCAAAGATCCATGCCTTTACCGGGATAAAGAAGAACAGCAAAAATCTTGCGTCGGGATACAAGGTGGCATAGGCAAGGAACAGACTCAGGTGGAGATAGGTGGGGGTAGCATAGCCGCCGAAGATCATGCAGTAAATATCCATGAGGATCACGCCGCAGAAGTAGTACAGATTGAACCGCAGAGTGCCCCAGAGACTTTCGATGCCCCGGCTGATGGAATAATAGCAGAAAAGGAACAAGATGGTCAAAATCGGGTTGCTGCGGAAGTCGGTGAAGATGTAGGTGATCAGCCGCCAGACCTGACCCTGCAAGATAAGCTCCCGATCAAAGCACAGAAGGTCATAGAGAATAAAGTTATTATTGAAGTAGCTCATTAAATATACCAGACCTGTGCCAATGAGGATGAACAGCATCAAATTGGGGATGCCTACATTCCGATGCCGAAAGCAGAACCGTTCAAACCGATTGCGTAGTTTTTTCAACTCATTCAACTCCTAGATAGATTCCATGTTATTGTACCAATTTATTCAGGAAAAGTCTACTGAATAAATTGTGAATTTTGGGGAAACAAATTGAGAAAACCCTTGACATTTGGCGAAAAGAAGATAGAATAAGAGAGAACTGCATATAGCCTTATCAAGAGTGGTGGAGGGAACGGCCCGATGAAGCCCGGCAACCTGCTGATTTTTTCAGTGTGGTGCCAAATCCGGCGGCAAACGAGAGATGAGGATTCGATAGCGCACATCGAGTCCTTCGGTGTGCGGTTTTGTTTTTTGAAGTGAAAAAGAGAAAGGATATTGTACGATGGAAAAAAGATTATTTACCTCTGAATGTGTGACCAACGGTCATCCCGATAAGGTGGCAGACTCCATTTCCGATGCCATTCTGGACGCTTGCCTTGCTCAGGACCCCGGCTCCCGGGTGGCTTGTGAGACCATGGTAACCACCAATTTCTGCCTGATCTGCGGTGAGATCACCACCAAGGCACAGGTGGATTATGAAGCGGTGGCAAGGCAGACCATTCGCCATATCGGCTATGTGTACCCCGGTGACGGCTTCGACGCGGATACCGTTGAGATCCAGTGCCGCATCCACACCCAGTCCGCTGACATTGCGCTGGGCACCAATGATGAGGTGGGCGGTGCCGGCGATCAGGGCATGATGTTCGGCGGTGCCTGCACCCAGACCCCGGAGCTGATGCCTCTGCCCGTTGCATTGGCAAGAGCCTTATGCAACCGGCTGACGCAGTGTATCCACTCCAACGACCTGCTCCGTGCCGATGGCAAAACCCAGGTCAGTGTGGAGTATGCCGAGGACGGCAGCGTGATTGGCATTGATACGGTGGTGGTCTCCGTGATGCACAGCGCGGATTTTGAGATCGAGGAGCTTCGAAGCTACATCCGTCAGGGGGTCATTGCCCCTGTGCTGGAAAACTATGGCTTCTCCATTGAGCAGGTTCCCAACATCCACATCAACCCCACCGGCAACTTCGTCATCGGCGGACCCAACGGCGACACTGGACTCACCGGCAGAAAGATCATCGTGGATACCTACGGCGGCTATTTCTCCCACGGCGGCGGTGCTTTTTCCGGCAAGGACCCCACAAAGGTAGACCGCAGCGGTGCTTACATGGCTCGTTACATGGCAAAGAATCTGGTGGCGGCTGGTTTGGCAAAGCAGGTACAGGTGCAGCTTGCCTATGCCATCGGCGTGGCAGAACCGGTCTCCGTCCGGGTGGACAGCTACGGCACCGGCATCATCCCCGATGAGCAAATGACCGCCCTTCTGCGCAAGACCTGCGATCTGACCCCTGGCGGTATCATCCGCAAGCTGGACCTGCGCCGTCCCATCTACGCCCCCACGGCAGAGTATGGTCATTTCGGCGTAGAAGACCGCCCCTGGGAGCAGACCGACCTGGCACAAATCCTAAAGCCGTAGGGACCGGCGTCCCCGACGGTCCTTACCGCACCCACCATTTGCTGCAATGCTGGCTCGGAGGAACCGGCCGACGATTCGTTGATTTCGGAACGAAATCACATTGCCGTAAGGCAATTAACCGGTATTTCCTTTCGATAAAATAAGGACAACCGTGCTGAGATGTTCATGTATCCCGGCACGGTTTTTCTATATGGTATTCGTGTTTGAATAGAAGCAGGATCAGGGAACGGAATATCCGTCAATTACGATCGCAACACAAGACCTTTGCTTTTTCGACAGCTTTCTGAACTGGTGCGGGATTTGTCAAGGATGGTTTTCCTATAAGCACAACACCACCGGTCAAAGCCGGTGGTGAGTAAGTGCGCATTTGTCACATTTTATTTCTGACTAGATAGATTTTTCTCTGAAACAAATGCACGGTCTTCCACATAGATCATCATTTGATTCCTTACATGTCCATAAATGATTAATCCTCCTATTGGAAGCAAGGCCGCGACAATCGGCTGCTTCAGGTAAATCGCAACAAAACATAAAGAACCCCATACAAAAGCCCAGAATGCAATCAACGTCTTATGATCTTTAATCCATTTCCGTTTGAAATAAGCAATCCTGTCCTGTAAACCAAAAGTAGAGTCTTTCGATAAAATTGCAACCAGATTCTCGTCCGCCTTTTTTATAAAACTGGATGCATCCTTGATTTGCTCTCCAGCTAACAGTTCATTGATGCTGATACCAAGAATTGCAGATAACTCTTGAAGTTTATCAATATCAGGCATATATTTTCCGGTTTCCCAACGGGAGACGGTTTTATTTGTGACACCCAGCTTTTCGCCAAGCTGTTCCTGTGTCAGGCCTCGCTGTTTTCTCTTGGCACAAATAAATTTTCCGATTTTTTCTTGATCCATATATGTATCCCTCCTATGGTGAATTGCTTGAATTATATGCTATTTATATTACAAAGTCTTGGACACAGAAAGCGAATTCGATGATATTAGCTGCATTATAGCATACATAAGGAAAAAGAGGTAAAATAATATAATGAAACAGGAAAAACATCCTTTACAAAACACACCCTGGTCAATGATACTGCTGAGACAACCCTTCGTTTTATTGCACAAAACAGTTTGACAAAGTGGAATTGGAATACCCCCGGCATGTCACCCTGAGCGCAGTGGAGCGAAGATCCTTCGACACCCTTCGAGGTCTTCAAACACCTATTTATTGTGCAGTTTGCACAAGCTACGTTCTTAATGAGACGGCCCTACAATATTGTTCCGCCGCCAATCACGATCTCGCCGTCATACAGCGCAACGGTCTGACCTGGGGTGATGGCTCGTTGGGGTTCATCGAATACCACCCGGACAAGCCTGTTTTCTTCCGGATAGGCGGTGGCAGGCTGCTCTGTCTGCCGGGAGCGTGCTTTGGCAAGGACTCGCATGGGTGCGGTCAATTGGGGGAAGGGGAACCAGCTGAACTCTTTTGCCAGAAGCTCCCGGCGGTACAGTGCCTCGTTGGGACCGACGGTGACGGTGTTGCGTGCCATGTCCTTCCCGCATACATACACCGGTGCGCCCATGGCAAGTCCTAAGCCCTTGCGCTGACCTAACGTATATGCTACTGCCCCCCGATGCTGCCCTACCACATTACCCTCCCGGTCCAGGAAATTTCCTGCCGGGTATTTTTTGTTGGTAAAGGCTTCCAGAAAGGTCATATAGTCCCCATCGGGTACAAAGCAGATGTCCTGACTGTCCCGCTTTTTGGCATTGAGAAAGCCTTGTTCCTGTGCGATCTGCCGCACCTGCTCCTTATTCAGCTCTCCCAAAGGAAAATAAATGTGCCTGAGCTGCTCCTGCGTCAGCATGGAGAGAAAATAGCTTTGATCCTTGGCACTGTCCGTTGCTTTCATCAGAAGAAACCGTCCGGTTTGTTCATCCTGCCGAACCCTGGCGTAATGCCCGGTGACGATGGTATCGCAGCCCAATTCCAGTGCCCGGTCCAGCAGATACCCGAACTTGATCTGCCGGTTGCAGGTGATGCAGGGGTTTGGGGTCAGACCTTCCTCATAGCAGCGGACAAATTCCTCCTGCACCAGCTGCCGGAAGGGGGCGGCGGCATCGATCACATGGAAGGGAATCCCCAGCCGGTCTGCCACCGCTTGGGCATCGGCTACCTCCTGGGGCTTCTGGCACAGCACCATGGTACTGCCCACGCAGGAAAACCCTTTCTCCATGGAAAGATATGCCGCCACAGAGCTGTCCACACCGCCGCTCATAGCGATCAGTGCCTGGTGTTTTTCATTCATCTTGGAACACGCCCTTTCTTTGTACGTCATTGTATCACAATCGCCGGCGGTTTGCAATGCCACAGATGGCGGTGGAAGAGGAAGTAATAGGAAAAGTTGTAGAAAATTAACAAATATCATTGGTTTACATTGGATTATGAACTTTCAAGTCTGAAAAAAGGTAACAAAAATGACAAAACTTCCGATGAAGGGGTTGAAAATACCGCTCCTGTTTGGTATAATGAAGACCATCACACTATGAATAAGGAGAACTGCCCATGAAAAGGAAGCTTGTATGCCTGTTGATGGTGCTGGCTTTGGTGCTAAGCATCCCCATTCCAAGTTACGCCGCATCGTCCATGAAGATCAGTGATAGCTGCCTTACCGTGATCAAAACCTTCGAGGGTTTTTCCGGCAAGCCCTACTGGGATAAGGATCATTATACCATTGGCTATGGCACTCGCTGCCCGGATGACAAGGTGACGTATTATACCAATAACCCCATGTCTGAGGCGGAGGCAGAGGCAGAGCTGCTGAAGGAGATCGTGGAATATGAAAAGGCGGTCAACTCCTTTATAGACACCCATGGGCTTACCTATACCCAAGGGCAGTTTGATGCAGTACTCTCCCTGGTATTCAACTGCGGTACCTCATGGCTGACCAAGGGCAATACCCTTATCAAGGCACTGACACAAGGCTATGAAGGCAATGACCTGATCTATGCCTTTGCCATTTACTCCATGAATGGCAGTAATCGCAGTGTTGCGCATGTGAAGCGTCGCTTGGCAGAGGCCAATATGTACCTGAATGCCTCCTACAGCTATACACCGCCGGAGAATTACTCCTATGTGCTTTTCGATGGTAACGGAGGAGAGGTCAGCACCTATAATGTTCAGGGCTATGATGTGAACAGTCCCGTTGCCCCAATTCCCACCGCTACATACAGTGGAAAAACATTCCAGGGTTGGTATACCAAGGCCACCGGCGGTACCAAGGTCACAACGCTGAATGCCTCCACCAAGGAAATGACCCTGTATGCTCACTGGGGAACAGGAGAGCAGGCACAGATCACCGTACCGGATGCGGATGTGTCTCAGATGACCGGTATGCTCATTCCCAGCGGCAATGCCATCACGGCTGTCAAGGTTACCGTCACTGCCTCCAGCCTGAATCTGCGCAAGGGACCCGGCACCACTTATAAAGTGGTGGGCAGTGCGGCCAAGGGCGAGGTATTTACGATCAGTGCCATCTGCCAAGGCGGAGGATACCTTTGGGGTCGCTACAGCGGCGGTTGGCTGTGTCTGGATTACACTGACTATGAGGCTTCCCAAGCGGTCACGCCGCCGACTCAGGAGACCACCACCGTTACCAAGACCTACGCTACCGTTGTAGGGGTGGACAAGCTGAATGTCCGAAGCGAACCGGAAGGGGAGATCGTGGGAAGTCTGGCTGAGGGAACGAAGGTGGAGATTCTGGAGCAGAAGCTGGTGGGAGATCGGCTTTGGGGCAGATGCACTCAGGGCTGGATCAGCCTGAGAAGCTATGCCAAGCTGGAAACTGTGACCCAAGTGGTCTATCAATCTACCCAAGTCAGTCAAATGGCAAGATCTGCCGCAATGACCGTAACAGGGGTGGTTACTGCCAGCTGCCTGAATGTCCGTGTTGCGCCCGGTGTGGGCAATGAGGTGGTGGACTGGCTGTACGAGGATGACGCAGTTCAGATTTTGGAGTATGCCACCGTCAACGATACCCTCTGGGGGCGGACGGAAAAGGGCTGGATCTGCCTGCGTTATGTGAAATCATAAGCAAGGATTTTTTGGGCTTGATCGCAGCCTGATTTAGAAAATTACGGATCAAAAATACGGCTCCCTCACAAAAAAACGTGAGGGAGCCATATTTTTTATGAACCTGTAATTAGTCTTCGAAGTCCTGATCGGCGGCGATGATCTCTTCCGCGTCAAAATCGTCGTCATCGGCGAACTCGTCCTCGCCGGCCATGCAGCTGCGGAAGCTGTGGCGACTGACCAGCTTCTTGCAGAAGGCCTTGATCTTATCACCGTACATTACGAAGACCAGTACCAGACCTGCCAGCACCACCAGGGCGGCAAGAATCTTAGCTACAACATTAAAAGCGTTCATTGCAGAATACCTCCATATAAAATGTGTCCATCACCAGTATAACCAAAACCGGTGGAAAATGCAACCGGTATTTTCACCTCTGGGTTATTTTTTGCGATTTATACATAATCCCACAGACCCCGAACGCTGACTTCACCACTGAAAACCGCTTCCTGACTGCCATCCGGGAAGTGAACCACCAGTGCCCCGTCGGTGCGGATGTCCATGGCGGTTCCCTGACGGCTGAAGCTGGCGCGGAGGACTTGCACATCCGAACCCAGCGTGATGCAGTCCCTTCGGTAGGTCTCCATAATGGCATCCCGCTCGGACAGCAGCCGCTTATTTATAGTCTCCAGCGAGATCATCACCGCCGCCGCCAGTGCCCCAATGGTGGGGCTTCTTCCGGTTTCGGAAAGGAGGGAACAGGCAAGCCCTTGTAAGGCGGCAGGGAATTGGGAGACGTTGATTCCAATGCCAATGACGGCGTGATCCACCATCCCCTGTGCGGTAAACCCAAGCTCCGTCAAAATTCCTGCCAGCTTTCGCTTGTTTAGCACCAGATCGTTGATCCACTTGATCTGAGGGCGTACGCCGGTGACCTGCTCTACGGCATCGCACAGAGCAACGGCAACGGCGCAGGTCAGATGCATCAGCTCTGCCGGAGGACAGCCGGGACGCAAAATCACACTCATATAAAGCCCGGTGTCCATAGGAGAAAGAAAGGTTCTGCCACGCCGTCCACGCCCGGCGGTCTGCTGTCGGGCAATCACCACCGTCCCCTCCGGCGCACCGGCTTTTGCCAATTTCGCGGCGTAGGTATTGGTGGAGTCCAGGGTGTCAAAGATGTGAACGTGCCGCCGCCAGGGGTGATGGGCAGGCAGTCCGTCTAAAATTTCCTGTTTCATTCCAGCTTTTCCTTCACGGCGGCAATGAACCGGGGATCCGTACCACAGCAGCCTCCCAGCAGTGTTGCGCCCATTTTAACGCAGTGTGCCATGATGCTTGCAAATTCTTCCGGCTTCATGCGATAGTGGGGTAGCTGATCCTCGCCGATCACCGGTACTCCGGCATTGGGCTTGCAGATCAGAGGGCCTTTTACATACCGGCGAAGCTTGCTCACAAGAGCAGCTGTCATCAGATCCGCTGCCACACAGTTAAAGCCCACAGCGGCGGCACCGGCTTCCTCCAGCTCCCTTAAAACAGGACCTATCTCCCGGCCGGATAACAGGGAGCCGTCAGCCTGCATGGTAAAGCTGTAGCATACCGCCCCGGCCTGCTCCAGCTCGGCGGCGGTGAGAATGGCCTCTGCCTCCAGAGGATATATCAGGGTCTCAGCCGCCAGCAGATCCGCACCGCCATCCAGAAGTCCCCGAATCTGCCGCCGGTAATTGTCCACCAGAAGGAGAAAGTTTTCCTCATCAAAGCTGTTGGTGAAGGTGGCAAGAGTGGTCAGATTACCGGCAACCAACACCCCGGGGCAGGCCGCCTTGGTCAGCTGTACCAGCTTGGCGTTGATCTGCTCTGTCTGCTCTGCCAGACCCAGCCTCTCCAAAGCGATGGGTTGAGCCTGAAAGGTGGGGGCGTAGATGATTTGAGAGCCTGCATCGGCATAGCGGCGCTGCAGGTCCATCAGCACCTGGGGATGCTCCAAAATCCACTGCTCGGTGCAACAGCCCCGTGGCATCCCGGCCTTTTGCAGATTGGAACCGGTGGCACCGTCCAAAAGCCGCACCCCGGCAGAAATTTTTTCTTGAAGCTGTTCTTTACTCAGCATATCCATAAACCGCCTTTTCTATAATTTCTGTTATTATAAACCAAAACGGAAAACATTGCAATCCTCATTGACGATTTGGATAAAATCTGATATCATGTTGTAAAATATATGAAAAAAGTGAGGGGTATTCTATGAAGAAAACCATATTGAGAGAGTATGCCAAGCTGATCGTCCGCACCGGCATCAATGTCCAGAAGGGGCAGGATGTGTTGGTGATGGCGCAGCTGGATCAGCCGGAGTTCGTCAAGCTGGTGGTTGAGGAATGCTATAAGGCGAAGGCAAGGGAAGTTACCGTTTACTGGGAGTACCAGCCTTTGCAGAAGCTCCACACCCGTTACCAAAGCGTCAAGACCTTGGGGGCGGTCCATGAGTGGCAGAAGGCACGGCAGCAGCACTACTGTGACACCCTGCCTTGCCGCCTGTACCTGATCTCTGAGGACCCGGACGGCTTGAAGGGCGTCAATACCGAGAAGATGGCAAAGGCACGGCAGTTGTCCTATCCCATTTTGAAGCCCTATATCGACGACCGGGACGGGAAGCAGCAGTGGTGCATTGCGGCAGTGCCCGGTGTGGCATGGGCGAAGAAGGTCTTCCCCGATCTGCCGAAAAACAGGGCAGTGGAAAAGCTCTGGGAAGCCATCCTGTCCACCTCCCGGGTGGGGGAGGACTCCATCGGAGCATGGGAGACCCACAATGCCAATCTGCGCAGCCGCTGTGATTACCTGAACGCTCTGGGCATCCAAAAGCTCCACTACACAGCGGACAACGGCACGGATCTGACCGTGGGCATGATTTCCGAGGCGGTGTTCTGCGGCGGTGCGGAGGTCAGCCGCCAGGGCATCACCTTCAATCCCAATATCCCCACGGAGGAATGCTTCATCTCTCCGAAACGGGGCGAGGCAGAGGGAATCGTATATTCCACCAAGCCCCTGTCCTACGAGGGACAGCTGATCGAGAATTTCTCCATGCGCTTTGAAGCCGGTAAGGTGGTGGAAGCCCACGCCGAGAAGGGGGAGGAGCTGCTCAATACCATGCTCGCCATGGACGAAGGCTCCGCCTATCTGGGCGAATGCGCTCTGGTCCCTCAAAAAAGCCCCATCTGCGAAAGCGGACTGCTGTTCTACAGCACTTTGTTTGATGAAAACGCCGCCTGCCATCTGGCGGTGGGCGCAGGCTTCCCGGACACCATTCGGGATCACCACAGCAAGACCCTGGAGGAATGCCGTGCTCTGGGCATCAACGATTCCATGATCCATGAGGACTTTATGATCGGCTGTGACAGCATGAACATCGATGCCATCTGTGCCGATGGTAAGGTGGTTCCCATCTTCCGGAGCGGTAACTGGGCGTTCTGAGAGAAATAGTTGCAAAAAAACGAAAAAAACACTTGCATTCTTGGGAACAATGTGATATGATATCCGGGCGATTGAAATTGCTGGGCGTTTTATGCCCTTTAACTGATAAGAAAGAGGTGAACGACATGAGAGAAGGCATCCATCCCAACTACGAACAGACTACCATCCGCTGTGCCTGTGGCAACGTCTTTACGACCGGTTCCACCAAGAAGGACATCCGCGTTGAGATCTGCTCCAAGTGCCACCCTTTCTATACCGGCAAGCAGAAGCTGGTTGACACCGGTGGACGTGTTGATCGTTTCAACAAGAGATTTGGTCTGAAGTAAGCCAAAGTCCGCACTGCTTAAACGTAGTGCGGACTTTTTGTCGTTTTACGAAGAAAATGAGGAAAATGAATGGAAACGAATTTTGACGCAATGGTTCAGGAACGGGCGGTTCTGGTGGGTCTGAACGCAGACTGCTTCACCAAAGCCCAGACAGCCACCGACGAGACTTTAGAGGAGCTGGAAGCCCTTCTGGAAACCGCCGGGGGCTTTTGTACAGGCAAGGTACTGCAAAACCGTCATACGCCCGACTCCCACAGCTTTATCGGCGAAGGAAAGGCACAGGAGGTGCGGATGCTGGTGGAAGCCACCGCATCGACCATGGTGGTTTTTGATAATGAGCTGTCCCCCGGTCATATCCGTGCGCTGGAGGAGATCATGGGGGTCACCGTCCTGGATCGCAGCGCGTTGATCTTGGATATTTTCGCACAACGGGCAAAAACCAAAGAGGGCAGGCTTCAGGTGGAGCTTGCCCAGTACCAGTACCTGCTGCCCCGGCTTTCCGGCATGGGCAAAAGCCTGTCCCGGCAGGGTGGCGGCATTGGCACCCGGGGACCCGGCGAGACCAAGTTGGAAAGCGACCGCCGCCATATTCGGGAGCGGATCTCCCGTTTACAGCAGGAGCTGCAGCAGGTGCGGCAGGTTCGTGGGGTTCAACGGGAGCGGAGAATGAAAAACTCCGTGCCGGTGGTGGCCATCGTGGGCTATACCAACGCCGGAAAATCCACGCTGCTTAATCAGCTGACCGGTGCCGGTATCCCTGCCAATAACCGTCTGTTCGACACGCTGGACACCACCTCCCGGCAGCTGACCGTTTCGGACAATCTGGATGTGGTGCTGTCGGATACGGTTGGGTTCATTGCCAAACTGCCTCACCATCTGGTGGATGCGTTCCGTGCCACGTTGGAAGAGCTGGAATATGCGGATCTGCTGCTGCACGTCATCGACTCTGCCGATCCCAACCGGGAGGAGCATATCGCCGTGGTGGATGCCCTCATTTCCAAGCTGGCAAAGCCCGGAACGCCGGTGCTGCGCTGCTATAATAAGGCGGATCTGGTTCCTGCCACGGAGATCCCCATTGGGGAGGATGTGGTCGCCATCTCCGCAAAGAGAGGCTTGGGGATGGAAAAGCTGCTTGCCTCCATCGAAAAGGCATTGGGGCACAGCCGCCACCATGTTCTGCTGACCCTTCCCTACAGTCAGGGAGGGCTGGTAGACACCCTGCACAAAAACGCTCAGGTTCTTTCCACGGACTATACCGGTCAGGGAATCCAGGTGGATACGGTGCTGGACCCGATTTTGTATGGTAAGCTGAGAGCGTATATCATCAAGGAGTATTAACCCATGGAAGAATACCTGGTGCCCACCGATTTTGGTGAGGATGAATTTTATGAAAAGAAATCCCACTTCATCGGCAGAGTGTGGCCTGTGGAGACGGAGGAAGCTGCCCTTGCCAAGATTCAGGAGATGAAAAAGCAGCACTACGATGCCACCCACAATTGCTGGGCGTATATCATCCGGGATGGTGCGGTCCGGTTCTCCGACGATGGAGAGCCGGGAGGCACCGCCGGGATGCCCATGCTGCAGGTGCTGCAGAGGGAAGGACTGTATAACATCGTTTGCGTGGTCACCCGATATTTCGGCGGCATTCTGCTGGGAGCCGGGGGACTGGTGCGAGCCTATACCAAAGGGGCGAAGATCGCCGTAGATGCCGCCGGGAAGTCCATGAAACGAGTCTGGACGGCACTGTACATCCCCATTCCCTACAGCTATTATGAGCGTGTGAAGCTGGAGGTAGAGGCGTTCGGCGGCATCGTGAGGGATACCCAATTCGGCGCGGACATCGAGCTGGAGATCCTGATGCCGGAAGCCAAAGCCCAACCCTTCCTGAACCGCCTGACAGACCTGAGCAGCGGCACCATAGAGGGGATGGAGACGGGAAAAGAATACAGAGCATTTCCCACACCCCCGTAGGGACCGGCCTCTGGACGGTCCGGTGATTTCGGAACGAAATCACATTGCCGTAGGCAATCGGCGGGGATTTTCCTTCGGAAAATCCGAAAATGCTTCGCATTTTCGGCGGACCGTCCAGAGGCCGGTCCCTACCATGCACTTATATCTCATATTTCAACCAAGCCTTGGGGGTGTTATGTTGACTATTAGAGAAAAACTGGAACAGATGGAGCATCGGCATTTGAATCCTTTGGCGGCTTTTGCGGATGAGTCGCAGGGCAGAATGAGGCCGGAGGAGCTTAAGGATACCGATGTGCGAACCTGCTATCAGAGGGATATTGATCGGATCGTCCACTCCAAATCCTTCCGGCGGCTGATGCATAAGACTCAGGTGTTTTTGCGCCCGGAGGGGGATCATTACCGTACCCGGATGACCCATACCTTGGAGGTCACTCGAATTTCCCGGACCATTGCGTTGGCACTTGGACTGAACGTGGATCTGACGGAAGCCATTGCCATGGGTCACGATTTGGGGCATACCCCTTTCGGTCACGCCGGTGAAGTGGCATTGACCGAGTGCATCGGTAAGCCCTTCCGCCATAACGAGCAGAGTCTTCGTGTGGTGGACGAGCTGGAAAACGGTGGAAAGGGTTTGAACCTGACTTATGAGGTGCGGATGGGCATTCTGGGTCATACGGGCGTCCATATCCCGGAGACATTGGAGGGTCAAATCGTCCGCTGGGCAGACCGGATCGCCTATGTCAACCACGATATTGATGATGCCATCCGGGCAGGGATTCTGACATCGGAGGACATTCCCAGAGACATTGCGCTGGTGCTGGGCAAGACCCATGGCGAGCGAATCGATACTCTGGTCTGCGATGTGATCTTATCGTCCCAAGAGGTGGATACTATTTTGCTGTCTCCTGAGGTGGAGGGGGCTTTGGGGGATCTGCGGTCGTTCATGTTTGAAAATGTCTACCGTAACCCGGTGGCAAAGGGGGAGGAAAGCAAGGCAAAGGTGATTCTCCAAAAGATGTTTGAATATTATGTAAACCACCCAGAGGCACTGCCCACGGACTTCCAACCCCAGCTGTCCTTCGACGGCATGGAGCGTACCGTCTGCGACTACATTGCCGGTATGACCGACAAATACGCCGTCGATAAATATACCGAGATTTTTATCCCCACGGGCTGGAATGTTCGGGGATAATATGATATAATAGCGTTTAATGATGTTTCGGTTTATTCCGCCGGGATCGTTTTATTAAGATGAGGAGGTGTGTACCATGGCAGAGTTTCAGCCGGCTTTTATTGATGAGCTGATTGCCCGTAATCCCATCGAGGATGTGGTGGGGCAGTATGTGAACCTGCGCCGTGCCGGGTCTAATTTGTTTGGTCTGTGCCCGTTCCATGGTGAGAAGACTGCCTCCTTTTCCGTTTCCCCGGATAAGGGGATGTATTACTGCTTCGGCTGTCATAAGGGCGGCGGTGT
>CAZENN010000019.1:0-24882 GCA_964513605.1 uncultured Oscillospiraceae bacterium
AGCCATTGAAAAATTGGTTCAAGGCATCGAAAATGGCTTGAAAGAGCAGGTTTTACTGGGAGTAACGGGTAGTGGTAAGACCTTCACGATGGCGAACATAATAGCCCGTGTTAACCGTCCAACACTCGTGTTGGCACATAATAAAACGCTTGCTGCGCAGTTATGCTCTGAATTTCGGGAATTCTTCCCTAACAATGCGGTGGAATATTTTGTATCCTACTACGATTACTACCAACCGGAGGCGTACATTGCCCATACGGATACCTATATTGAGAAGGATGCTTCCGTCAATGAGGAGATCGACCGGCTGCGTCACAGTGCGACTTCCGCATTGTTTGAACGACGGGATGTGATCGTGGTGTCCTCGGTTAGCTGCCTGTATGGTTTGGGTGACCCCATTGATTATAAAAGCATGGTGATCTCGTTGCGAGTCGGGCAGGAGCGTCCTATGGATGATGTTTTGCGGCAGCTGACTGAGATTCGCTATGAGCGAAATGATCTGGATTTTTCCCGTAACAAGTTCCGGGTCAGGGGAGATACCTTGGAAATTTATCCTGCCTATTGGTCCGGGCGAGCGATCAGAGTGGAGTTTTTTGGGGATGAGATCGATCGGATCTCTGAAATCAATGCGGTATCCGGTATGGCGGAGCGGTATCTGGATCATGTGGCGATCTACCCGGCCAGCCATTATGTGGCATCCCGGGAGAAGCTGCAGCGCGCTATGGTGGAAATACAAAGAGAGTGTGATGAGCAGGTTGCCCTGTTCCGTTCTCAGGATAAGCTGCTGGAGGCTCAGCGAATTGCCCAGCGAACCGCCTATGACCTGGAGATGCTGACAGAGATCGGATTTTGTAACGGCATTGAGAATTATTCCCGGGTCATTCAGGGCAGGGAACCGGGAACGCCGCCCACTACGCTGCTGGATTATTTTCCTGAGGATTTTCTGCTGTTTATCGATGAAAGCCATGTGACACTGCCTCAGTGCCGTGCCATGTATGCCGGTGACAGAAGTAGGAAGGACGCGCTTGTGAACTATGGCTTCCGATTGCCTTCTGCCTACGATAATCGCCCCTTGAATTTCGAAGAATTTGACAGCAAGCTCAATCAGGTGATCTATGTGTCAGCGACGCCGGCAGAGTATGAGCAGACCCGTTCCGGTCAGACTGTAGAGCAGGTCATCAGACCCACCGGGTTGCTGGATCCGGAGGTGGAGGTGCGCCCCATTGATGGTCAGATTGATGACCTGATCGGTGAAATCAATATCAGAACCCAGAAAAATGAACGAGTCCTGGTTACCACATTGACAAAGAAAATGGCAGAGGATCTGACGACCTATCTTCAAAAGGCTGGCATCAAGGTACGCTATATGCATTCCGACATTGGCGCAATGGAGCGAATGGAGATCATTCGGGATCTGCGGATGGCAAAATTTGATGTCCTGGTGGGCATCAATCTTCTGCGTGAGGGGTTGGATCTTCCGGAGGTCAGTCTTGTGGCAATTTTGGATGCTGACAAGGAAGGCTTCCTGCGCAGTGAAACCAGTCTGATTCAGACCATCGGTCGTGCGGCAAGAAATGCGGAGGGTAAGGTCATTATGTATGCCGATCATATAACAGACTCCATGGGCAGAGCAATGGACGAGACCCACCGCCGCCGGGAAATTCAGAATGCGTATAACCAGACCCATGGAATCATACCGAAGACAGTAATTAAGTCCGTCCGGGATCTGATAGAAATTTCTTCTCCGACTGCCGAACGCAAGGGGCGTACCGGCGTGAAGATGACCAAGGTGGAAAAAGAGAAGGAAATTGCGAGACTGGAAAAGCAGATGAAGGAAGCGGCAAGAATGATGGAATTCGAATATGCTGCCGTTCTGCGTGATCAAATTATTGAGCTGCGAGGGAATGGGTGACAAGAACGCAGAATTTGTGTTGCTTTTTTGGAAAATTGGTGTTACTATTACGGAGACTAATTGCCGCGTTGGCGGTGTAACCCCTGATTTGGAGATGAAATCTATGGCAAAGAAAGAAAACAAGTCCAGTACAGCCTCTCATAATAGATCGACCCGAAAGTGGTGGATGCTGGTGGGTGCAGTGGTGATCATTGTGTTGCTGACAGCTGTTGTGTGGTGGTTTGCGACCCGTGGGGGGACGCAGCCTGAGACCCCGGTGGATACAAATGCAGCAGAGCAGACACAGGTCACCGGTGACAATCAAGATAACTCTGAGCAGACTCAGCCCTCTGGGGAGACCCAGTCTTCCGGGCAGACGCAACCTTCCGGCACAGGGGATGATGAAGATGAATATTTCACGTTTGCAGAAGGAATTAGCATCAGCAGCATCTATAAATACGCTGGTATGTTTATGGAAGACGGAACAAACGAAGTTGTTCAGGATGTAATGATGCTGATCGTGCGCAACGATACTGCCCAAGATTTGCAGCTGGCAAGATTTGAGGTGGATTATTCCGATTATACGGCACAGTTTGAAGTAACCAATCTTCCTGCTGGGCAGTCTGTTGTAGCACTGGAGCAAAACCGCAGAGCCTACAGCGATGATTCTTACCAGGATGTCAAAATCAAGGATGTTGTATTTTTTGCTGAGCCGATGTCGTTGTGTGAAAATCAGGTAAAGCTCACCGGTGGTGAAGGCTACATTGATGTAGAAAATATTTCCGAAGATACCCTTGGCTTGGCTTATATTTATTATAAGAACAGCGCGAAGGATATTCTGTATGGCGGCATCACCTATCGGGTGAAGTTGGACGCGGGACTTGAGCCGGGGAAAACCACCAGAGTTACGACAGGACATTATAGCCCTGAAAACAGCACCATTTTACTGGTTCAAATTGCAGAAAATGTAACTGAATAAAGTTATATAGCGTGCCGCAGCTGGGATTCTGTGGCACGCTATTGATATTTTTAACAGAACGGACACATTACTTTAAAAAATGGGGCTTTCGTTTTTTCTCAGGATATGCTATAATGATACGACTAGTGCTGTAAATTATACACATGCTAATCATGTTTCCAATCGTTGCAGCTTTCCGGCTGCGGTTATGGAGGTATTGCTATGGCTAAAAAGGAAAGAAAGATCAGCAGGAAAAGCACGCAGCCCCGTCAATCCTGGAAGCCCCACTGGCTGCCAAGCTCCATCTATAGAATCTGGCGTGTATTCTATTCTATTTTTAAGGTGGCTATGCTGGCGGTGGCTACCGTTACCCTGGTGGTTCTGGTATGCGCGTTTGTTCTGGTAGGACTTTTGGGTTCTTATCTTCAGGACGATATCCTTCCGGATTCCGAAATGGTTAAGGAGAATTACAACCTGGACGAGACCTCCTTTATTCATTATGTGGATTCCAGCGGTAATATTCAGGAGCTGCAGAGGATCTATGCCTCTACCACGGACCGGGAGTGGGCGACCTATGACGAATTCCCGGAGGACTTGGTTCATGCCGCGGTGGCGATTGAGGATAAGCGGTTTTATGAGCATCAGGGCGTGGACTGGATCACGACAGTTAAGGCGTGTGTAAAGATGTTTGTTGGCTCCGGAGATGCCGGTGGCTCTACCATTACCCAGCAGCTTGTAAAAAACATGACCGGCGATAACAGTGTTACCGTTCGCCGAAAGGTCGTTGAGATTTTTAAGGCAATCGACTTTGAGCGGCGTTACGATAAGGATGTCATTATGGAGTGGTATCTGAACCTGATCTATTTTGGCGACCGCAAGAACGGTGTCAAAAGTGCGGCGGCCCATTATTTTGGGAAAGAGCTGCAGAACCTGACCACTGCAGAGTGCGCCAGTCTGATCAGCATTACCAATAACCCATCGATTTTTTCTCCCTACTCGTCTACTTTTGAATATAAAGGCAAGATCATGACCGGCGCGGAGCGTAATAATATCCGAAAAGAGAATACCCTATACGAGATGCGCAATCAGGGGTATCTGACGGAGGAAGAATATCAGGCGGCATTGGAGCAAGAGCTGGTATTCAAGAGTGGAATCTCCACGGAAGATTCTATGGCATACTGCGAAAATCTGGACTGCGGCTATGAGGGCATCGTCAGCACACTGCTGGTACAGGAAGACAAGTACCTCTGTCCTGAATGTAAGCAGGAAATTCAGGTTGGTGAAAATGCATCCCAGAAAGTTTATTCCTGGTTTGTGGATACAGTAATGGAGGATGTGGCAGCGGCACTGGCAGAGCGTGATGGTCTGGTCTGGGAGGATCTGGGAAAAGAACAAAAGGCTGTATACACGCAGTTGATTCAGCGCAGTGGTTACCATATCTATACCACATTGGATATGGAAGTCCAGAATCAGGTGGATGCCATTTATACCAATCTGGAGGAGATACCGGAAACCCGTGGCGGTCAGCAGCTGCAGTCGGGTATTGTGGTCATTGATAACCGGACCGGTGATATCGTGGCAATGGCCGGCGGTGTCGGCGAGAAGACCGTATTTGATGGCTATAATCTGGCAACCGATGCGAAGCTGCAGGTGGGTTCATCCTTTAAGCCCATCGCTGTTTATGCGCCTGCTTTTGAGCTTGGGGCAATCACGCCGGCAACGGTGATCAAGGATCTGCCCCTGCGGTATGTTAAGGATTCTTCCACTGGAAAAACCACAGCTTTCCCCAGAAATGCCGAGAAAAACTACCAATATTCCAGAACTGTTCTGACCGGTCTGGTGGAGTCCGTCAATGCGATCTCCGTGAATACGCTGGATATGATCGGTACACGCTATAGCTACAATTTCGCGAAGGATCGGTTCCGCATCTCCGGATTGGTGGATAACGAAAGATATACCGACGTAGACTATGCGCCTCTGGGCTTGGGTGGTTTGACCTATGGTGCGACTCTTCGGGATATGGCATGTGCCTATGCCACCTTTGCCAATAACGGTGTCTATCGCGAGGGCAGAACCTTTACCAAGGTTTACGACTCTCAGGGAAATCTGATTATTGACAATGTGCAGAAGAGTGAGGAAATTCTCAGTGAGAAGACTGTTGATTATATGAACTACTGTCTGGATCAGGCGGTGGATCATGGTACGGGCGAAGTGGCAGATATCGAAGGCATGGATGTGTGCGGAAAGACCGGTACGACAAACAGTAAGAAGGACCGTTACTTCTGCGGATATACCGGATACTATACAGCATCTGTATGGTGCGGCTTTGAAACTCCGGCAGAAATCCAGCTGGTCGGCGAAGATACCAGCCATCCCGCAGCACGACTGTGGCGAAAGGTCATGGCTCCGCTGCACGAAGGAAAAGAAGCCATTTCGCTGTATAATCAGGATAAGATGGTAAAGGTCAGGGTATGTCTGGATTCCGGCAAGCTGGCAACCGATGCCTGTCGTGCGGATATCCGGGGAGACAGCCGAACGGAGTCCGTTCTGGTCTACGAGGAGGATCGGCCGACAGAAACCTGCGATAAGCATGTATTGCTGGATTATTGCACCGAAGGTGAAGGCATTGCCACCACTTACTGCAAAAAGCTTGCGGAAGCGGGGGAAAATGAGCTGTCCAGCGTATCCCTTGTAAAAATGACGCAGTCACAGATCGATGAGATCAAAAAAGCGGATGATTACGGTCTGACGAGTAAGTACGTCAGCAATAAGTATATCTATCTGGTGAATTCGGCTGGAGAGGACGGCGAGTTCAAGGGAATCTTCGGTGACTTAGATGGATCGACACCTTATGTTGCCTGTAAGGTGCACACAAAGGAGGCGTGGGAAGAATACGCATCTGAGCATCCTGAAACTGAAGTCACGGAAGATACCAACGCCGAGGAAACGACGGAGGAAGAAACCACTGAAGGAGAGTCCTCCGATGAAGAAAACTCCACCGAGGATAAGCCCGATGAAGAGACACCTCCTGAGGAAGAAACGCAGGATGAAGCAGCCTAACAGGGCGTATAAGAGATATTAACAAAGGAGACCTTGAATGATCTGGATGTCAGATGAATGGAAGGATTATGAGGTTCTGGATGCAACAGATGGGGAGCGGCTTGAACGCTGGGGAGACTATATTCTGGTCCGTCCGGACCCACAGGTAATTTGGAATACCCCTCGCAGCAGCAGAGATTGGAAGCGATATGATGCCCGGTATCTTCGTTCCAACACCGGCGGCGGTCGTTGGACGGAGCATCGGCTCCCGGAGCGTTGGCAGATTCGGTATAAGGACTATCTGACCTTCAATGTCAAGCCGATGAATTTTAAGCATACCGGCGTTTTTCCGGAGCAGGCGGCCAACTGGGACTTCATTCGTGAAAGAGTTGCCTCTGCCGCTGTCCACCGTCCGGTCAGAGTGCTGAACCTGTTTGCCTATTCCGGCGGCGCGACCTTGGCTGCTGCCGCAGGAGGTGCGGAGGTTTACCATGTAGATGCCTCTAAAGGTATGGTGGCATGGGCAAAGGAGAATGCGGCGGCATCGGGGCTTTCCGATCGCCCGATCCACTGGATCGTCGATGACTGCGGAAAGTTTATTCAGCGTGAAATCCGCCGTGGTCGCCGTTATGACGGCATCATCATGGATCCACCCAGCTATGGCCGTGGACCCAGCGGTGAGATTTGGAAGATGGAGACCAGCTTCTATCCCTTCCTGCTGGAAACAGCAAAGCTGCTGACCGATGATCCACTGTTTGTGATCATCAATTCCTATACCACCGGTCTGGCACCTTCCGCCGTGGGATATGCTTCTGACGTGGTATTCGGTGCTGTTCACGGAGGAAAGACTGCGGTAGGGGAATTAGGGCTGCCGGTAAAATCGACCGGTATTATGCTGCCCTGCGGTTCCACCGGTCGTTGGACACCCTGACCCGATCTGCTGTTCCGGGAAATGTAACACAGGAGGCAAAGTAATTGAGTACAGCCATTCGTGTAGAGCATTTAAGCTATCAATATCCGGGCGTGGACAACACGCCCGGTGTCACAGTATTTAAGGATTTGAATTTAAGCATTGAGGATGGAAGCTTTGTTGCCGTATTGGGCGGTAATGGATGCGGAAAATCCACCCTCGCCAAGCATTTTAATTCCATCCTTTTACCCTGCGGCGGTAAGGTCTATGTCAGTGGGATGGATACACAAAACGAAGAACTGCTGCTGAAGCTTCGACGCTGCGTGGGTATGGTATTCCAAAACCCCGATAACCAGATCGTAGCCAATGTGGTGGAGGAAGATGTTGCCTTTGGTCCCGAAAATCTGGGGGCATCCAGTCCGGAGATTCGCAGAAGAGTGGATGCAGCATTGAAGCAAGTTGGAATGTATGAATACCGTGAGCATGCGCCGCACCTGCTCTCCGGCGGACAAAAGCAGCGTGTGGCGATTGCGGGAATCATCGCAATGGAGCCTAAGTGCATCGTGCTGGACGAGCCCACCGCCATGCTGGACCCGAAGGGACGGCGTGAGGTCATGGATACCGTGCTTCGCTTGAACCAGCAGAAGGGAATCACCATCGTCCTGATCACCCACCATATGGATGAGGCTGCAAGAGCACAGCGTGTGATCGTATTGCATAAGGGCGGTATCGCTGCGGACGGTACACCTAAAGAGGTTTTTTCAAAAGTGGAACTGCTGCACAGACTGGGTCTTGCGGCACCGGAAACAGTGGAACTGTGCTTTGAACTGAATAAACAGGGATTTCAGCTGCCTCTTGACCAGCTGGACACCGAAGAATGTGCGCAGATACTTTATCGTGAATTAAAGATGTGACGCACCGGGAGGAACGTATATTGGCACCCATACTACAAATTGAGAATCTAACTCATGTTTACAGTGCCGGGACACCCTTTGAGCATACGGCTTTGGACAATATATCCTTTTCTGTGGAGAGGGGAGAGTTCATTGGCGTTATCGGGCATACCGGCTCGGGAAAGTCTACATTGATACAGCATTTGAATGGACTGCTGAAGCCTACCTCGGGCAAGGTTCTTTTGGATGATGAGGATATTTGGGAGAGCAAAAAAAGCATCCGACAGGCTCGCTTTCGGGTCGGTCTGGTCTTTCAGTATCCGGAGTATCAGTTATTTGAGGAGACAGTGTATAAGGATATTGCCTTTGGTCCAAAGAATATGGGCTTGAGCCAACAGGAGATCGACCGCCGGGTTCGTGAGGCGGCAGGCTTCGTTGGACTCACTGAGCAGCAGCTGAAGGCATCACCATTTGATCTGTCCGGTGGTCAGAAAAGACGTGTTGCGATTGCCGGCGTTATTGCCATGGAGCCGGAGGTTCTGATTTTGGACGAACCGACAGCCGGTCTGGACCCTGTCGGAAGGGATGAAATTTTATCGAATATCATGGCGTACCGAAGCACAAAGAATGCTACAATTTTGATGGTCAGTCATTCTATGAGCGATGTAGCGAGAATGACCGATCGTTTGCTGGTGCTTAACGGGGCAACGCTCGCTATGGATGGAACGCCAAAGCAGATTTTTGAAAATGCTTCCGAACTGCTGGAGATCGGACTGGATATTCCACCGGTCACCCGGATATTCCTGCGGCTGAAGGAGCTGGGAGTGAATGTGGACAGTGTCTATACCATTGAACAGGCAGTGTCGGCACTCAAGTCCATAAAGGAGGGCAAGACCCATGCTTAAAGACATTACTCTGGGTCAGTTTTTTCCCGGAACCTCCTTCATCCATCGCCTTGACCCCAGAACAAAGCTGATCATGTTGGTGGTATACATCGTAGCACTGTTTTTGGCGGTCAGCTGGTTCAGCTATGGTGTGATGCTTCTGTTTCTTGTACTCTGCATCGGAGTATCCAAGATCCCACTGAAAAATATTGTCAGAGGGCTGAAACCGCTGATGGTCATTTTGATTTTTACGGCCTTGCTGAATTTGTTTTTATCCGATGGGGAGACCGTGTGGCTGCATTTTTGGATCATTACGATCACAAAAGAAGGGGTAATTCGGGCGGTGCTGATGATTGCCCGGATTTTGATGCTGGTTTCCGGAACCTTCCTGCTGACCTATACCACATCTCCCATTGCGCTGACTGATGGTCTGGAATCCCTGCTTTCTCCCTTGAAGCGGATCAAACTGCCGGTCCATGAGCTGGCAATGATGATGTGCATCGCTTTGCGTTTTATTCCCACGCTTATAGAGGAAACGGATAAGATCATGTCTGCCCAGAAGGCCCGGGGAGCGGATTTTGAAACCGGAAATATTCTGAAGCGTGTCAAGGCACTGGTGCCGATTTTGATTCCGCTGTTTATCAGTGCGTTCCGACGGGCAGACGAATTGGCAACTGCTATGGAGTGCCGCTGTTACCACGGCGGAGAAGGCAGAACAAAGATGAAGCTGCTGCGCTACAGCCGGTGGGATTTGATAACCTTTGCAATTGGCGCAGTGTTGCTCGGCGGCGTGATCGCATTGGTGTGTTTTGGTTTGTGAGGTGTGGCTGTGCGGAATATTGCTTTGTTTTTAACGTATCTGGGAACAGCCTACCATGGTTGGCAGATGCAGAAAAATTTGCCAACCGTTCAAGAGACTATGGAAAAAGCTGCCGCTATGGTGGTTGGACACCCGGTCCATATGACAGGATGCGGACGCACCGATGCCGGTGTTCACGCCAAGTGCTATGTGGCGAATTTTCGTACCACCTCCACCATCCCGGTGGATCGCCTGCCCTATGCGCTCAATACCCATCTGCCGGTGGATATCGTTGTGACAAAAGCCTTTGAAGTCCATGAGGATTTTAACGCCATTGGTTCCTGCGCCCGGAAGGAATATACCTATATCATCTATAACTCCCGTGTGAGAGATCCCTTCTATGTCAACAGGGCTTGGTTTTATCCAAAGCATCTTGACGAAGCTGTAATGCAGGCGGCGGCCAGCGAGTTTGTGGGGACCCACGATTTTGCCGCCGTACGCAGCGTCGGAACGGAGGTTCGGTCTACCGTCCGCACGGTCTACTATTATGATGTGGAACGGCAGGGAAACTTGATCTATCTGCGTGTATGTGCCGATGGTTTCTTATATAATATGGCGCGAGCCATGGCTGGAACCGTTGTTTACGCAGCGGAAGGCAAGATAAAACCCCAACAGATCGGAGACATTTTAAATGCCGGTAATCGCACGGCGGCCGGTCCGACGGTACCACCGGGCGGACTCTATATGACCCATCTGTGGTACGATGATGGGATAGAAAAATTTGAATGTACCCCAGTTTTGTAATTGTTTGAATACCCTTTAAAGGAGTGATACCCTTGCAGCCGAAAATGTGTACGAAATGTAAGAAAAATGTTGCCGTTGTCTTCATTACGAAAATGGAAAACGGTTCAACTTTGAACGAAGGATATTGCCTGAAATGTGCCCGTAAGCTCGGGATTCCCCAGATCGATCAGGTCGTGAAGCAAATGGGAATATCAGAAGATGATCTGGATATGCTCAGCGATGAAATGAGCAGTGTGTTTGGTCAGAGGGACGATGAGGAGCATGAGGAGGATGAGGCAGAAAGCCAAACCGCAACCTTTCCTTTGTTGAATCAGCTTTTCCAAGGGAATGGAGGCATTCCTCAGTCCAAAGACCCATCAGCAAAGGAACCGGAGGAGCCGAAAAAGAAAAAAGCTTCAAAGCATAAGTTCTTGGATGCCTATTGTATGAATCTAACCCAGCGGGCAATGAATGGTCAGCTGGATAAGGTGATCGGTAGAGATGTAGAGACACAACGGGTGATCCAGATTCTAAATCGGCGGCAAAAAAATAATCCCTGCCTGATTGGTGAGCCGGGTGTGGGTAAGACCGCCATTGCGGAGGGCTTGGCACAACGGATCGCCGCCGGTGATGTCCCCTCAAAGCTCAGAGATAAAGAAGTGTTCCTTCTTGACATGACGGCGATGGTGGCAGGCACCCAGTTTCGTGGTCAGTTCGAAAGCCGCATGAAGAGCCTTATCGGAGAGATCAAGGCCTGTGGAAATATTATTCTGGTCATTGATGAGGTTCATAATCTTGTGGGTGCCGGTGATGCGGAAGGTTCTATGAATGCGGCCAATATTTTGAAGCCTGCCTTGTCCAGAGGTGAGGTTCAGGTGCTTGGCGCCACAACCTTTAGCGAGTACAGAAAGTACATCGAAAAGGATGCGGCGCTTGAGCGCAGGTTCCAGCCCGTCAACGTTGATGAGCCGACGATTCAGGAGGCAAGTCAGATCCTTCAGGGCATCGCAAAGAACTATGAACAGTTCCACGGCGTTTCGATCTCGCCTGAAATTGCCCATCAATGTGTTATCCTCTCTGAGCGATACATTACAGACCGTTTTCTTCCGGATAAGGCAATCGACCTTCTGGACGAGGCCTGCTCGGACGTCAATCTGCGGTCTAAGGAGATATTCCGTAGAGCAGAGCTTAAAAAAGAACGGGATGATTATGAGCTTGAGCTAAAGATGCTGACAGACGATACCGAGAATCAGCACTATGAGCGTCTGGCGTTGATTCGCAGTAAGCTCTGCCAGATTGCGGCGGAGATCGAGGAGTTGGAGAAAATTCCGGCACCCCAGGTGACTATGGAAAATCTGGCAAGAATCATTGAGCTTTGGACGAAGATTCCGGCATCGAAGATCAAGGCCCAGGAATATGAGCAGATCAAGGGGTTGGCAGACCGGCTCAGGACTCATATTGTAGGACAGGATGAGGCGATTGATGCGGTTTCCAGAGCCATTCGCCGCAATCGGGTGGGCATCTCTCCGAAAAAGCGGCCGGTATCCTTCATCTTTGTAGGTCCCACCGGTGTGGGCAAGACGGAATTGGTCAAGCAGCTGGCAAACGATTTGTTCGACAGCGTGGATTCTCTGATCCGTCTGGATATGTCTGAATATATGGAGCGACATGCGGTATCCAAACTGATCGGTTCTCCTCCCGGCTATGTGGGCTATGATGAAGCAGGTCAGCTGACGGAAAAAATACGCCGCCGTCCCTATGCGGTCATTCTCTTTGATGAGATCGAAAAAGCCCACCCGGATATCCTGAACATTCTGCTTCAGGTTCTCGATGATGGACGCATTACCGACTCTCAGGGTCGAGTGGTGAATTTTGAAAATACCATCATTGTCATGACCTCTAATGCCGGTTCCGAGGGCCGTGTGGGCAGTTTTGGATTTGGACGTGCCCCTCAGGAGCAGGTAAAGGAAAAGGCAGTTGGAGCACTGCGAGAGTTCCTCAGACCGGAGTTTATCAACCGGGTGGATGAGATCATCTGCTTTAACCGCCTTACGGAAGAAAACTTTCTTGGTATTGCGGATATTATGCTGGATGAGCTGCGCCAGAGTCTTTCCAGTCGAGGCCTGACGCTAACATGGGATGATGCAGTTGGCAAATTCCTTTCAGAAAAGGCGTTTTCCACTACCTATGGTGCGAGAAATCTCAGACGCACCATTCAGCAGGAACTGGAGGACCCCATCGCTGAGCGGATCATTGACAGCTTTGAGACCCCCATTACCGGAATCCATATCACCATCGTGGATGGGACCGTTATGCTGGAAACTAAGTAAACGAAAACCTCAGCCGTTTGTCTTAGCGGCTGAGGTTTCCATTTACATATCGATGGCTTGTGTCATCTTACAGCCAATTTGATGGGCAGCCTCCTCAACTTTGCCGGCTGCCTGTGCGGCGAGTTTTCTGGTGGGGTTGCTTCTGGGCATCATTAAAATGGCAATTGCACCGACGACAGCCCCTAATCCAAAGGTCAATAAACAGGATTTCAATTTGATCACGATCCTTTCTTTGGAAAAATGGTTATGCTCGTTTCTTTTTTATCGCGCGCCACCCATGGAATGCTGACCGGCACCGTTTGCGTTGCGGCTGCCGTTGGCGTTAGAGTCGCTGTTTGCGCTGCTTCCGCCATCTCCGTTGTCAACACCGCCGGTGGGGGACACGGTAGAGGGAGCCTCAGTGGACTCAGCCGTGGATGCGGAAGGGGTAGTCATGTGGGACGAGGATTCCGTATTTTCAGTGGTGGCATGTGTTGTAGCTTCCGTGGTGGCATGTGTTGTAGTTTCGGTGGTGGGATTGGTGTCCTTTGTTCTTCGGCAACCGGTGAAAATACAGGCGCAGAGCATAATGCACATTGCGATCAAAAATAGCTTCTTCATCTTATTCCTCCTTAAAATGTGGTGCGTCATTATTATTTCACAAATTATGCGCTTTAAGCTGGTAAATCCCGGCTTACTCAGTTCCGGCGCAGATCCAAGAAAATCCAAAGACGAATTTTTAACCATTGCATTTTTTGACAACAGCGTGTATAATCAAACTTGTAATAAATATAAAAGGAGCGTACTTTCCTATGAAAAGACTCACGGTTAAGAAAAATGCTGAGTGTATGGCTTGCTTGGAGTGTGTTCGGGCTTGCTCTGTTGCGTTCTACAAGGAGTTTGACGAGGATCTGAGCAGTATCAAGATCGTTGCGAAGGGTGCCGCCGCAAAGCCTATGACCTGTATTCAGTGCGGTAAGTGCATGAAGGCTTGTGAGCATGATGCCATTACTCAGAACCCCAAGACCGGCGTGTACATGATCAATAAGAAGAATTGTGTGGGTTGCGGCAAGTGCGTGGAGGTTTGTCCCATGAAGGTGATGGTCCACAAGCCTGAAAATCCTGTTTCCAAGTGCATTGCCTGCGGCATTTGTGTGAAGGCTTGTCCCATGGAAATTCTGGAGATCGTGGAAAAATAAATATCCCTTGCAACGGACAGCTTCGGCTGTCCGTTTTTGTGTGATAAATGTTACAGAAAATTCGTTTTGTTACAATTGAAATCAAAGCGCGGATATGGTATACTGTAACCAATTATACACCCGGAGGCGTTTATGACTGTAATGACTGATTTTCAGCAAAAAATCACTGCTTTACTCCCGGAATTGGACTTGCGTTTGAATGAACCGCTGTCAAAGCACACCTCATTTCATATTGGCGGCGGAGCGGAGGTGATGGCATTTCCCAAAGGTCGGGAGGAGCTGTCCAAAATATTGAAAACGTCCGTTCTATTGGACGTAAAGCCTGCTATCCTTGGAGCAGGAACCAATGTACTGGCTCCGGATGAGGGTGTGTCCGGTCTGGTGATCTGCCTAAAGGATTGCTTGGATGGGATGGAGCAGATTTCGGATACGAGGATTCGGGTTATGGGCGGTGTCACCATGACCAGAGCTGCGATTTTTGCCTGCAATCTGGGACTCAGCGGACTTGAATTTGCCCACGGCATTCCCGGTACAGTGGGCGGCGGTGTCTATATGAATGCCGGTGCCTACGGTGGAGAGATCTGTCAGGTTTGCAGCAGTGTCGAAGTGATGGATCTGAATGGGCAGCTGCGCAGGCTGAGCAATGAGCAGATGGACTTTTCTTATCGCCACAGCGTTTTGGAGGAGGATTTTGCTATTGTCGTCAGTGCGGATTTTTCTTTGGAAAAGAAAGAGCCTGAGCAAGTACGCGGCAGAATGAGGGAGCTTATGGCAAAGCGCTCGGCCTCCCAGCCGCTGGATAAACCATCCGCCGGTTCAGCCTTTAAACGTCCTGTGGGGGGCTATGCCGCGGCACTGATCGATGCAGCAGGGCTAAAGGGCTTCCGGGTAGGAGATGCGGCGATTTCTGAAAAACATGCCGGCTTTGCTGTAAACCTTGGAAACGCAACGGCGGCAGATGTACACTCACTTTTGGAGCAGGTATCACAGATCGTTTTTGACCATTGCGGAATCCGTTTGGAACCGGAAGTCAGAATTTGGTAACTCTATAAAAGGAGAGGAGAGAGGCAGATGCAGATATCGTTTTCGGGTTCAGCAAAGGCGGAAATGTGCCGCAATTTTCCCCACAAGCGGTGCTGCGCTCTGGCAGAGTGTTTCGGCATTCTCCTTTACTGCAATAGCTTTGGTGCGGACGGCATTCGGATCATTACGGAAAGCCGAGAGCTGGCACAGCTGCTGCCCAAGCTATTCCAGAAAGCCTTTGGACTTACCTTTGATGTTGTTCCCGGGGAGGATGTGCCGGGAAAGTTGATTTTTCAAATCAATCAGCCTCAGAAGCTGGAGTATATTATGTCGGAATACGGCTTTAGCAGGGACAGTACCCTTTCTCTCCATGTGAACCTGCCTGTTGTGGAGGAGGAGTGCTGTAAGAGTGCATTCCTCAGAGGGGCGTTCCTGGCAGGCGGCTCGGTGACGGATCCGGGGAAGGGCTATCATCTGGAGTTTACCACGACCCATCATAGTGTGGCACGGGAAACGGATGGACTGATGGAGGAGACTCTGGGCTTTTATCCAAAGCTTGCAACTCGGGGCGGCGGCACGGTTCTTTATCTGAAGCAAAGCGATATGATCAGTGATTGCCTGACGCTGTTGGGCGCACCGGTGGCAGCCATGGGTATCATGGAAGCCAAGCTGGAAAAGGAACTAAATAACAAAGTCAACCGCCGTTGCAATTGCGATGATGCCAACACCTCCAAGGTGGTAGAAGCGGCGCAGGAACAGCTTGCGGCAATCCGTTCATTGAAAGAGAAGGGGCTGTTCGATCAGCTGCCTCCCAAAATTTACAGTGCGGCGGTTGCACGGCTGGAAAACCCGGAAGCGTCCCTGACGGAGCTTGCGGCTATGATGGAGCCGCCGATCTCCAAACCTGCCATGAATCATCGGCTGAAAAATCTTGTAAGACTCGCAAAGGAGGCTGCTGTATGAGTTTTGTACATCTTCATGTCCATACGGAATACAGCCTTCTGGACGGAGCCTGCCGCATCAACGGCATTATGGACCGGGTCAAGGAGCTGGGGCAGACGGCTGTGGCAATTACTGACCACGGTGTGATGTATGGCTGTATTGATTTTTATAAAGCCGCAAAAGCAGCTGGGATAAAGCCCATCATTGGCTGTGAGGTTTATGTGGCTCGCAGGAGCATGGAGGACCGGGTCTTTGGTGTAGACGATAAGCCCTACCATCTGGTTCTTCTTTGCAAGGATCGAAGGGGCTATGAAAATCTGTGCATGCTGGTCTCTGAGGGCTTCATTAAAGGATTTTACGGAAAACCCAGAGTGGATCTGCAACTTCTCAAGAAATATAAAGAAGGACTGATTGCGACATCTGCTTGTCTGGCAGGCGTAATACCCAAATGCCTGATGAACGAGGATTACGAGGCGGCAAAGCAGCATGCCCTGGAGCTGGCAGAAATTTTCGGAGAAGATAATTTCTATCTTGAATTGCAGGATCATGGTATCGATGAGCAGCGTTTTGTAAATCAGGGAATCATGCGCATTTCCCGGGAAACGGGATTGCCGCTGATTATCAGTAACGATGCCCATTATCTGCGCAAAGAGGATGCGGCGATGCAGGATGTATTGCTTTGCATCCAGACGGGTAAAACGGTGGACGATGCCAATCGTATGCGCTTCCAAACCGATGAATTCTATCTGAAAAGTGAGCAGGAGCTGCGGCAGCTGTTCCCCAATTGTGACGAAGCATTTGAGAATACGGTTAAGATCGCAGATCGCTGTAATGTGGAATTTGTATTTAACGAATACCACCTGCCGGCCTTTCCGGTGCCCGAGGGATTTACGGATGAAAGCTATTTCAGAAAGCTCTGTATGGATGGTTTTGACCAGCGTTATCCTGACCCACCTGAGAGCTATCGGCAGCGGCTGGAATATGAGATCGGTGTTATCAGCCGCATGGGGTATGTCAATTATTATCTGATCGTCTGGGATTTTATTCGATATGCTAAGGAGCAGGGGATACCGGTGGGACCCGGGCGAGGCTCCGGTGCCGCTTCCATCGTGGCTTACTGTATGCACATTACGGAAGTAGATCCCATGCAGTATGCCTTGATTTTCGAGCGATTTTTGAACCCTGAGCGGGTCAGTATGCCGGATTTTGATACGGATTTTTGTCAGGAACGCCGCCCGGAGGTTATTGAGTATGTGACCCGGAAATACGGTGCCGACCATGTGGCACAGATCGCCACCTTTGGTACTATGGCGGCTCGGGGAGCCATCCGGGATGTGGGACGGGCTTTGAATTTCAGCTATGCGGAAACGGATGTGGTGGCTAAGCTGGTCCCTACTACACTGCATATCACCTTGAAGGAAGCCTTGGAGGTATCCCCAAAGCTGAAGGAAATGTACGATGGGGACAGCCGGATCAAGACCCTCATTGACACTGCCATGAGTCTGGAGGGAATGCCTCGCAATACCTCCACCCATGCAGCCGGTGTTGTCATTACCGCCGAGCCGGTCTGTACCTATGTTCCCTTGTCCAGAAATGACGATACCATAGTGACCCAGTATACCATGACCACCATCGAAGAGCTGGGGCTTTTGAAGATGGATTTTCTGGGGCTTCGCAACCTGTCTGTGATCAACGATGCCCAGAAGCAGATACAGGAATTTGATCCTGCTTTCGACATCAACACAGTGCCTGACAATGATCCTCAGACCTTTGCAATGCTGGGAGAGGGAAAAACGCAGGGTGTATTTCAGCTGGAATCTGCCGGTATCACGGGTGTGTGCATCAATATGCATCCGACATCCATTGAAGATATGACGGCTATCGTTGCCCTGTACCGTCCCGGACCCATGGATTCTATTCCTACCTTCATTGCAAATAAGCTGGATCATCGGAAGATCCGCTATAAGACACCGCTGCTGGAGCCAATCTTGAAGATCACATATGGGTGTATCGTTTATCAGGAGCAGGTGATCGAGATTTTCCGCTCCTTGGGCGGCTATACCATGGGTCAGGCGGATAATATTCGAAGGGCGATCTCTAAAAAGAAAATGAAGGTCATCGAGGCTGAGCGGAAGGTCTTCGTTTATGGCGATCCTCAGCAGGGAATTACCGGCTGCATTGGTCATGGCGTATCGGAGGCGGTTGCGCAGTCCATTTATGATGAGATCGTGGATTTTGCCAACTACGCATTTAACAAGGCACACGCTGTTTGCTATGCGGTGGTGTCCTATCAGACGGCATATTTGAAGTGCCATTATCCCAAGCAGTATATGGCGGCACTTATGACCTCAGTGCTGGACTCCGCCGGAAAAATTTCCACTTATATTGCGGAGTGTAAGGAATTGCAGATTCCGGTTCTTCCTCCGGATATCAACCACTCTAATGACCATTTCAGCGTGGAGGGGGATGCCATCCGATTTGGATTGGGCGCAGTGAAAAATGTCGGACGGGGACTGATCAGAACCATCGTTTCCAAGCGCAATGAAGGCGGACCCTTTACATCCTTGGAGGATTTTGTTCAGAGGATGGGAGAAGGGGAGCTGAATAAGCGTGCCGTAGAAAACTTTATCAAGTGCGGTGCCATGGATTGTTTTGGATACCATAGAAGTCAGCTTTTGGCTGTCTATGATCAGATCATGGATGCGGTGTCTTATACTCGCCGAAAAAATCTGGAAGGACAGATGGGGCTGTTCTCCATGCTGGACGACAGCACCGGTGAGGTTTCGGTTCCGATTCCTAATCTTGCGGAGATGAAAAAGGCGGACCTGATGCAGCTGGAAAAGGAAACCACCGGCATTTATATTTCCGGCCATCCCATGGACGATTACCGGAAATATCTCAGAAAAACCCATGTGTTGCCCATTATTCAGCTGACCGGTGAGGAAAGCACCTGCCAGGATGAGCAGATCGTCAGTGTTGCAGGTATTATCCAGACGGTGAAAATGAAGACCACTCGTAATAATTCTATGATGGCTTATGTTACCGTAGAGGATGATACGGCAGCCATTGAGATGCTGGTATTTTCCAATGTTTTGAAGGATTACGGCGGATATATCAAGGAAAACGCACCGGTGGTGATCACCGGGCGGCTGTCTATTCGTGATGAGAAGGAGCCCCAGATCATCGTCAATCGTGTCCGTTTGATCATGGATTATGAGGAACAGGCGGACCCGATGTCCGTGCCTTCGCATCAGACATTATACCTGAAGCTGAGCGGTGAGGGCGATCCCAATTACCGCAAGGTCCGTGCCATCGTGAATATGTTCCCCGGCAGCAATTGCGTCAAGGTGTTCTTTGCGGATACACGAAAAATGCGGGGCGCACAGGCGGCACTGGATCAAAGAATGCTGGATGAATTAAAAAATATTCTGGGTGAAGAAAATGTTGTGGTGAAATAGCTTTCCTTTTACAGCTATTTGTGCTACAATATCAAGTTGGAGGGAGTGAAGGCTGTGACCAACAGAATTAAAATCATATCTGTGCTGCTTGCAGTGCTGCTCCTGAGTGGATGCGCTACGCGCACGGTGGATCAGCTCTATTGTTTACCGAAGCGTTCAGAGGATTATAAGAATCTCCAGTCGGCAATCGACTCCGTTATGGGAGACCTGGACTATTGTGCGCCACTGAACGGAGAACATCTCCAGACAGTGCAGATGGCAGACCTGGATGGTGACGGCGTGGATGAATACCTCCTTTTTGCTAAGGGGTCCACAGAAAAGCCACTGCATATCCTGATTTTCAAAGAGGCAGAGGATCAGTATGTGCTTTGCGATACGATTCAAAGTGCAGGTGCTGCCTTTGATGTGGTGGAGTATGCCCGTATGGATGATCGCCCCGGCTATGAGCTGATCGTGGGACATCAAGTCAGTGAACAGGTTCCGCGTTCGGTCATGGTGTATAGCTTGGTGGAGGAGAAGGCAATATCGCTCATCAACGCAAACTACACGAAGTTTGTGTCCTGCGATTTGAATTCCGACGGACGTACCGAACTTTTGGTTCTGCGTCCGGGAGAGAACAGTGAGCAAAACGGTGTCGCTGAGGTTTATACCTATGTCAACGGTGTGATGGAACGTTCCAATCAGGCCAGCATGTCCGAGCCGGTGGAGCAGATAAAGCGTATTATCACCGGTAAGCTTCATGGCGGACACCCTGCCGTCTATGTTGCCAGTGCCGTGGATGAGAATGCGATCATTACGGACGTGTTTTCTCTGGTGGATAACCGGTTCAAGAATGTCAGCTTCTCCAATGAATCCGGTACCAGCGTCCAAACGTTGCGCAATTACTATGTTTATGCCGATGATATTGATGAAGATGGCGTGGTAGAACTGCCGGCTCTGATCAATATGCATATTCCTGCCGGCACGAACGCTACCGGTATGCAGTATCTGATTCGCTGGTATGCCATGACCAGCGAAGGGAAAGAAGTGGAAAAGAAATATACCTTCCACAATTTCCAAAGTGGCTGGTATTTGACGCTGAACAGCCAGTGGGCACATCGTGTGGCAGTGGTTCAGCAGGGAAATCTGTATGAGTTTTATCTGTGGGATGAACTGTTCCAATCTGCCCAAAAGATGATGACGGTCTATATGCTGACCGGTGAGGACCGGGAGACACAGGCCGCGTCTGATAATCGATTTGTACTATATAAATCAGACAGCGTGATCTATGCCGCAGATCTTGAGGTGGCATCAGCTTCCTGCGGCATTACCCGGGATACCTTGATTAAAAGTTTTTATTTGATTCACCAGGATTGGAAAAATGGTGAGACATAAAGAGGTGTGGACCATGAAGAAAGTACTGATTTTAGAAGATGAGGAGAACATCCGCAGCTTTGTGGTGATCAATTTGCAAAGAGCCGGCTATATCACAGTGGAAGCAGGCACCGGTCAGGAGGCGTTGGATCGGCTTCGGGAGCATCCGGATGTGGATGTGGCCGTGCTGGATATCATGCTGCCGGATATTGACGGTTTTGAGGTCTGCCGCCGGATACGGGCGACCAGCAAGCGGATCGGGATCATTATGCTCACAGCTCGTACCCAGGAGATGGATAAGGTAACGGGACTGATGAACGGTGCTGATGATTATGTGACCAAGCCCTTTTCCCCGGCAGAGCTGACGGCACGGCTGGATGCCTTGGTACGCCGTGTACGGGGAGATAGTGTGGCAGTCAGTGAGCTGCTGACTCAGGGACCCTTTATTTTGAATACACGCAACCGGACTTTGGAAAAGTTCGGAAACCGCATTCGCTTGACTCAGGTGGAGTACTCCATCGTCAAGCTGTTCATGCAAAATCCCGGAAGAGCACTGGCCCGTGAGGAAATTTTGTCCTCCGTCTGGGGCAAGGATTATGAAGGGGATTTGAAGATCGTGGATGTAAATATCCGCCGGTTGAGAATCAAACTTGAAGACAATCCCAATCTGCCGATCTATATTACCACCGTCTGGGGCTTTGGCTATAAGTGGGGAAGCTGACGGACCAAAGGGGAAAATGGCTATGCGAAAAATCCGAGGAATTCGGAAACGATGGCTTCTGAATACCGTTGGCGTGGTCTGCGTGCTGGGCATTCTGTGTGTTCTGGCAGTCACAGCCTCCTTTTCTGCCTATTACTATTCCAACGTGGAATCAGATTTGCGAAACAAGGCGGAGGAAACGGCTGACTTTTTCGCCGATTATTTGAATCAGAATTATAACCAATATTATCAATCCTGCATTACCTATGCCCAAACCTTTGAGGACAGAAATGTGCTGGAGCTGCAGTTCATCGATGCCCAGGGGCGGTTGGTGGTGTCATCCTCCGGCCACTGGGTCGGTGCGTCACCTGCAACGTTGGATATCAGCGAGGCAATTCAAACGCAGGATATCAGCTATTTTGCCGGGAAAGATCCGGTTACCGGTGAGAGTATCATTGCGGTTTCCAGCCCGATGATCTACAGCAATGGTGAGGTGATCGGTGTCCTGCGCTATGTTACCTCTACCAGGAATATGGATATGCAGATCGTTCGTATTGCCCTGATTGCGACAGCGGCATTGCTGGTGATCATTCTGGTCATGCTTCTTAGCAGCGGCTACTTTATGCGCTCCATCCTCAGTCCTGTGGCTGAGATCACGGAAAAGGCGAAAAAAATCGCCAATGGCAGCTACGGCATTCAGATTGAGACCCAGTACGATGACGAGATCGGAGAACTGGCGCAAACCATCAATGAAATGTCTGTCAAGATCAATCAGAATGAAAAAATGCAGACGGAGTTCATTTCGTCCCTTTCCCATGAACTGCGGACACCTTTGACGGCCATCACCGGCTGGAGCGAAACGCTGCTGGCAGATGAAAGTCTGGAGCCTCAGACTCGAAGAGGAATGAAGATCATCCTTGGAGAGACCAAGAGGCTTACAGAAATGGTGGTGGAGTTACTGGATTTCACCCGTATCCAGGACGGCAGATTTACTTTGAATATGGAGCCTACGGATATTCTGAGGGAATTTGAGGATACGGTATATATGTATGGAAGCCGTCTGACCAAAGACGGTATTACATTGGATTATCTTGAAAATAATGAGCAGATACCTCAGATCACCTGTGACCCCAAACGAATGCGGCAAGTGTTTCTGAATATATTGGATAACGCCGCAAAGCATGGGGGAGAGGGAAAACGCATTGAAGCCTCCATGCATCTGGATGGGGAGGACGTGGTGGTGCGTATTCGTGATTATGGCCCGGGTATTCCGGAGGACGAGCTGCCACTGGTGAAGCGTAAATTTTATAAAGGAAGTTCCAAAGCGAGAGGCTCCGGAATCGGACTTGCGGTATGCGATGAGATCGTCGAGCTTCATGGCGGTCAGCTGGAGCTTGCCAACGCCGAGGGCGGCGGTACAGTCGTAACAGTCCGCCTTCCTGCGGTTCAATAAGAAAGGACAATTATGAAAAAGAAAGACCAACAGGCCTGCTGTGAGAAATTTAAAACCATGATTGGCGGTCAGGCCCTTATTGAAGGAATTATGATGCGGGGTCCTAAGAAGGATGCCATTGCCATTCGTACAAAGGATGGCATTGAGGTGGATGTAAAACCCCGAAAGCTCCACCCCAAGGGTTCAGTGGCAACTTGGCCCTTGATACGCGGAATGGTAGGCTTTTTTGACTCTCAGGTTACCGGCGTTAAGGCACTGATGCAGTCTGCGGATCTGGCACCGGAGGAGCTGCAGGAGGAACCCTCCAAATTTGACGCATGGCTGGAGAAAAAGCTGGGCAGCGAGAAGTTTCAAAAGGCGATCATCGGAATTGCGGTGGCGATTGGTCTGTGCTTTTCCGTGGCACTGTTTTTTGTGCTGCCTATGTTTATCGGCTCCTTGCTGGCACCGCTGATTTCCAACAACCTTATCCAAAATCTGGTTGAAGGATCGATCAGAATGTTGATTTTTGCTGGATATATGCTGCTGGTTTCCAGAATGAATGACATGAAGCGTGTCTTTGCTTACCATGGTGCAGAGCATAAAACCATACGCTGCTACGAGGCAGGACTACCGCTGACGGTGGAAAATGTACGCAAGATGACCCGACTGCATCCGCGCTGCGGAACCAGCTTCCTGCTGGTGGTGATGCTGCTTTCCATTCTGATATTTTCCATTGCGTCATCGCTGTTGCTGGCGGTGGTGCCGGCTTTGAAGGTGATGGAAGGCACCGTGGCATACCGTTTGATTATGATTGGCTTCAAGCTGATTCTGCTTCCTCTGGTGGTTGCTGTGGCGTATGAGATCAACCGTCTGGTTGGACGTTATGACAATTGGTTTACCCGTATTTTGACAGCCCCCGGTATGTGGTTCCAGAATTTCACTACCAATGAACCGGACGACAGCATGATCGAGGTCGGTATTGCAGCGGTTGAGGCTGTTCTGCCGGAGAAAGAAGGGGAAGACCGTTGGTAAAGAAATTTTCTCAGCTCTATTTAGATGCCAGGCGCGCATTCATGGAGATTGAAGATCAGGAGACCGCCAGTCTGTTGGCGAGAAATCTTCTGTGCTTTGTTTCCGGAAAAAGTCAGGAAGCGATCATTGCGGATCGGGAAAAGTATGCCTGCGAAACAACTTGTCAGCAGATGGAGTCGGCAGTCCAGCGCATTGTGGCGCAGGAGCCGTTGGCCTACGTTCTTGGCGAATGGAATTTTTATGGAATGCCGCTGTATGTGGATCATAATGTTCTGATACCACGGGATGATACCTGCGCTGTGACGGCTTTAGCCATCAAACGGGGATTGTTTCTGGACCAGGACCCCCGTATCCTAGACCTGTGTACCGGTTCGGGCTGTATTGGTCTGGCTGTTGCAAACCGTGTAAAGGATGCCAGAGTAACGCTGGCGGATATCTCAAAGAATGCGCTGGCTGTGGCAAAGAAAAACATCACGAGGCATAAGCTTTCCGGCAGAGTCTCCTGCGTACAGGCAGATGCGCTGGCACCTGCGACGGCATTTCTTGGAAAATTTGACATGATCATTTCCAATCCACCCTATGTCACCACTGCTGAAATGGAGGAGCTTCCGAAAAGTGTGAAGGATTATGAGCCTCATTTGGCTCTGCACGGTGGTGAAGATGGACTTGCATTTTATCGTGCCATCATCAAAAATTATACCCCGGCACTGAAACCCGGCGGTTACCTTTGTTTTGAGTTTGGTATGGGACAGGGGGATGCGGTTTGTACCCTTCTGGAAGGTAATGGATATACAATTTTGGCGCGTTCCAAGGATTTTAACGATAGAGAACGGGCAGTGATTGCCCAGTATGGACGAAAGGACGAAGAATAATGGCAACAAAGAAAACCGGTTATGAAGCCCCGACTCCGGCTTCTGATAAGAAAAAGGCACTGCAAACCGCACTGTCTCAGATCGATAAGAATTTCGGCAAGGGTACGGTCATGCGTTTGGGCGACCGTCCTGAGATGAACGTGGAAGCGATTCCCACCGGCTCTCTGGCTCTTGATGCTGCGCTGGGAATCGGCGGTGTACCGAAGGGTAGAATTATTGAGATCTACGGTCCGGAATCCTCCGGTAAGACCACTCTGGCTTTGCACATTCTGGCAGAGGCTCAGAAGCGGGGCGGCGAGGTTGCCTTTGTGGATGCGGAGCACGCATTGGACCCTGTTTATGCTGCGGCTCTGGGTGTGGACATTGACAATCTGCTGGTATCCCAGCCGGACACCGGTGAGC
>CAZENN010000020.1:0-24150 GCA_964513605.1 uncultured Oscillospiraceae bacterium
CTGCTGGTCCGGGAAGGCAATGTCCTCCGGTTTATAACTGCGATTATGTGCCATTTAGACCTCCTGTTAGATATCGATGTTTATCGCATACTTGGCGTTGCGCTCGATCCATTCTTTTCTGGGTTCTACCTGCTCGCCCATGAGTACCGTAAAGATGGCGTCGGCTCTGACCGCATCATCCAAGGTGATACGCCGCAGGGTCCGCTTTTCCGGGTCCATGGTGGTATCCCAAAGCTCCTCCGGGTTCATCTCACCCAGACCCTTGAACCGGGAGATCTCCACCTTGGCGTTGCCATCCCCACGCATCTCAGCGGAAACCTGATCCCGCTGCTCATCGGAATATGCCACACGCTCCTGCTTGCCCTTTTTCAGCTTGTAAAGGGGCGGCACTGCGGAATACACATAGCCGTTTTCGATCAGAGGCCGCATGTAGCGGAAGAAGAAGGTCAGAAGCAGGGTACGGATATGGGCACCGTCCACGTCCGCATCGGACATGATGATGATTTTATGGTAGCGCAGCTTCTCAATATCAAATTCCTCACCGATACCGGCACCCAGTGCCACGATGAGGGGATACAGCTTGTCATTGCCGTAGATCTTGTCCGCTCTTGCCTTTTCCACGTTGAGCATCTTACCCCACATGGCAAGGATGGCCTGGAACCGGGAATCTCTGCCCTGAATGGCAGAGCCTGCAGCGGAGTCACCCTCGACGATGTAAATTTCGCAAAGGCTGGGGTCCCGTTCGTTGCAGTCCTGGAGCTTATCCGGCATCTGACCGGATTCCAGTCCGGTCTTCCGGCGGATGGACTCTCTTGCCTTCCGTGCCGCCTCTCTTGCCCGGTTCGCCATCATTGCCTTTTCCAGAATGATCTTGGCAGTGGCAGGGTGTTCCTCGAAATAGGTAGCAAGCTGGTCGGAAACAATACCGTCCACCAGAGTACGGATATAGGCATTGCCCAGCTTCGCCTTGGTCTGTCCTTCAAACTGAGCATCGGTGAGCTTCACGGAGATGATGACGGTAATGCCCTCCCGGCAGTCCTCGCCGGTGACCTTATCGTCTCCCTTGATGATGCCGTTTTTCATGCCATAGTTGTTAAGCACCCGGGTCAGTGCCGTCTTAAAGCCCGTCTCATGCATACCGCCTTCCGGGGTATGGACATCGTTGGCGAAGGACAGCATAAACTCGTTATAGCCATCGTTATACTGCAACGCGATCTCCGCAGAGGCATCTCCTTTGGTGCCGTGCATATAGATCACATCGGAATGGATGGGGGTCTTGTTCCGGTTGCACCAGGTAGCAAATTCCCGGATGCCGCCCTCATAGCACATGGTGTCGGAAATGGGAGTTTCCTGCCGATTATCCGCAATGGTGATGGACAGCCCTGCATTCAAAAAGGCTTCTTCACGCATCCGGGTATGCAGGATCTCATAGTCATATTCCAGCGTGTCGAACATCTCCGGATCCGGCTGGAAGGTGACCTCTGTACCTGTATGGTCGGTTTTGCCCACAATGGTCATTTCCTGGGTAATGGAGCCACGGGCAAACTTCATTTCATAAATATTTCCATTTTTGTGGACCCGGACCTTCAGCCACTGGGACAGGGCGTTGACAACGGACGCACCCACACCATGGAGACCGCCGGATACCTTATAACCGCCGCCGCCGAATTTACCGCCGGCATGGAGTACGGTGTACACCACCTCCAGTGCCGGACGTCCGGTCTGGGGCTGGATGTCCACAGGGATACCACGCCCGTCATCGGTGACGGTGATGGAATTTCCCTCATTGATGGTAACAGTAATATGCTTACAGTAACCGGCTAGGGCTTCATCGATGGCGTTGTCCACGATCTCATAGACCAGATGGTGAAGACCGGAAGAGGAAGTGGAGCCGATATACATACCGGGACGCTTACGCACTGCCTCCAGACCCTCCAGAACCTGAATCTGTTCCGCACCGTATTCCTGTGTTACTTTCGTTTCATCAGACATAAATTGTCCTCCCTTGATATGACTGTGTCAGTTAACAGTTGACAATCGATAGCTGTCAATCAGAAATATCTTGTATCTTATATCTTGTATCTTGTATCTCCACTTCTCCCTGGCGAATGTGTATGGTTTTTCCCAGCTTTGTGAACCGTCCCGGCTCACAGCAGGTGATAAAGACCTGTCCCTGCTCGATCTGGTTCAGCACAAAATCCTGCCGCCGGGGGTCCAGCTCCGACAGAACATCGTCCAAAAGCAGCACCGGTTCTTCGCCCCATTCTCTTGCCATGAGCCGACGCTGTGCCAGCTTCAAGCTGATGGCGGCAGTACGGGTCTGCCCCTGAGAGCCATAGGATTTCAAGCTGATGCCGTTCAGCGTCACATCAAAGTCATCCTTATGGGGACCGGTAAGACACTGCATGGAGCTTAGCTCCGCAGCATGGTGACTGCTTAAATGTTCCTGAAGCTGGGAGCAGAGCACATCCACGGGAGCAAAGGGGTCCGTCACCGTGGATACCGTTCGATATTGGAGAGAAAATTCCTCCGCACCGCCGGAAAACTGATTATGAAACTCACCGGCGGCGGTGCCCAGTGCGTCATAAAATCTTGCCCGGTAGGAGATCAGCAGCGCTCCCACCTGACAAAGCCGCAGATTATACTCCGGCAGAATCTCCATCACCGCCGGATTCTCCAGACGATCCTTTAAGATCCGGCTTTTCTGATCCAATATTTTCTGATACTGGGTCAATGCCGCTTCGTAATTGGGACGCAGGGCACACAGGGCACTGTCACCCAGCCGCCGCCGGGGGGCGGAACCGGCTTTTAAAATCATCAGATCCTCCGGGCAAAACAGCACCGTGGGCAGCACCCCTGCCACATCGGAGGCAGCGCGTTTTTTTACACCGTTTCTCTGGAGGATTCGGGGACGGGAATTGGGAAACAGCACCCACCGAATGGTCTGCTCCCGATCCTGAGAATGGATATTACCTTCTATCTGGGCAAAATCCGCTGAGAATCGAACCATTTCCGCCGTCCGCTGGGCACGAAAGCTCTTTCCTGAGCCTAAATAGGCGATGGCCTCCAAGAGATTGGTCTTCCCCTGCGCATTATCACCCATGATCAGGTTCACGCCCGGGTCTAATTCCAGCTCCAAATTCCGGTAATTACGAAAATCCCGGAGGGTCAGCTTATTGAGGCGCATGGATACAGATCAGGTATTGCTGACCATCGAAGGTAAACCGGTCACCGGGATACAGCTTCTTTCCACGCATGGTGCACACCTCGCTGCCAACCAGCACATTTCCCTCCTGAATTTCCAGCTTGGCACTGCCGCCGGAGGGGACCATGTTCATCAGCTTCATAGCCGATTCCAGCTTGATAAACTCCGTTTGGATGGTCACCGGAATGGCATTGTCCTTCTTTTTTACAACAACTTTCATATTCAACCTCCCCGGATCAGCTGGTTTTAATGCGAACCGGCAGAACCATATAGGAATAATCGTACTTTTCCTCCGCCGGAGTCAGCACGATGGGGCTTAACCCATTGGTCAGCTCCAAGATCACTTCCTCACTGGGAATGACTCGCAGGGCATCGGCAAGATAGCGGACATTGAAGCCGATCTCCAGCTCCTTACCGTCACCGGCAATGGAACAGCGGTCCTCTGCCACACCGATGGTGGTATTGGTTTTCAGCAGCAGCACCTGGTCGGAAAAGACACAGCGCACCGGGCTTTTATATTTTTCAGAGACGATCAGACCCACACGCTCAATGGAGGCCGCCAGGTCGGGTACATGGGCACAGAGCTTCACCGGGCAATTGGTAGGTACTACTTTTTTCCAATCCAGGAATTCGCCTTCCAGAAGGCGGCAGATCAGCGTTGCATTTCCAATTTCATACAGAATATGCTTGGGACTCAGAGAGAAAATGGCATCCTGATCGGATTCTGTCAGAATTTTTTCCACCTCTTTCAAACCGGCGGAAGGAACCACGAAGGCAAGTCTGCGCTCAGAGGGCGTTTCGGTATGGTAGGTACGCCGTGCCAGACGGAATCCATCCACCGCAATGGCGGAAATGGTATCACCCTCCACCTCAAACTTGACACCCGTATGAACCGGGCGTCCCTGATTCTCAGCCACAGCAAAAATGGTACCGGAAATCAGCTCCTTCAATGCCATCTGGGGAATGCTGACACTGCGGCTGATGCTCACATCCGGCAGCTCCGGATAATCCTCAGCGTTTTCCGCGGAAATGGTGAAGGAGGCATAACCGGCGCGAATGGAGACCTTATAATTCTCATCCACCACCACCGTCACCGGCCCTTCCGGCAAACGGCGGATGATATCGCCAAAGAGTTTTGCAGGGAGAATGCACTCACCGGGATCGGCAACGTCTGCTTCGATTCGATAGGTGATGGCAGTTTCCATATTGTAGCCCGTCAAACTCAGATCCTTTCCGGCTTGGCAAAGGATTCCTTCAATGACACTGATGCTGCTCTTTTGAGCCACGGTACGGCTTGCAATATTCAGGCCGGTGACCAGCATATTTTTTTCACAGGTAAAACGCATAGCAAGATTCCCTTTCTTGATAATCATATAAGAACAGTATATCTATAAATATAAAAGGCAGTATTAACAGTATTAGTACAAATTTATGTGGAAAAGTGGGTTTCGCTCTACTGCCCCAAGGTTTTTTTATCCACAGCCCACTGTGGATGGTTTCAAAGTTTTCCACAGCCCCATGTGGAGAAAAATTTTGTCGGAAGTTATCAACAGTATTTTTCTCCACATTCCACAGCCCCTGTGGATAAAATTTGATTTACAGCACCCCTATGACTTCTGGCGTCATATTACAGACAGGAGTTGATATTGGCTGTGATATCCCGGATGTTGTTTTGCAGGTTGGTATCGCCCTTTTTCAGCTGCATCTCTACCTTGCGGATATTGTAAAGGACGGTGGAATGGTCCTTTCCGAATTCCTTTCCGATGTCCGGCAGGCTCAGATTGGTCAGCTTCCGGATCAGGTACATACAGATCTGACGGGCTTCCGCAATTCCCTTGCTCTTCTGGCTGCCCCGGAGCACCGACTCCTCTACAAAATACAGCTTACAAACCTGATTGATGATCAGGCTGGGGGTGGGAACGGCGTTGCCTTCTACCTGGAACATATCGTCAATGGCACGGGAGACATTGGGAAGATCCAGCGGCATATCGTTTAGATCCCGGTAGGCAAGGATCTTTTTCACAGTGCCTTCAATCTGACGGACGTTATTAGTGACGTTGGTGGCGATATAGTTGCACACATCATCTGCCAGCTCCAGCCCCAGACTGGCGGCCTTATTTTTGATGATGGCCATACGGGTCTCATAGTCCGGCGGCTGGATGTCTGCCAGCAAGCCCCATTCAAAACGGGTTTTCAGCCGATCCTCCAAGGTCAGCATATCGCTGGGCTTCCGGTCGGAGGTCATAACGATCTGCTTGTGCTCTTCATAGAGTTTATTGAAGGTGTGGAAAAATTCTTCCTGTGTGGACTCCTTACCGGCGATGAACTGGATATCATCAATGAGGAACAGGTCCGCTTCCCGGTACTTGCTCCGGAATTCGATATTCTTACCGCTTTGGATGGCGGCGATCAGTTCATTGGTAAATTGGTCTCCCTTGATGTAGACAATGTTGGCTTCCGGATTTTTCTTTCTGATCCCGTTGGCAATGGCGTAGAGCAGGTGCGTCTTGCCCACACCGGGAGGTCCGTAAATAAACAGAGGGTTATAGACCTGACCGGGCGTTTTGGAAACGGCGATGGCGGCACCATGGGCGAACCGGTTGGAGGGACCCACCACGAAATTGTCAAAATTAAATTGTGGGTTAAAATCCATGGAGGTATTGGCTTTCCCTTTGGATTTATGGGCATTCAATTCTTCATCTCCGAAGACGATGAGCTTGGCATCGGAATTGAAGATCTCCTTTAACGCGTCCTGAATATAATCGGTACAGCGGCGGCGGATAATATCACGACGGAAGTCTGAAGCAGAGTACAAAATCAAATGCTCCTCATTCAGCTCCACCACCTCGGCGTCATCAAACCAGGCGGAAACCGTCACAGATCCCAGCCTCTCTTCCATATGGCTCAGGACCTTTGCCCATACATAGGCGGATGAATACATTTCAGCGGCTCCTTTCTAATCTTTCACCGTAAAACACAGGAAAAAACTTTCAAAATAGTCATAATAACTCACCGTAAATTTTATCACATTTTCATAGAAAAAACAAGGTTTTTTTATGGATGTCTCCACCAAAAAGATAGGGACTTTCTCATTAAGAGTGCTGACTGTGCATATTGCTTGATAAATTCCAATCTGTCACCCCATTACCAAAAGCGGCAAAGCTGCCCAATCGGACAGCTTTGCCGCTTTTTGATGTTTATGCGATTTTTTTACAGCTCCGTATCTTTTGTTTATCCGTTATTGTCGTTGGTGAAATCCGAGTCCTGATCAGTGTTTATAAATCGGTTAATCAGGTAAACCGGACCGATCATGACCAGACCGAACAGCACAGCGATGCTTCCGATGGAGCCCCAGGTAAGGATGATCAGAATAATCAGTGCCAGGATCAGAACCAACAGCAGGATTTTTTGCAGCTTGCTCACAGCTTACTCCTTAATGCCCTCAACGATGCCGTTGGCAAGACCCACATAGCCCTGCATTTCGCTGGGAATGATGATCTTGGTGGCCTTTCCGTCGGCGATCTTCTGCATGGCTTCGATGGATTTGAGCTTCAGCACCTGCTCGTTGGGTGCCTTTTCGTTCAGAATGCCCAGAGAGTCTGCCAGTGCCTGCTGGACAGAGCGGATGGCCTGAGCCTCGCCGTCTGCCTTCAAAATGGCGGCCTGCTGCTCCGCTTCTGCTTTGAGAATGGCTGCCTGCTTTTCCGCATCAGCACGCAAAATAGCGGCTTCCCGTTCGCCTTCGGCGATCAGAATGGCAGACTTTTTCTGTCCTTCCGCCTGCAAGATCGCCTGACGGCGGTCACGCTCGGCCTTCATCTGCTTTTCCATGGAGTTTTGGATGTCCTGCGGCGGCAGAATGTTTTTCAGCTCAACACGGTTGACCTTGATGCCCCAGGGGTCAGTGGCTTCGTCCAGAATGGCACGCATTTTGGTATTGACCACATCACGGGAGGTCAGGGTCTGATCCAGCTCCAAATCGCCGATGATATTACGCAGAGTGGTAGCAGTCAAGGTCTCCATGGCGGCCATGGGCATTTCCACACCGTAGGTGTAGAGCTTGGGGTCGGTGATCTGGAAGTAGACCACGGTATCGATCTGCATGGTGACATTGTCCTTGGTGATCACCGGCTGGGGGGGATAGTCCAGCACCTGCTCCTTCATACTGACCCGACGGGCAATACGGTCAATGAAGGGGATCTTAAAGTGAAGACCCACGCTCCATACACTGTGGAAAGCACCCAGCCGCTCAATGACATAAGCCCGGGACTGCTGGACCACGGAAATATTAGAGATGACAACGATCAAGAGAATGATGGCGATAATGGCTCCAATAACGAATGGTAACATAAATGGTTCCTCCTTGTTTTTTGGTATGGAATTATAACGGGGTGACGAATACTTTTACACCTTCGATTTTATCCACAGTAATTTGACTGCCTGTGGAAATCTTTTCGCCGGAGGTACTGCGGGCACTCCAATACATACCGCCCAGCTTAACTTGCCCCTGGGCAGACAGATTATCAATATCCTCTGTGACGAACCCCTCGGAGCCGATGACAGAGTCTGCATTGGTGGCGACTACCTTTGGCTTGATGAATTTACGAAATAAGGGACGAAGACAGGCAAGCATAACGCCGGACACTGCCAAAAAAATCAGGATCTGAAGCCAAAGCTGGACACCCAGCAGATTTGCGGCGATGGCAGCCAAAGCACCCACAGCAAACCAGATGGACACCAGGCAGACGGTGGCACCCTCCACGATCAAAAAGACCACCATCAGAGCCAGCCAGATCCATAAGGCCAAATTCATAGAAACTCCTCCTTTCTGTTTGGACCTTACCCATAGCATATCAAAAATTATTGTCTGCGTCAATTCATATCCATTTCAGAAATATGAATTTTTATTGATTTTCTTACGAAAATAGCATACAATTTGATGACCTAACAAAAGGAGGCGGCGAAGTGAGACTGAAAAATATGGTCTATAGCGGACTGTGCGCCGCCTTGATGGCGGTGTGCGCATGGCTGTCGGTGCCGGTGGGCGATACGGCCATCACCATGCAGACCTTTGGGGTCTTTTTCACCCTGGGATTTCTGGGAGGCAAATGGGGAACGGCGGCCTGTGGGATCTATTTATTGCTGGGAGCCGTGGGACTTCCGGTGTTCTCCGGCTTTCAGGGCGGGGTGGGGGTTTTGTTGGGACCCACCGGCGGTTACCTTTGGGGTTTTTTTATAAGCTGCCTTCTGTTCCGGCTTTTAGAGAAGCGGCTTCCCCTGTGGCTGAATATGGCAATAGGCTTGCTGGTGTGTTACCTCTGCGGCAGTCTTTGGTTTTATTTTGCCTATACCGATGGGGGACTGTGGGCAGTGGTACTCAAATGCGTGGTGCCCTATGTACTCCCCGATGCCGCAAAGCTGGCGTTGGCACTGACCATCTGCAAGAAAATGGGGACACGGTTCTCTTGTCCCATCGACGAAGCATAAACACACCCCCCGGACATAGAATGAAAGAAAGAAGCATTTTCTTTTTATGTTCCGGGGGGATTTTATGAGAAAACGGGATATTTTGATCATCTGGATTGTGATTTTGGCAACGGTTGCGTTGGTGGTGGGGATCATAGGAAACCGGAGTATCGAAACCGGGGCTTGGGGGCTGTCCTTCCGGCAGGAGGGGGTACCGCCGGTGGGAAATGCCGGCTCTGCTCAGCTTTCCCGGTATGATGCCGCGTTTCTGGGAGACCCGGCGCAAAAGGTGCTGTATCTGACCTTCGATGCCGGTTATGAAAACGGCTGTACGGAGAAAATACTGGATATCTTAAAAAAGCATCAGGTTCCGGCGGCGTTTTTTCTGGTGGGGAACTATCTGGAACAAAATGCGGATCTGGTGAGACGGATGGTCAGTGATGGACATATCGTGGGAAACCACACCATGCATCACCCGGATATGAGCAAGATATCCGAAAAAACCGCCTTTGAAAAGGAATTGACCCAGCTGGAAGACCTGTACCGGGAGATCACCGGGGAGGAAATGCAAAAGTATTACCGCCCACCCCAGGGAAATTACAGTGAGGAAAATCTGCAAATGGCCAAGGAGCTGGGATACAAAACGGTGTTTTGGAGCCTTGCCTATGTGGACTGGAACAACGACAGCCAGCCCACCCGGGACTATGCCTTTTCCAAGCTCCTGCCCAGGACCCACAACGGAGCGGTGGTATTGCTCCACTCCACCTCTACCACCAATGCGGAAATCTTAGATGAGCTGCTGACAAAGTGGAAGGAAATGGGCTATTCCTTTGGGACGGTGGAAGACCTGTTTAAAGCAGAAGCTTGATTTTTTCTGCATATTATTTAGAGAACCATATGCAGATAATCATAGAAAGCGGTTGCGTTTGTGTATATTATCTGTTATGATAATATGCAGAAACGGAGGAACATGATGAGAAAATTTGACTATTCTTTTTTAAACAACGGATTACTGCCTGCTAATTTGATCAATCTTACTTCCGGTATTGCTTCATTGAAAACAATGGCAGGGGTACGCAAGGAAGAACACCAACAGATTTTTACGGAACTGGAAAAAGTGGCAAAGGTGCAGTCTATCAAAAGCTCCAACGCAATTGAGGGGATTGTGACCAGCGACGAGCGGATTGCTGCCATTGTTCATCAAAATAGTGCCCCCCTCAACCATAATGAAGCTGAAATTGCCGGCTACAGGGATGCACTGAATAAAGTACACCTTCACCATGGGCATTTTGATTTCTGTCAAAAGGATATTCTCCACCTGCATGAAACGATGATGTCCCTGGCGGGTTATGAGTTTGGTGGACAGTATAAGACCGATGATAATGTCATTTTGGAGATTGATGCTGAAGAAAAACGTCGCGTCCGTTTCCGTCCCACTCCTGCGGAGGAAACGGCGGATGCGATGGAACAGCTGGTGCTTGCCTACATGGAAGCTCGGGACGATGCCAATATCAATCAGCTTTTGTTGATACCCTGTGTGATCCTGGATTTTCTGTGCATCCATCCTTTTCGGGATGGCAATGGCAGAATGTCCCGGCTGTTGTCACTCTTGCTGCTCTACAAAAATGGCTATGATGCAGGCAAGTACGTCTCCTTTGAGGAACAGATCAACAATTATAAGGTCTATTACTACGATGCCTTGCAGCGCTCCTCCATGGGATGGGATACCAATGAGAACAGCTATTTTCCATTCATTGAGAATTTCCTGTCTACGCTGTATATGTGCTACAAGGAACTGGATAAGCGTTTTGCGGTTGTCCATGGCAAGAAGATTACGAAGAAGGCTCGCATTGAGGCTGCTGTGCTGAACAGTCTGACCCCTATTTCCAAGGCTGACATCTGCCAGATCATCCCAGATGTCAGCCCTACCACTGTGGAAGCCGTGCTGGGCAGCATGGTTAAAACCGGTTCCATCAAAAGAATTGGACAAGGACGGGCAACACGATATATCAGAGTGTAAAGCTCCGTTTTACTGCGTCAAAGATATTGTTTGGAACACAAGAGGACGGTTCTTCACCCGGAGCCGTCCTCTTGTGTTCTTTTTCTTGCAATCAGGAATTTCCCGTGTTATAATAAAATTTAAGAGTTTTTCGGAGGTTTTTCCATGAAAACATTGCTGCATATCTGCTGTGCCCCCTGTGCCAATCAGCCCATTGAAGTGCTGCGGGGGGACGGGTTGGAGGTCACCGGCTTTTGGTATAATCCCAATATCCACCCCTTTACCGAGTACCGTGCCCGGCGGAACTGTCTGAGGGAGTATGCCCAGACCATCGATCTGAAGGTATTGGAAAAAAATGATTACGCCCTGCGTCCCTTTGTCCGGGCGGTGGCGGAGGACATTGGAAATCGCTGCGTCAAGTGCTATGAAACGCGCCTTTTTGAGACTGCCCGGCAGGCGGCGGAGGGGGGCTTTGACAGCTTCACCTCCAGCTTGTTCATCAGCCCCTATCAAAACCATGATCTGATGCGGCAGGTGGCGGAGCAGGCGGCGGCAGAGTATGGCGTATCCTTTTTGTACCGGGATTTTCGCCCCTATTTCCGGGATGGACAGACCTTTGCCCGGGAGCATGGGTTTTATATGCAAAAATACTGCGGATGTGTCTTCTCTGAGGAAGAACGCTATTTGAAGAAAAATAAAATCATTCCCTGATGGAGGAGTTATGAGTCAGATTGAATTTTGCGTCCCCTGCCTTTTTGGTTTGGAGGGCATTGCCGGTGACGAGCTGCGCCGCATGAATATGGAAAACGTTCGGGTGGAAAACGGCAGAGTGCTGTTTTCCGGGGACAAGTCCGCATTGGCAAGGGCGAATATCTGTCTGCGCACCGGAGAACGGGTGCTGCTGGTGCTGGCGGATTTTCAGGCGAAGACCTTTGAACAGCTGTTTCAAGGGGTGTATCAGGCGGCTTTGGAAGAATATATTCCCCAAAACGGTGCTTTCCCCGTAAAGGGACATTGCCTGAACAGCCAGCTCATGTCCGTGCCGGATTGTCAGGCGATCATCAAAAAGGCCGCATCTCGTCGGCTGGGAGAAAAATACGGCATGTCCTGGCTGCCGGAGGATGGGGAAAAATATCAGCTCCAGTTCTCACTGATGAATGACCGGTGTGTGCTTTATCTGGACACCACGGGACCGGGTCTGCACAAGCGTGGCTACCGGGCTGTGGGCAACGACGCTCCTTTGAGAGAAACGCTGGCGGCGGCGATGGTGATGCTGACCAAGTACCGGGGCAGAGATTTCATATGGGACCCCTTCTGCGGCTCCGGCACCATTCCCGTTGAGGCGGCCATGATCGCAAAAAACCGGGCACCCGGACTGCGGCGGCGGTTTGCGGCGGAGAAATTCCCCTGGATGGAGGAAACCATCTGGCAAAATGCGAGAGGGGAGGCCATGGACAAGGAATTTAAGGGCAATTACCGGATCTTAGGCTCGGACAATGATCCCAAATGTGTCTCCCTTTCCATGGCGAACGCCAGAAAAGCCGGAGTGTCCGATTGTATCGAGTTCCGGGATGGGGATGCTACCAAAATGAGCCTGCCCACGGACAGCGGCGTGATCATCTGCAATCCTCCCTACGGACAGCGGATGATGGAACAGCAAAGTGCTCAGCGGCTATACAGTGCCTTTGGGCGGCATCTGAAATTCGCCGACGGCTGGAAGAAATATATTATCACATCGGAGCCGGAATTTGAGCATTATTTTGGCGCACGGGCGGATAAAAAACGAAAGCTTTATAATGGCATGATCAAATGTGATTATTATATGTTTACAGAGAACAAGAGGAAGAAAAAATGACCCACCTGTTTATCATCAATCCGGCGGCAGGCAGCCGGGATCGGACGCAGCAGTACCGTGAGACCATCGATCGGATCTGCACCGAACAGGGACTGTGTTACCGGATCGAGGTTTCCAAAGGACCGGGAGACTGCCGCCGGCTGACCAAAGAGGCGGCACAGTCCGGCAAGCCCTATCGGGTCTACGCCTGTGGTGGTGATGGAACACTCAATGAGGTGGCCTCCGGGGCGGCAGGGTATGAAAATGTGTCCGTCACCGTATTTTCCGGCGGCAGCGGCAATGATTTTGTGAAGCTGTTTTCTGAGCCGGATGCCTTTCGGGATCTGGAGCGGCTGTTGGATGCAAAGGAAGCTACCTTTGATATGATCCGCTGCAATGAGGAGCTGTCCTTAAACATCTGCTCCGTGGGACTGGATGCCAGGATCGGTACCGACGTTTCCCACTACAAGCGGCTGCCACTGCTCAGCGGCTTCCGGGCCTATGCGGTGTCCACACTGGTGAATGTACTCCGGGGAGTCAGTGAGCATTATGTGGTGGAAATCAATGGAGAGCGCATCGATGATCAGCAGACCTTGATCTGCGCCTGCAATGGCCGCTACTACGGCGGCGGCTTTAATCCGGTGCCGGAGGCGGATCCCACCGATGGATTGCTGGATGTGCTGCTGATCAAAAAGGTATCCCGGCTTCGGGTGGCGCAGGTGGTCGGAAAATACAAGGCAGGAAGATACCGGGAGCTGCATGATCTGGTGCGGCATTTTAGGACCAGAGAATTGAAAATTATCTGCGATAAGCCCACAGCGGTAAACCTGGATGGGGAGCTGCTGACAGCTCAGGAAGTGACCATGTCCATTGCCCAGGAGAAGGTGCGGTTCTTTTATCCGAAGGAGCTGACCTGGCAGGGGGCAGCAGTACCGGTATGAAAAACTGCGTGATTTTCTGTGCCGGGGCTTTTGATACCCTTGCTGAGCCGGTGGAGGGGGTTTGCATCGCCGCCGATGGAGGCGTGTGCCATATGGAAAAGCTGGGGCTTGAACCGGATGTGATCATAGGCGACTTTGACTCCCTTGGATACATTCCACAAAAATCCACCGTCTTTCCTGTGGAAAAGGATGACACGGACTCCATGCTGGCAGCACGGAAGGGACTTAAAATGGGCTGTGACCGGTTTTTGTTTTACGGTGCGCTGGAAGGTCCCAGACTGGATCATACCATCGCCAATTTTCAGACTCTCCAATTTTTGGCAAACCATGGGGCGAAAGGAACGCTGGTGGGCAAGGATGTTTTAGTGACCGTGGTAAAGGATGGATCCATCACCCTGCCTGCCCTGCAAGAGGGGATCGTTTCTGTATTCTGCATGGGTCAGGATGCGGAAGGCGTCACCATCCGGGGGCTGCGATACACCATGGAGGCAGGGACCCTCAGTGCCGGATTTCCTCTGGGGGTCAGCAATCATTTTATAGGAAATACTGCCAGCATTTCCGTGGAGCATGGAAGTGTGCTGGTGCTCTACCCAAGAGAGGCAGGCGTTTTGTGATGAATACAAAACCGGTGGTGGGACGCTTTGCTCCCACACCCTCCGGCAGGATGCATCTGGGCAATGTATTTGCGGCACTGGTCGCATGGCTTTCCGTCCGGGCACAAAATGGGAAGCTGGTGCTGCGGATGGAGGATCTGGATACCCAAAGGACCAGCGAGGAATTTGCCGTGCTTCTGCGTCAGGATCTACAGTGGCTGGGACTGGATTGGGATGAGGAGACCCTGCCCCAGAGTCGGCGCACCGATGCTTACAATGACTACTTTCAGCAGCTGAAGGACAGGGGACTGCTGTATCCGTGCTACTGCACCCGAAGTCAGCTTCACAACGTCAACGCTCCCCACCTGTCCGATGGCACCTATGTCTACACCGGTACCTGTCGGGATCTGAAAAACCCACCAAAGGACCGGCTGCCCTCCTGGCGTGTCCGGGTACCGGATCGGGTGTACCGGCTTCGGGATCTGGCACAGGGCGAATTTCAACAAAATCTTTCCACAGACTGTGGAGATTTCGTCGTGCGCCGTGCCGATGGGGTCTATGTCTATCAGCTGGCGGTGACGGTGGATGACGGAGAAGCCGGTGTCACGGAGGTAGTCCGGGGCATGGATCTGTTAGGCTCCGCACCGAGGCAGATGTATTTACAGGAGCTGTTTGGATTTTCCCACCCCACATATGGTCATGTCCCCATGCTATTGGCAAAGGACGGCCGCCGCCTGAGCAAACGGGATCGGGATCTGGACTTAGGACAGCTTCGCCTGAGAATGAAACCGGAGAAGCTTCTGGGCCATCTGGCAGCAGCAGCCGGTATCATCGAGCATGATGAACCGATCAGCGCAAGGGAGCTGGTGGGGGAATTTTCTTGGGATAAGATGAAAAGCGACAGTATTTATCTGAATATCAATAATTGGATGTAAAGGAGTTAGTACCGATGAGAGAATTTACGGCAGTAAGTTTGTTTTGCGGTGCCGGTGGGCTTGATATGGGCTTTCACCGGGCGGGTTACAAAACGATCTGGGCAAACGATTTTGACCAGGATGCCTGTAAAACTCATCAGAGCTGGAGCAATGCCAATGTGGTCTGTGGAGATATTTCAAAAATTGACTATGCGACCATCCCTGTTTCTGATGTGATTTTAGGTGGTTTTCCTTGTCAGGGGTTTAGTTTAAGTGGGCCAAGAAAAATAGATGATTCCAGAAATGTTTTATACAAGCATTATGTAAAATTAGTACGTCAGAATAAACCAATGGCATTTATTGGTGAAAATGTAAAAGGCTTATTGACCATGGGTGGCGGTAAAATCATCGAAGCCATTATTGCGGATTTTGAACAGTGTGGCTATGATGTTTACTACAAGCTATTAAATGCGAAAAATTTTGGAGTTCCTCAGGATCGTGAACGTGTCATTATTGTCGGTTTCAGAAAGGACTTGAATATCCGCAATTTTGAATTGCCTGCTACAAACGGAGAAACAATGACCCTTCGTGAGGCCATTGGTGATATGCCTCAAGCTAATCCGGATGATGTTTGCAATGCTTCTTATTCTTCGAGATATATGTCCCGTAATAGAAAACGGCATTGGGATGAGGTTGCGTATACGGTTCCGGCTATGGCAAAACAGGTGACACTCTGGCCGGGATCACCTGATATGAAAAAAATCGATAAAGACCTTTGGAAGTTTGGCGATAATGGTCTGACACGGAGATTGAGCTGGAGAGAGGTTGCGGTCATACAGACATTCCCTCGGGATCTTCAGTTTTTTGGTGATTTAACAAGCATATATAAGCAAATTGGAAATGCTGTGCCGGTTAAGCTTGCTGAGTTTGTTGCAAATTATATCAGACCTTATTTACGATAATTTAATGAACCAAAAGAAAGGAACCCAATGAAACTGACAAATACAGAGCAGGGAAAGGCATATGAATATGCTTGCCTTCTCTCCCTTGAACGGCATATAAGGAATAATCATGCGGCTTCTGTTGTGATTTCGGATTCTGAGGCTTTACGAACAGCCCGTACTGCGTTTGAAAAGGCTGAAAATATGGGGCTTTCTGAAAATCTTGTGCTTGCTGCGGATGCCGCTTCCAGAGTTGTGATGCGTTTAGAACCTCAATTGGAATATGGTAACGGGACTTTGACTTTGGTTATTCAGACGGATGCACAGGGAATTGCCGGAGATGTTCGTGATGTTGTGTGCATACGCAGCATGAACGGCTGGGAAATTGGTCTTTCCTGCAAACATAACCATCATGCTGTAAAGCATAGTCGGCTTTCCGCAACGATCGACTTTGGAAAGGAATGGTTCGGCATTCCTTGTTCTGATACTTATTTTGAGACAGTTGTTCCAATCTTCAACGAACTAAAGGAATGGCGTCAGAATGCAATTACAAGGGGAGAGGCAATTCCGTTGTGGAATGACATTCCCGATAAAGCAGAACGCTATTATATACCTGTCTTAAAGGCTTTTTTGGAGGAAATGAAGCGTCTCTCAGAAAAAGATACAAGCGTTCCTAAAAAATTGATTGAGTATATGCTCGGCAGATATGACTTTTATAAGGTTATTACGGATGATTTACGCAGAACGACCAGGGTGGAGGCGATCAACATTGCAGGATCACTCAATAAGCCAGCCAATGGACATCGATCAATCGTTGATGTTTCGAGATTGAAGCTCCCAACTTGCTTTTATCACATGGATATGGTTCCGGGGTCAAATAACAAAGTCACAATTGTATGTGACGAAGGTTGGACGCTGACAATGAGAATTCATAATGCATCCAGCAGGATTGAACCATCTCTTAAATTTGATGTGCAATTGGTTTCTGTACCGAATTCTATCCATGTGCAGGTAGAACCTTGGTAATTGAGGAATGACCCGGAGGAGGGCTGACAATGACGGTCGGCAGTCTTTTTGCAGGAATTGGGGGAATCGATCTTGGTTTTACCCAAGCCGGGTTCCAAATAAAATGGGCAATTGAGAACGATCATGATTGTTGTGAGACATATAGGGCCAATTTTAACGATGTTACTCTGATCGAGCAAAATATTCGAAAGATCGATGCTGATGAACTACCGCCTGTTGATGTTCTTGCAGCAGGCTTTCCTTGTCAGGCATTTTCCGTTGGTGGAAAACAGCAGGGGTTTCAGGATGACCGGGGCAACCTTTTCTTTGAAGTGGTTCGTTTTATTGATACTCATCTGCCACGCTGTGTGTTTCTTGAAAATGTGGCAAACCTTGTACAGCATGATAATGGAAATACATTTCAAATTATTTATAATACGCTTATCAAATGTGGATATTATGTCAGATATCGTATTATGTGCGCGTCCGAGTACGGAAACGTCCCACAAATTCGAGATCGGATATACATTGTTGCATTCAAATCAGTATATGATTGTGATCGTTTTCAGTTTCCGGAACCGGTGAAGCTGTGCGTGTCAACAAAGGATATGATTGATCGTTCAAAATCTGTTCGTGAGATGTATTACTACTCAGATGACCGTCCTTTTTCAATTAAGGCACGGAAAATTGTAACCAGTTATGATGCTATTTACAGAGTATACCATGATAGTATCAAACCAATCAAAAATGCTATGTGCCCAACATTAACAGCATCAATGGGAAAGCAAAATAATCAAATTCCCTTACTAAGAGATGACTTTGGTGTCAGAAAGCTAACGCCTCGTGAGTGTTTGCGCTTTCAAGGGTTTCCTGATACGTTTGGATTTCCAAGGTCTGTAACATTGGAACAAAGCTATAAGCAGATTGGTAATTCTGTATGTGTCCCTGTAATTTTTCGTATTGCTGAGAAGATTTATTCACTATACACTTCAAAGTGATAAAAATTTCTTGCATTTTTACATTATTCACCCTATAATACGAAACGAAGAAAAGAGAAAGATGGAGGTTGCTGAATATGGCAAGCAAACCGGTATTGGTGGTTATGGCCGCCGGAATGGGGAGCCGTTATGGCGGATTGAAGCAGATCGACCCTGTGGGGAGCCATGGGGAAGCAATTTTGGATTATTCCCTGTTTGATGCTTATGAAGCCGGCTTTGAGACCGCTGTGATCATTATTAAGGAAGCCATTCGGCAGGATTTTATGGATACCGTGGGCAAGCGGCTGGAAAAGTCTCCGATGGAAATCCGCTATGCCTATCAGGAGCTGAACAAGCTGCCTGAGGGCTGTTCTGTGCCTGATTGTCGCACTAAGCCCTGGGGTACCGGTCATGCGGTGCTGTGTGCCAAGGATGTGATCGGGGATGCACCCTTCGCGGTGATCAATTCCGATGATTATTACGGAAAATCCGCTTATAAGACCATTTACGATGCTCTGTGCAAGGCGGCGCAGGGTGCGGATTATGACTACTGCATGGTGGGCTATGAGCTGGGCAAGACCGTGACGGACAACGGCTATGTGGCCAGAGGCGTGTGTACCACCGATGAGAAGGGCAATCTTCTTTATATACAGGAGCGGACCCACATTGAGGTTCAGGGCAATGCCATCCGTTACACCGAGGACGGAGAAAATTGGGTGGAGCTGGCTTCCGATACCACCGTTTCCATGAATATGTGGGGCTTCCTTCCCGGCTTCCTTGGTGAGCTGGAAGGAAAATTCGAGACCTTCATGAAGACAAAGGCCCTTGAAAATCCGGAAAAAGCAGAATTTTTCCTGCCCTTTGCGGTAGACGAGCTGCTGCAAGCCGGTAAAGCCACCGCAAAGGTCCTGCGTTCCGCGGATCAGTGGTACGGCGTGACCTACGCGGCAGACAAGCCCCAGGTCATGGAGGCCCTGCGGAATATGGCAAAGGAAGGAAAATACCCCGACGGACTTTGGGGATAATGCCAGTCACTAAAAATAAACGCTTCTTTGAGAAGACTTCGTTTCTTCTCAAAGAAGCGTTTTGCGCAATCAGGCTCTTACATATTTTTGTTTCGGGCTTTTGGGCTTTTCGGGGATGGTCAATTTCAATTTTCCTTCATTCACTAGGGGCTGTACGAAAGCGGACATGGTATAGTATGAACTCATGCCGGTGAATGCAGTCAACTCTGACCGTGTTCTGGGGGTATCACAAAAGCTTAAAAGGTCATCGCGCAAATTGCCCTGCTTTTTTATGCCATCGCTCTGGTAGATGTTATTTTTGAATATGACGGAAAATTCTCCGTGGCGCACAGAGAATATAGGGGCGGGCAAACCGGCATTTCGGAACTCCCCACGGATGGTTGGAATACCGGAGTAACGATTTTCTGTCACATCCAGCAGCTCCAGCATATTGGCCAGTGCCGCATTTCTGGTTTCCGGGCGAACCTTTCCTAAGGAGTCTATGGTGATCTTTCCATACAATCCACCACAGCTGATGATTTCCATACGGTCACGGTACATTTCAATGCGAATGGGGACATTCTCTGTGTGAATACTGTAATCACGGTGTACCAGGGCATTCAATATTGCCTCACGGACAGCCTTTACCGGATATTCCGGCTTATCGTTACGCTGTCCATCTTCATCAATGATGGTTTTGGTTCTGCTGTTTCTGCGAACAAAATCCACAGCGGCTTCCAGCATATCCGGGATTGCGCCTGTGATGCGCTGATTGTCGATAAATCGTTCCCCGTCATCGCCCAGATGACCGATCTGAGTGCCGGGAACGACCACAGCGGTAATGCAAAGTTGTGGAAAATAGGTTTGAGGATACAAAGAGAAGGTCATAACACCCGCTAATGTGGGCTTGCCATCAACGGTAACGCCCATCAGCTCCAGAATTTCTTCGTCTGATACGTTATTAGCAAGGTTCGCTCGCTTGCGTTTCACTGCTGAAAAATATTTTGCGAGCCTTTCCTGATGAAACAGAGACATTCTGGCATTCTCCACCAACCGAATATCATCACGAATACGCTTACGGAATGCATCATAGCTGTACACCTCGTACTCACTCATAGGTTCATCCGATTCGCCTACCCGGATATAGGAACCACGAATGCGCCCTACACCCTTGTAAAATACAGGTCGCTCAGAAATATCCACACCGGGAATCTCCGCAGATACGATGATCCTTTCATCTACTTCACAAATCGTAAACAAGGCGCGTACCATCGGCTCCATTTGGTTGCATTGCTGTGTGACCTTCTTCTGCAGATCCTGTGGGTCATATACCCCAACGACCTTGTAATCCTGATTTTCATCTATACCGAATATGATAACACCGCCCTGATCCTGGTTTGAAAAGGACGACAATGTATCATATAACCGTGTGGGACAACCTTTATTGGCTGCTTTTAGTTCGATATTTTGCTTTTCTGTTTTTTGATGCCTGATTTCCTTCACTAATGCCAGCAATTCTTCCGCCTGCATATCATCACCCCTCAGCTAATCTACAGATAGTTTACCAAGTGGAATCAAAAATGTCAACAACTTTGCCAACTGAAGCCTTCAACTTGCCAACTTTTTTGCAAACATCCCAACTAATTTGAAAGGATGCCAACTATATCTATCAGTTTGCCAACTTTTTTGAAACTTTGCCAACTGGTTGCCAAGTATTTGGATTTGTCTGTGGAGGTTGCATGGCGGAAACCCTGGGGCGGTATGGTCCTGATGGTGCGGTCGGACCGTTGAGGACGCCGGTCGCTACGAGAACCGGTGTTGAATTTGTAAATTTAACATCTGTACATTTCGTTCAAAAACCGTTATAATGGGTCTGTAAAATTAAAATAGGGAGAGACTATGAGATGACCATTACCCAAGATATCAAATACATAGGTGTCAATGACCGTGACATTGACCTGTTTGAAGGACAATATGACGTGCCAAACGGCATGGCTTACAACTCTTATGTGATCATGGATGAGAAGATCGCCGTGATGGATACGGTGGATGCCCGGTTCTATGACCAGTGGATGGAAAATCTTTCCGCTGTTTTGGAGGATAAAAAGCCGGATTATCTGGTGGTTCAGCATATGGAGCCGGATCATTCTGCTAATATTGCCCGGTTTTTGAATGCCTATCCTGAAACGCAGGTGGTTTCCTCTGCCAAGGCCTTCGTCATGATGAAGAATTTCTTCGCGGATGACTATGCAAGCCGCCGCATTGTGGTGGGGGAGGGGGATACCCTGAGCCTTGGTAAGCATACTCTGACCTTTGTTACCGCCCCTATGGTTCACTGGCCGGAGGTCATCGTGACTTATGATGCTTATGACAAGGTGCTTTTCTCCGCTGACGGCTTCGGCAAATTTGGCGCGCTGGATGCGGATGAGCCTTGGGATTGTGAAGCACGCCGCTACTACATCGGCATTGTGGGCAAGTACGGTGCCCAGGTCCAAGCTCTGCTTAAGAAGGCGGCCACGCTGGATATTGCCATTATCTGCCCCCTGCATGGACCGGTTTTGACGGAAAATCTGGGGCATTACATTGAAAAATACGACATTTGGTCCTCCTACCGGGTGGAAAGCGAGGGCGTGGTCATTGCCTATACCTCGGTTTACGGCAACACTAAGGCGGCGGTGGAGCTGCTTGAAAAGACCCTGCTGGAAAAGGGCTGCCCCAAGGTCTCCGTCCACGATCTGGCAAGAGACGATATGGCTGAGGCGGTGGAGGACTCCTTCCGTTACGGAAAGCTGGTTTTGGCCACCACCACCTACAATGGTGATGTGTTCCCCTACATGAAGACCTTCATCCACCATCTGACAGAGCGGAATTTCCAAAACCGCACCGTAGGCATGATGGAAAACGGCTCCTGGGCTCCCGTAGCCGCAAAGGTCATGACCAGAATGCTGGAAAGCAGCAAGAACCTGACCTTTACCCAGAACAATGTAAAAATTCTCAGTGCTCTGAATGATGACTCCAAGGCTCAGATCGAAGCTTTGGCACAGGAGCTGGTGAAGGGATAATATTTTCTGCCTCCCTCCCAAACGGTAGGGAGGCAGTTTCAAAAGGAAGGAAAGCCATGGACATCCAAAGTATCCTAAACAAACAGCGCCGGTTTTTCCACAGCGGTGCTACACTGCCTGTGGAATTTCGTAAGACCCAGCTGAAGCGGCTGTATGAGACGATCAAAAAATATGAGCCTGAAATTCATGCCGCTTTGAAAGAGGATCTGGGAAAAAGCGACTATGAGGCATTTATGTGTGAAACGGGGCTGGTGCTCAGTGAGATCAGCTATCTGTTAAAGCACATGAACCGGTATGCCAAAAAGCGTCGGGTTCATACCCCGTTGGCACAGTTTGCGGCGAAAAGCTACCGGCAGTGGGTCCCCTATGGCAATGTGCTGATCATGAGCCCATGGAACTACCCCTTCTTGCTGACCATTGAGCCGCTGGTGGATGCCATTGCCGCCGGAAATACGGTCATCGTCAAGCCCAGTGCCTATTCGCCTGCCACCGCTTCTTTGATGGAGCGGCTTTTGAAGGAGTGCTTCCGGTCGGAGTATGTGGCGGTGGTCACCGGCGGACGGAAGGAAAACGCCGCCTTGCTGGATCAGAAATTTGATTTCGTATTCTTCACCGGCTCTCAGGCGGTGGGGAAGGAGGTCCTGCGGCACACGGCGGAGCATTTAACCCCGGCAATTTTGGAGCTGGGCGGAAAAAGTCCATGCATTGTGGACGAAACGGCAAAAATATCCCTGGCCGCCAAACGCATCGTCTTCGGTAAATTCTTAAACTGCGGTCAGACCTGTGTGGCACCGGATTTTGTACTGTGCCACAGCTCTGTAAAAGATCAACTCATCCAAGAGCTTCATAAGCAGATCAAAAGGCAGTTTGGGGACAAACCTTTGGAGAACCCGAATTACGGGAAGATCATCAACCGGAAGCATTTTGATCGGCTGATGGCGTTGGGGGAGCAGCCGGAGGGGGACCCGGAAGCCCTGCGGATCGCCCCCACCATTCTGGAAAATGCCACATGGGACAGCGATGCCATGCAGGAGGAAATTTTCGGACCCATCCTGCCGGTGCTGACCTATGAGAAGCTGGAGGATGTCATTTCTCGGCTCCAAAAAGGACCGAAACCCCTTGCCCTTTATGTGTTTTCGGAGAATAAGAGGAACATTCGCTCCGTTACCCAGAGTCTTTCCTATGGCGGCGGCTGTATCAATGATGTGGTGATCCACCTGGCAACGTCTCATATGGGCTTCGGCGGCGTTGGGGAAAGCGGCATGGGGGCATACCATGGAGAAACCGGCTTTGCGGCCTTCTCCCATGAAAAAAGCGTTGTGGATAAAAAGACTTGGATGGATCTGCCCGTCCGTTATCAGCCTTACAAATGCAAGCTGTATGAAAAGTTGATCCATCTGTTTTTGAAGTAGGATAGAAAGAGGGAGGCTGCGGCATGAGAAAAAAGAAAAGCCCCAGCCTGTTTCGCTGGGTGCTGGCAGGATCGGTGACGGTGCTGGTGCTTCTGGGTCTTGCTGTCGGATGGAAGTGGGTGCTGTCCCAGCCGGAGAAAAATCCCTATGGACCGGAGGATTTTCAATATGAAAATGGATATCTGACCTGCCTGAGTACCGAAAGTGTTTTGGGCATTGATGTATCCCGGTATCAGGGGCAGATCGATTGGCAGCAGGTTCGGGAGGCAGGCGTGGAGTTTGTCTTTGTCCGGGTGGGCTATCGAAATTCCAAGGATGGGCTGCTGTATGAGGATGAACGGGCAAAGGAAAATCTGCAAGGGGCCCAAGAAGCCGGGCTGCAGGTAGGAGCCTATTTCTTTTCCCAAGCCATATCCGCACAGGAAGCCCGGGAGGAAGCGGAATTTGCCCTTTCTCTTTTGAATGACTATGAGATCTCCCTGCCGGTGGTTTTTGACTGGGAATATTTCGGTGCGGATGCCCGGACCAATGGAATGACGAAGGATGTAATGACGGCTTGCATCCACAGCTTTTGCGGTGCAGTGGAGGAAGCAGGCTATGAGCCCATGGTCTACTTCAACCGGGATGTTGCCGACCGGCTGCTGGATATGCAGGAGCTGACAGACTATCAGATCTGGTTTGCCATGTACGACAGCTATCCTAACGCTCCCTGTAAGCCGGACTATTGGCAGTACACCGATCAGGGCAGGGTGCCTGGGATCGAGGGGGATGTGGATTTGAATTTGTTTTTGCCGTAG
>CAZENN010000021.1:0-78 GCA_964513605.1 uncultured Oscillospiraceae bacterium
AGACAACCATCGAGGAAGACCCCACCGAGGAGACAACCATCGAGGAAGACCCCACCGAGGAGACAACCATCGAGGAAG
>CAZENN010000021.1:178-23059 GCA_964513605.1 uncultured Oscillospiraceae bacterium
ACCCCACTGAGGAGACAACCGCACAGGAGGAACCCACCGGGGAACCTGCTGATAAGGCGGTGCTTCTGGAGAGTGTTGGGGCATTCCAAACGGAGTCTGTGTTCCCACTGAACGTCACGGCGGAAGAAGATATGCAGGTGCGCTTGGGAATAGCGGCAGAGGAAGGCGTTTCTCCCTTCCCACCGGGGACGCTGTTCAGTCCGGACAACGGTGAGAATTACTACATGTTTTACCAAGAGGGTGAGATCCTGCTGGATGCTTTGGCGGATACGCCCACGCTTCTGCTGCTGGATCTGTCCCGTACCACACTGGCACAGGAACAGACAGTTACCATCTCCGCCGAAAGCGGCGGTGCGGTGAGCCTGACGGCGGACGCGGCACCCTTGTATGAAATGAGCACCCGTATCCTGACAGCGGACGCTCCCCTTGTGGTGGACGTAATGGATACCTGGCAGGGCTGTGTTTTGAACTATTCTGTGGATATGCTGACGGCAGAACAGACCGGGAAAGCCTATGTACCGGTGGATCTTTCCCAGGGAAGCCTGACCGTAACCGATTCCAATGGGGAAACCGGGCAATGCCTGATCTTAAGCGTAGGAGATTCCGTTCCTCAACCGGGTACTTACCGGCTTAACCTGAGCTGGAGCTATAACGGAATCTGCTTTGAGCAGACCCAGGCAACCTTTTTTATCAATTATGAAGCACAAACAATATCCGAGCAGACAGGAGGTGCCGAACAGTGACTGAAACAAAAAAACGAATCAAGGCATATAAAGCCGCCCTGCCCGGCTTGCGGCAGAGGATCATATCTGTGGCACTGCTTTTGGCGATGTCCATTGCAATGATGAGCTCAGCGACCTTTGCGTGGCTTACCATCTCCCGCCGTCCGGAGGTCAAGGGGATGAGTACCACTGTGACCGCCAACGGTAACCTGGAGGTCGCACTGGTAACAGGCGACGGAAAGACAGTCCCCGGGGAATCCAAGGTTGGAGATTCCAGTGCCGCGGAAGGGCAGTCGGTGGTCGATTCCAACGTTACCTGGGGTAACCTGATCAATTTGTCAGATGAATCCTATGGTCTGGAGAATCTGATCCTGCGCCCTGCCCAGCTGAATACCGCGTCCTTGCTGGATAGCCCTCTGTACGGTGCGGTTTACGGTGAGGACGGAAGAATCACCCAGCTGTCCAGTAACTTCGGCTACGCCACCTGGACCCCAGCGGATGGGGATAAGCCCGGATATTTCGGTGTGTCCGAGAACTATGGTGTCCGTGCCATCTCTTCCACAAAGATCGAGGCGGTGGGTGCTGCGGCGCTGTATTACAACATGGTAAGCAATGCCAACAACCTGAATCTGGCTGCTGCCAACCAGTATGTGGCTTTGGGCAATAACGATAAGTATATGCCCTCTCTTGCCACTATGATGGGTCTGTACATGACGGCAAGAATGAACTCCAGTGATGAAGACCTCAGCAATCCCACCTGCAGCATTGAGGACATCCAGAACCTGCGTGATATGTACGCCGCTTTTCTGGAGGCATTCGATATGGAGGCCGAGGCGATGGCAGCCCTGGTGAACCTGCAGCGTTTTTTAAATAACGGCGAAGGCAACTATGTGGTTTGTACCGCCGAGGAAATCTACGCTTCCACCACTTCCGGCTTAAAGGCGGAAGGTGTCCAGGTTACCAATTTGGAACAGTTCATCAAGGATCGAGGGGTCATTGCCTCCGACCTGGAAAAGCTGAAGACCATCTGCGAATCCGGTACTTCCCTGAAGTGGAAAGATAGTGGACTGAACACCATCGTCAACAACCTGGTGAATGTGGGTGCCTGTACCATTGGTACTGATAATACCCCCATCAGCAGCATCGGAGCCTCTAATGCTGTGGGTTACCTTTCAGGCACACAAGAGGCAAGGATCACCAATGGTATCCTCTATCGTTTTGAGGAGCGTACCGGTGGTTATATTGAGGTAAAAAACCTGTCGATCAGTGCCACGGTGAAGCGGAGCGGCATCACGATTCCTGCCTCGGTGAAAGCCAACATCCAGACCACCGCTTCCAGAGATTACAATCTCTTTAATAACGACATGACTTATGCCGAAAGCCTGAATACCGGCAACTACAAGGGCGGTATCCCCGTAGCGGAGGATACCTATGGTCTGGCAGTGGATCTGTGGGTACGCACCAACGCGGTGGCAAGCTACCTGACGCTGGAAGGCAATGTCCTGACTGAAACAAGCGAAGTTCGGGCTGTGAGCAAGGATGCCAACGGCAATCAGGTGGAGCTGTATACCGTCAAGCTTTCCGCCGAGGATGAGGAAGGCAATGCCGTTTCCTATTCTCTGGACCTTTATCAAGTCGTTACCAAGGAAACGGCAGAGGATGGTACGGAAACAGAGGTCACCGTATGGTATAAGGCAGATAGCCACGCTGTTATGACAGAAGAGGAGCTGGGCGGTGCTGCTCCGTTGCCGAAGATGGAGACGGTGGTCACCGTCACCGGCTATGAGGGTGAAAACCGGGTCTGGGGAGACAATGAGCTGCTCTCCACCGATTCCACCACCCAAGGCAGCGGCAGCTGCTATGTCTACTACGCCGATACCCCCGAGGATCAGGCACGAAGCCTGAAGCTGCTGGAGGCATTCAATGTGGCGTTTGTAAACGATCAAGGTAAGCTGATGGCCACTGCGGTGATGGATACGGAGCATTATTACGCCGCCAGCGGACGTGTGATCGTTCCCTTGGTTCTATCCACCAGCAACAGCATCAACCTGGGCGAGGATTACACAGGTCAGACCACCTATGCCATCACCGCCCTGGAGCAGAATGTTCCCACCCGGGTCACCGCCATTGTGTATCTGGATGGTACCGAGCTGACCAACCAGGAGGTTCTGGCGGCCGCCGATATTCAGGGGCAGTTGAACATCCAGTTTGGCAGCAGCGAGGCTCTGAATCCCATCGGCAACGAGACGCTGGAAAATGCGGAACGCCGGATCTCTGCCTCTGTGGACAAGACTTCCTTTGATTACGATACTGCCGCTGAGCCGATGACATCCACCGTTACGGTGACGGTAGATGGCGATGAACCGACTACGGTGACCGCCTTCTTCCTGCGGGCCATCAATGCCACCCAGGGTGCCCGGGAGCAGGTCATGACCTTCCAGCCTGACGACAGCGGCAAGTGGGTGTCTACCCATACCTTTACTTCTCCCGGTAATTATGTGCTGCGAACGGTCCAGTTGGATGGCGTGGATTATGTGCTGGACTCCCCCTTGTCGGTTACAGTCACCGGATTTACCGTGGCGTCTTTGAGCTGTACCCAGGCAACGGAAAATAATCATGTGTCCGTTATGACGGCGGCAAATTCCAGTTCTGTAGATTTGAAACTGAAATTCACTACCGATGACGAAACCAAGCTTCCCACTACCGTTAAGGGACGGTATCTGAACGAGGATGATGGCTCGGTGGTAAATGTGGACTTTGTCTACAGCAGCTCGGGCATCTGGACAGGCTCTGCTACCTTCCGTACCTCCGGCGACTACACCCTCCAATATCTGGTGGTCAACGGGGAATACATGGAGTTGGACAGTGCCATGTGGCAGACCGCGTCGGTGGTTCTGGGTATGCGTGTGGCGGTCTATACCACCAGCCCCCACTCCTTTAAATATATCCCCTCGGAAATGGCGGACAACGAAAAGCTTCTGGGGATACAGGTAAAGATCATGGATAATGCAGACAACGAAATGCCCGGTCTTTCCGGTGCCAAGCTGACCTATTCCATGAAGGGCTCCGGTATCAAGACCATGGATACGGATCTGACCTGGGACGGTTCCTACTATGTCGGTGAGCTGACCACCACCGGTCCCGGTATCTGGCAGTTCAGTAATGTGGTGGTGGGCAGTAATGTTCTGACCAATGCCACCTCCGCGCCTACCTTCACCGTACTTTCTCCTGAGCCGCCTCAGTACTACGATCACGCTACGGTGACCTACCAGTACAAGCCCAATAACGATGCCGTCATGAACGCGCAGATCACCAACTCCGCGGCGGCAACGGTCTGGGCACTGATCGTCAAGGATGGCGAGACTGAAGGCACCTGGGTAGAGGGAACCGTTGGCGGCGAGCTGACCACGACCGATGGCAAGAGTGCCAACCACTGGTCTTTCAAGGTTCCCACCGATGCCAATGGCTATCAGGACGGCAACTGGACCCTGACACAGCTGAAGCTGTGGGATGTGTTTGCGGCAGACGGCACGGCATACACTGAGGAAAGCCCCCTCCTGATGGATGTGTCCGATACCAACAACGTGACGAAGGTGGTCAACAGAGTGTACGTCACCTTTACCCCAGGACAGAGCCAGAACTTTGGTACTGATGCCGATGGCACTGTGACCGGCAGCTTTATGGACAGCTATACCATCTCCGGTCTGAATGTGGACATCAAGGATTTTGAGAACAAGCCAATCAAGAATATTAGTTCGGTAACGCTGCAATACACTTACGGCAATGACTCTAACCAATATGGTGGTTATACAAGTTCGCAGTTGACGAATGCAGCGGCAGACTTTACGATCGTACTGGCGGATGACGGTACCGGCACACACTTTGCGCAAAGCGGTTCTCATACCCTTCAGTATGCCGGCAGTTATGCCGTAGAGTTCAGCTTCGAAGTGAGCGGAACAAAGGTCTCTTATAGTGGCGAAAATCTTCCTGCCAATACTCCGAAATTTAGCGTCAAGACTGTTGCACCTGCTGTTAAGATCACAGAGGCCTATTATGCAAGTGCATCTTCGGAGACAGCAAGCTCATTTACGGATACTTCCACCACGGTATATGCTTATCAATATAACAAATCAAGTTCGGTGTGCGGTCAAACCTTTACCTATAAAGCATACTATCAGCCGTATGTCACAATGACCATGAGTGGATACGGCAATGCTTCCGGAGCAACGCTAACGTTCGCAGAAACCTCCGGCGGTACGGTACTTCTGTATACAGAAGAAGAAGGGAATACCTCTGTAAGCGCATACACATGGACCGGAAACGGCATCTGTAAGAGATGGGTTGGTTACTGGAATAGTAAAACAGGCGACGATGACAGAACAACGGCAGGAACGCTTACAGCCACAACCTTGGTGCTTACCTATGGCGGCGTGGAATACAATGTATCTGCACCCATTACCATCAATAACCCGAACTGATCAAGATCAATAAAATACCGCTCCTTCCATAGGAAGGAGCGGTAAGAAAGAAAAGGATGAGATACTATGACGCTCAATACAGTTGCGGTGCTTTCAATTGGAACTTGCGCGATGCTGGTACTGATTCTGATTATGATGAAGTGGTATCGGGTGAAGATGTGGAAAGGATTTCCGGTAGCGATTATTTTAACAATCACCGGAACCATCAGCACATATATTTGGTTCTTTGTTGAAAGTGGTCTGTTTGGTGCTCGCTCATATTATGGTGCCGTGTTTCTCGTTCCGCTGGCATTTATTTATGTGGCAAAGCTGATGCGGATTCCCTATGGGGAGCTGATGGATTTTTGTGCCCCAGCGGAATGTGTGATGCTGGCGATCATGAAATATCAGTGTTTTGTTGATGGTTGCTGCAGTGGTAAGGTCTTACTGTCCGTTGCAATGGATGGTTCGGTGGTTTTTCCGAGCCAGATGATAGAACTGATCAACGCACTGGTGATTATGGCAGTGCTAATGGTTATGGCTTTTTGCAAGAAAAAAAGCGGCAAGATTTATGCGTGGTATCTGGTGATTTATGGTGGAACACGGTTTGTTCTGAATTTATTTAGAGCGGAGACGTCACCGTTGTTACTGGGATTGCCTGCTGGCAATATTTGGTCGATTCTGGCGATTTTCCTGGGCATTTTGTGGTTGACCGATCGGAAGCTTAGCATTGTTAAGAAACACCCGGAAGCATGAAGTTAGTTTTTATGATAGAGATACTACTTATTTAGGAGGTATGCCATGCGCCGCTATACATTATACAAATATATTTCCCGGCTGATGGCCTGCCTGATGGCATTCGTGCTGGTACTAACATTTTCTCCCACTGCCCATGCGCAAGAGGAAAGCGGTACCTGCGGTGATGACCTGACATGGTCCTTCAGTGCCGGTACCCTGACCATTACCGGCTCCGGTGATATGACGGATTTTTCGGAAAGCACAATGGCACCGTGGTATCAGCTGAGAGGGGAGATCCTCAGTCTTTCCTTGCCGGAAGGGCTGACCTCCGTTGGTATGCTGGCTTTCTACGGCTGTGAAAATCTGACGGTGGTGAACATCCCCGAAGCCGTGACCCGGATCGGCAGCTATGCCTTTGCCAAATGTACCGGAATGACCATGCTGACTCTGGGCAGCGGCGTTCAGACCATTGACCAGTGTGCCTTCTCCGACTGCGTCAGCCTGACGGCACTGAACCTGCCCGATGGACTGCGCGTCATCGGCGAAAAGGCGTTCTATCGTTGCGAATCCATTCCCGCCGTCACAGTCCCTGCCGGGGTGGAGCGTCTGGGGATGTCGGCGTTTGCTTATTGTAAGAGCCTGGTCAGCGCAAGAGTCTATGCCGGGATTCAGACGATTCCGGAGTGGCTGTTCTATAACTGCCACCGGCTGGTATCGGTGACGCTGCCGGATACCATGGAGCAGATCAGCGAATTTTCCTTCCGTGGCTGTGAACAGCTTGCCTCCGTCTATTATGATGGCAGCAGCTGTACCCAGGAAGAGGTTCGTGACCTGATCGGAACCAATGTCCCCGGCTTCCAGGGAACGGGGCTGGTCAGCAGTGATCAACCTCCGGCTTCGGCGACCTCCGGCACCACTCAGGAAAACGAGGACAGCACCACCACCCAGGAGAACGTGACCGCAATTCAGGGCGAGAACATGACCGCCTCGATCAATATAGAGACGCTTCGCAAGGAAGATGGAACCGGTATCTCCACCGCAATGAAGATCCAGGTCACCGTGGAAAACGAGGAGGGCTGGAGTCAGGCAAAGGATACCGTCTTGGAAGCCCTCAGTGACTATAACAATAATATGGCAAAGATGAACGGCAAGGATGAAACGATCCAAATCGATGTGTTCGTCAAAAAGGCGGACATCGATACGGACTTCATGAATACCATTGCCGATCGGAATATCACCATGAACATTGCCACACAGGATGGTTCCCATTGGCGGCTGGATGGAAACCTGGTGGAAGTGCAGGAGGAGGCAGGAGCCTATGACCTGCGCTACACCATGACTCCCGGGTCGGCGGAGCTTTGCCAGGAGCTTGGTGTGTCAAGCTGCTATGTGCTGCGTTTTCTCAGCTCCGCTAAGAGCAATGTGGAAACCCTGTTCCGGCTGGGAGAATCCTTCGCCCAGCAGAATGCCACGCTGCTTTATAAAGGTGAGGAACTCAGCCAGATCCAAAGCACTGTGGTGGATCAGCAGGGGAATGCCCACTTCTATCTGGCAAACGTGGTGAAGGATACGGATTACTATATCGCCATCAATCTGCCTGAAACAGATCAGGAGGTCATCGTTCCCGATGAACTGCTGTCAGTATACGGTCAGGCAGAGCGGTACAGTCCCATCAAATACGAGATCACCGGTGTAAAATCCTCTCTGGGCGTATCCTTTGGACAGGTTACCGGAATTTTGATCGCGGTGGTGGTCGTGTGTGTGGTGGTGATCGGTGTCGTAATGTATATGTTCCATAAACGGACATTAAAAATGGAAGTTATTAACACTCCTGAGTCCGGCGATATACCATAAGAACCTGTAAAGAAAATTAAATTTCCAAAAGTTAATAATCAACAAATATGGATTTTGTTGGATTTCACACGGTGTTTTTTTCACATATTCGTGCGCGAGAGGTTGAAAAATTAAAACTGATGTGCTATACTTAGGGAAAGTTTTTGGCGCAAGAGGATAGCTATGCCTTTTTTGGGTATCCAATGGGCACCCGAAGGGATGGTGCGCTCTTGCGGCAGGCTATAATAACTGTGTGAGTGATCGCACATAAAATGGGAGGAATTTGATGAAAACAAGTACGTCGTTTCTGAAGAGATGCGTAGCTTGCTTGCTTGCATTGCTGATGGTCTTATCGGTGTCTAATAATGGCATTGTGATCCTGACGCAGGCTGCGGCTGAGCATGAAAATAGCATCGATGCCGGAACGCTCGTAGCAAACAACTACGAGCTGACCGATGCGGAAAAAGAGTTTCTGAGTTCCGGGCTGCTGATTGGAGATAGCTATGGCTACTCCGTTCCCACTGACGCAGAGACCCTGATTGCCGTGGATACTGAGAACGCAGTGATCACTGCGGCTGCCTATGATGAGTGGGTTCCCACAACCGCTTACATCGTTGCCAACGGTGAGGTTGTTGAAACCATTACTCTGACCAATGGCACCGGCAATTACGACCCCTCTGTGGGCAATGCCTTTGCGGTTAAGGTGGACTATGCGCTGTATGTCACCGTTGCCGAGGATACGCAGACCGCTCTGCTCAGTGCCTCCGCATGGATGAACCAGGGCATTGCCAATACCGAAACGCTCAGCGGCCAGAGCGGTAATCTGTACATTCTGGAAGAAGCTCTGCCTGAGCTGGCAAAGCTGGTTACCACCGGCATCCAGACCAGCTTTGGTGCCGTTGGCTTTAGCGATGATCTGAAGGCGGCTGTTTATGCCCTCAATGATCAGATGACCGCCAACGGCGGTATGCTGAACCTGCGCGTGATGATCAATGAGTACGATGCAGGCTCCAAGACGGACTACCTGATGAACAATGGCGCACAAATGCATGATGAGGTCGTCACTTTTGTAGCCAACTGCAGCACCATAAATGTGACGCTTAAAACGATGGTTGACAACCTTTCCATCTTCATCCAGAACGGTTGGGTTGACAAAACCACTGCCAGCCAGCTGGAGACCGTTGCAGGTGTTGCCGCCAATCTGGAGAAAGCTCTGACTCCCGTGGCTGAAGACAGCTGGGACATTCTCTCCAACAATGTACTCAAGGACGGCATGACCGCTCAGGAGTATGCCGAGCTGGATGAACTGGTTCTGGCTATGGATGGCAATTCCACTGCCGTGCCTGCTGTTCAGAATCCTCTGACGGCTGCTGAGACCACCCTCCAGAAGAACATGAGCATGTTCAATGTCACCGTCAACGTGACTCTGAAGGTCGTGGAGGATCAGGCTGACTCCGCTGCGCTGGTTACTTATGATGAGAAGAGCCTGGTACTGACCATGGCTGAGAACGCCACTGCTGAGGAGATCCTGGCTGAGATTCAGGCAACCGGCATCATCGCTGATGCCCAGACCGCTTGGGGTGATGCTTATGTTGAGGCACACTATGCTGCCGAGACCACCGAGCTGCCCGATGCTCTGACCGAGGATATTACCTATGCTGTTACTTATGCTCCTGTGGAGTATACCGTTTCCTTCGGCTACGATGCCGAGGCAATGACCGTTCCCTATGGCTACAAGCTGACACTGCCTGCCCATTCCGATATCACCAAGGCATATGACTACGATGTCAATGGTGCTCGGTATGCACAGGGCGATGTGGTCACCGTGGCGGAAGACACCCAGATCAGCCGTTCCCTTGGTAAGGCCTACGTTGCAACTGATCTGTACACCGTTGTGGCTAACAACTATGGCAACGATATCGCAAAGGCAATTCTGACCTCCGGTGCTCTGAAGGGCAACGTGGTCATTGCATACCGTGAGCCCGACCCTGCTGACGCAGAGAGCCTGCTGAAGCTGTTTGACGGTGAGTTGACCGCTGAGAATTACGGCTCCAATTATCAGAACCTGAGCTGGACTCCCTACACCTACGGCACCAACGGCGATGAGAACCGTTTCGATGGCAACAGTGCTGCTTGGGACAGCAAGTCCGTTAAGGTCCAGTACTATCTGGAGCTGACCAACTTCTCCGAGGGTGAGGTTGAAGAAGTTCTGGCTCTGGCCGCCGCTTTGAAGGCTGAGGCCGATGAGCAGGCAGCCACCCTGAATCGTCTTGCCGCATATCGCAGCACCATGGGTCAGCTGGATAAGACCAAGCTGGGTGCCCTGAACGGTGTTATCGATGTGACCGACTTTACCCCCGATGACGGCACCGCTGATGATGCGAAAAACCTGGAGATTCGTGCCTACTTCAAGGGTCTGATCGGCGGCATCATCGCCAACAATCTGGACTCTAATAACCTGCTCAAGATCTACAACATTCTGGGCAATTACCAGAGCGAAGGTCTGAGATACTATTATAATAACAACGAGGCGATCATTGCTGAGATCGATTCCCTGTCCGGCTATCTGTCCGATATGCTGGCAGACGATGAAAAGATCGCCGCTCTGGAGATCATGGTCGGTCAGGCCGGTTATCCTGAGTACGCTGACAAGATCGCAGATCTGGAAGCAATCATGTCCGATGTCAGAGCCGCTCTGAGTGCTCCCAATGCCGCAATCGACCTCGATAGCGCGAACCTGGGTAAGCTGATGGACGTCCTGACCGGCAGCGGCACGGTTGAGTTCGAGACCGTTGGCAGCCCCTATCTGCTGTCCAAGGTTCTGACCGCTATGGATACCAGCCAGGTTATGGTTCAGGTCATCCTGGAATGCGGCGGCAGCTCCGCTACGATCACCACCGAAACCATGGACCGTCACACTGTTCTGACTCAGGATATCATTGATGCTCTGAAGGCACAGATCGATGCCAAGGTTTCCGAGATGCTCGGCGGCAGCGCAGCCTACTACGACCTGACGGTGGAAGGCACTGCTGTAGAAGAGTTGCTGGGCACCGAGCTGAACGAGCAGATCAACATCTACTATACCTACACCGCAAAGTCCTACACCGTGAAGATCGACGGCGAGGCTGATCAGATTATCACCATCGATAATCTGGAGGTCAAGCTGCCCAAGCATCCCACCAACGGCTGGGCTTATCACTACACGGTAGACGGTGAGGAGAACATCACCAAGTCCACCTACACCTTCACCATGGCACAGCTCGATACGCTGTTTGCCGATGGCAGCTATACCATCACCCGTACCGAGATCAATGAGGCTCAGGAAAAGCTGGAAGGTGCCTTTGCTGATTGGATCGTGAAGGACGGCAATGGCAGCATTGTGGGTCTGACCGTCAATGTGGACGGCAATAAGGACGGCATCATGGGCTTTGCCATGGACATGGTCAACTCCGGCTACAGCTACATTGGCCTGAACGGTGAACCCCTGCTGTACATGAATGAGGACAACAGCCTGGAGATCTGCATTCAGACTCTGATCAATGCGATCCTCAATGATAACAGCTTCGGCTCTCAGGCTCTGATCGATCTGGGCAAGAATGGTAAGGGTCAGCTGGTGGCTGCTTCCATTCAGCTGGGTAACGCCGCTGATGACATCCAATACAGCGATCTGGACTTTGTCCTGTACCTGACCAGCGTTCCCGCTCAGATGGGTACTGTTTCCAATGGTCTGAACAGCATCAAGAACTACATGACCTTCCAGGCTCAGGACGGTGCGCTGAACATCAGCCTGAACCTGCCCGAGAAGGTTTACGAGGTCTACCTCAGCGCAATGCTGCCCACCGGTTATGTGGATAAGAACGATATGAACGCTGTCAACAGCGAGATCGCGTTCCAGTTCCTGTGTGACTATGTGGATATGGTTCTGGCTACCGATGCCGATACCACGACTTTCAGCAACACTCTGGCTATGCTGAACCAGTCTTATGACCTGACCGGTTATGAGGCCTACTACCAGATGGTGAAGCAGATCCTGACCAGCGATGGTGTTGAGATCAATCCTGCCGAGGATGGCATCTTCGATGTGATCATCGCAGTCAAGGGTCAGAAGACCATCGACTCTCTGATCGAGAAGGTGGGTATGGATATTTCTGCATACAGCACTTACCTTGGCATGATCAAGGAGTACAAGAGTGCAGATGCAGAGCTGACCATTCCCATGACTGCGGATCTGGTGAACACCACCACCAATTTCGAGGCTCTGGTTCTGAACCTGAATGCCTCCGGCATGACCAATAAGTTCGACTATACCACCGGTCTGGCAGCCGGTATTGCCGCTGTCACCGGTAAGTCCGCTGTTATCCTGCTCGATGACGTGGACGGCGACCTGATTTTCAATGGCACCACCATTCTGGATCTGAACGGCAAGACCGTCAACGGCAGCATCACCGCCAACGGTAAGCTGTATATTGCGGACTCCTGCCTGGATGGCACGAACTGCGGCACTGTGACCGGTACTGTCTCCGGTAACGCTGTGATCATGGGCGGCAAGTATGCCTCCGATGTTACCGCCTTCCTGAAGGATGGCTACAAGCAGGTCAATGGTGTTGTAAGCAATGCCCTGTATACGCTGGAGTCCGATGGCACCGATGTTACCGTTGTTATCAACGCTGACGTCCTGTCCGATGAAAGCGTTACCGGCTACCTGCCCAATGTCAGAACACTGGCTGTTGATCTGGCCGTGGAGCTGGCAGTGAACAACATCGCCAGTGCGGTCCTCACCGCTGAAGGCAATGTGATCTATGACGTCGCTGTGGATGATGTGATCGGCTTGCTCAACAGCAGCTCCAAGGGTGACGATCTGTTCCAGAGCGCAGTGGATGCTGTTAACGCAGAAGGGATTTCTGCCTTTGTCAACATTATTCTGGCTGACATGCTGGACTTCGCTGCCGTTGAGGCTGCCATGACCGGCAATGAAGCAATCGCAACCTACACCATGACCACCGCTCCTTGGATGGTTAAGATCGAGCATGATACCGAAGCCGATATCCTGAAATTTGGTCTGGCTTCCGATGCGGATATGCCCAAGACCAACACCGTCTCCCTGAAGATGGTAAGCGAAAGCGGCGATGCCGTTGAGCTGTTCGGTAATTTGGCTGATATCATGGACGCAGACATGAATATTGTCCTGGAGCAGCCCACCTACGATGCTGGCAGCAACACCGTTTCCATGATCGGCAATGCAACTGCCAATATCGATCTGGATCTGACCGTGAACGATGACTACATCACTGTTCTGACTGTGGTTCTGGCAAATGGCAACCCTGCAAACAAGGCTGATCTGATCGCTGCCCTGAATGCCGGCAAGGATGCAGACTTGAAGGATGCAATTGATGAGCTGACTGTTCGTGATGTATGTAATGCACTGAAGGCAATCAATGAGAACACCGATTTCCTGGCTATGGCTGAGAATGCAGGCGTTAGCGTTGATGTTGCCGATGCCGCTGAGCTGGAAGCCATCTTCCATATGCTCCTGGATGTTTCCGGCGAGCTTCTGAAGAAGTTGAGCATCACTGGCTCCAACACCAAGCTGGGCAGCTTTGATACCGATGATGACGGTGTCTATGAGTGCTCCGGCACCACTTCCAAGAATTCCGGTACTGCGCTGCGTGGATACACGGTTTATACTGAAGCATCCGTGGAACTGAACCTGACCATCAAGCTGTTCGACGACTGCCTGTGGGGCGATGCCAACCACGATGGCGTTGTGAACAACCAGGATGCCACACTGGTTCTGCGTTACTACGCCGGCTTGATCGAAGCCGATGAACTGTGTTTGAAGCGCACCGACGTGAATATGGATGGCGTAATCAATAACCAGGACGCAACCTTGATCTTGCGTTACTATGCGGGACTGGTTACCGAACTCCCCTATGAAGCCTGATTTTATACAAAGGAGTGTGTAATTCTCTATGAAAAAGCTGCTCAGTATTATTCTCGTTGTAATGCTTGTTATGGCAAGCGTTGCTACAGTGGCTTCTGCCGCTGGTGCCGCCACAGTTTCCGCTTCCAGTGCCACCGCTAAGGCTGGCGAAGAGGTTACCATCAGCTTCACGTTGACCGGTGATGATTTCTGTGGCTATGGCATGACAATTACTTTCGACTCCGTTCTGACTCTGGACAGCATCCAGCAGGGCGAAGCCAGCAAGGGTCTGTTTATTACCAATCCGGCCAGAGCCTTTGTAACCACTGCAAATGCGGTTAATGGCACCGGCGGTGTCCTGTTTACCGCTAAGTTCAAAGTTGCGGATGATGCCGCTCCCGGCACATATGCCGTCAGCGTCAATATCGACAACATCTCCAATGAGAATGACGAGCGTCTGACTGTTTCTGCTGTTGCTGGTTATGTCACTGTTGAGTGCACCGAGCACGTCTGGGGTGACTGGAACACTGATAAGGCTCCCACCTGCACCGCTACCGGCACCGCTGAGCGTACCTGCTCCGCTTGTGGCGAGACCGAGACAAAGGAACTGTCTGTGGTCGATCATACCTGGGGCGACTGGACCACTGTGAAGAAGGCCTCCTGCACCGAGGACGGCAAGGCTGAGCGTACCTGCTCCGCTTGTGGTAAAGTAGAGTCCAAGGTTCTGCCCGCAGCTGGCAGCCATAGCTGGGGTGAGTGGGTCACCGTAACGGAGCCCACCTGCACCGAAGCCGGCAAGGCTGAGCGTACCTGCTCCGCTTGTGGTGAGGTAGAGTCCAAGTCCCTGTCCGCTACCGGCGTACACGTCTGGAGCAACTGGACCACCGTTGACGCTGCCGGCTGCCTGACGGATGGTAAGGCTGAGCGTACCTGTGCCCAGTGCGGCGAGGTTGAATCCAAGGTTCTGCCTGCGGTCGGCAGCCATAGCTGGGGTGAGTGGGTCACCGTAACGGAGCCCACCTGCACCGAAGCCGGCAAGGCTGAGCGTACCTGCTCTGCCTGTGGTGAAGTAGAGTCCAAGTCTCTGGATGCTACCGGTATCCACGTCTGGGGCGATTGGAATGTCGTTAAGGCAGCCACCTGCACCGAAGCCGGCAAGGCCGAGCGCACCTGTGCTGATTGCGATGCCGTAGAGTCTAAGAGCATTCTGTCCACCGGACATAACTGGGGCGATTGGACCACCGTAACCGAGGCTACCTGCACTGCCGATGGCAAGGAGGAGCGTGTGTGCTCCAAGTGTGGTGAGGTAGAAACCAATGTTCTGCCCTCCGCCAATGCCCATGCTTGGGGCGATTGGACCACCGTAACCGAGCCCACTTGCACGGAAGAGGGCAAGGCTGAGCGTGAGTGCTCCAAGTGCGGCGCGGTAGAATCCAAGGCTCTGGAAGCCACCGGACATGAGGGCGAGTGGGTCACTGTGATCGAGGCTACCTGCACCACCGATGGCAAGGCTGAGCGTACTTGCACCAAGTGCGGTGAGGTGGAGACCAAGGTTCTGCCTTCCGCTGAGGCTCATACCTGGGGCGAGTGGGTCACTGTGACCGAGGCTACCTGCACCGAAGATGGCGAAGCTGAGCGTAAGTGCTCCAAGTGTGACGCGGTGGAGACCAAGGTTCTGCCTTCCGCTGATGCTCATACCTGGGGCGAGTGGGCCACCGAGACCGAGGCTGCCTGCACCACCGATGGCAAGGCCGAGCGCAAGTGCTCTAAGTGTGACGAAGTAGAGTCCAAGGTTCTGGAAGCTACCGGTCATAAGGTCAGCGACAAGTGGGCCTGCGATGGCACCAACCACTGGCATGAATGTGCCAATGGCTGTGGCGAGCTGTTCGATATGGCTGCCCATGATCTGGAGTGGGTCATCACCAGCAATCCCGGTCACAACAGCACTGGTCTGAAGCATCAGGAGTGTAAGGTTTGTGGATACGCTGGTTCCGATGTGGAAATTCCTGCCGAGCCCGATCTGGACGAGGTGCCCAAGACCGACGATCATACCGTCATCATGACCATCTCTCTGGTTGCTTTTATGAGTGTGCTGCTTGTTGCCGCTTATGTAACGAAGCGTAAGCTCATCAAGTAAAATAACTTTTTAGAAGTAAGCGGTGGGTGCTACACCCACCGCTTATTTTTTGGAGAACATACAGATGGAGAAAAAACGCCGAATTGGGAAGGTAATTCTAATTCTATCCTGCATTGTCATAGCGTTACTGTGTTGGCTGATCGTTACACAATTGATGGAACAGGGGGAATCGGTCCTTGAGGACACGCCGCAGCAGTCCACCCAGACGCAACCCACTACAGTCGCGACGGAGCCTCCCACCAGCGAGGATACCCAAGCCACAACCGAGCCGGAACCAACGGAGCCCCAAATGATCCCGGAATTGGCTGAATTATTCGAGCAAAACCCCGATATCGCCGGGTGGATCAAGATCGAGAATACCGTGGTGGACTATCCGGTCATGTACACCCCCGATGAACCGGAGAAATACCTGCGCAGAGATTTTAACGGCGATGACAGCCGCGGCGGTGTGCCTTTTTTGGAGGATGCCTGTAGTCTGGAGCCGGAAAGCGACAATCTGATCATCTATGGTCATAATATGAAAAACGGTACCATGTTCCGCACATTGATGAGCTATGTGGACGAGGAATTCTGGATGGAGCATCCCCAGGTCCAATACTCGACCCTCTACGAAACCAGAACTTATGACATTCTTGCGGTGTTCTATGACCGTGTATATTATAAGTATGAGGATGTTTTCAAGTTCTATCAGTTTATTGATGCAGTGGATGAAGAGGACTATCGTAATGCCATCGCATACTATAAAGAGAATGCGCTCTATGATACCGGTGTTACCGCAGAATATGGTGACCGGCTGCTCACTCTGGTGACATGCTCGTATCACGAAGACAATGGCCGTTTCGTTCTGGTTGCCAGACAGAGAACTGAGCTGACTGATTGAACATTGGATAGAGAAAACCGAGCAGCGTTATCAATATCCGGCTAATTGAAATACACCGACTCCTCCCTAGGGAATAATCCCATCGGAGGAGTCGTTTTTTTAACATATAATGCGAAATACGGTCATTACCTCTATCTTTTGTGCTGGATTTGTGTTATAATGACTAAATGCAAGTTATCAGGGTGAAATAGGTTTTATTTTTGCGGCAGTGGAGGAAATAAGATGGAGCTTAACGAACAGCTGTTTCGGCAGATATTCAATAGAACGGACTGGGAACGGGGAGAGGATTACTATTATCAAAATCGGGTCAAAGATCTGCGTGTCAGTCAGAAAGGCCGTGAGACGGTGATCGAAAGCATCGTTCGGGGCACCTTGAAGTATCAGGTGCGTATCCGGGCTAGAGAACCGGGCAGCCTGTTTCTATATTGCAACTGCCACCGTTATTTGGAACATGGGATATGTAAGCACTTGGCGGCAACCGTGATCGCCTACAGCCATGAATATGAGGAAATGGAAGCAACCACCAGCGATAGCTGTATGCAGGAGCTGCTGCAGACCTACCTGAATAAAAGCAAACGGGCGGTAGTTCCGGTACAAGGGGAGGTTCGCTTGCTGCCCCGAATCAGCCAGATGCCGGTTTTTTCCGATCAGTATCCCGTTTTGAGCTTTCGCTTGGGCAGGGATAAAATGTATGTGCTGAAAAGCGTCAAAGGATTTTTGACAAATGTTCATGAGAAAAATACCATTTCCTATGGCAAAACCTTCTCCCTGACCCATACCATGGAGCAGTTTGATCCACGTTCTCAGGAGCTGATTCGGCTGTTGATGGATGAGTTTGATGAATTTCATGCCCTCACGCAACGGGGATATGGCAGTTATAACAGCTGGAGCTATGGCAGAAGCGATGTGCACCAAAATCAAATCAGACTGACCGGTGCTGCCTTTGACCGCTGGTTTGATTTGTTCCGTGATGAAAAACTGGAGTACACCGTGGATGCTCCCGTGCAATTGCTGGAACGGGATCCCAAGATAAGAATTAAGCTACAAAAGAAGAAAAACCACGCCCAGCTCGATGTAGAGGAAGAAGAGGGTTGCATTTTCTTTGGCAGTGCCCAGAGCCTCTATGCCGCAAAGGGAGGCCAGATTCTGCGTTGCAGCAGTGCGTTCCGGGAAGGGGTATATCCTCTTCTCCAGCGCAGCAGGAACAAAATGCGCATTGCTTATTCGGATCTGCCCACCTTTTGCAGCTGCGTCCTGCCGGAGGTGGAGGAACTGGTCACAGTGGCAGATCCGCATGGACTGCTCCAGGAATACCTGCCGGAGGAATGTACGCCCTGTTTTTATTTGGATATGGAGGATGGGTGTCTGTTCCTGAAGCTGGCTTTTCGTTATGGGGATCAGGAGATATCCTGGGACACACCGACTTCCCAGACGGCATCCCTGCGGCGAAATCTTCCCTTGGAGCAGCAGGCGGTGGGCGTAGCACAGCAGCATTTCCGACAGGAAGGAGGCATCTATTATATAGACAATGAAGATGCCGTCTATGAGTTCCTGACGGGTGCCATTGACGAACTGCGTCCACTGGGAGAAATTTATTTGAGCGACCAGCTTCGGAGTAAGCGGATCCAGCCCAGCACCGTGGGCGTTGGCATTTCTGTGTCCGATGGGCTTTTGCAGTTAGATCTGGATACCGGCGGCTTCCCGGTGGAAGAATTGTCTGCTTTGTACCAAAGTCTGCTGCGCCGAAAAAAATACCATCGGCTTTCCGATGGCAGATATTTGGAGCTAAATGGATCCTCCGTGGAAAAGATGGCGGAGATGTCCAAAATGCTCCAACTGACCCCGAAGGATCTGGAACAAGGGACTGTGACCCTTCCGGCGTTTCGAGCATTGTATCTGGACAGTCTTTTGTCCGGCAGTGATGGATTGCATGTGACCCGGGATCGGCAGTTCCGGCAGATGATCCGCAAGTTCAAGGCAGTGGAGGAAAGCGACGATGTACTGATGCCTCAGCTGGATAAAGTCCTCCGTCCTTATCAGAAGACCGGCTTCCGCTGGTTGAAAACCCTGGAAAGCTGCGGTTTTGGCGGCATTCTGGCAGATGAAATGGGCTTGGGTAAGACCTTGCAGGTGATCTCCTATCTGACCACCGTTCCGGAGCAGACGGTCAAAATGCCCAATTTGGTGGTTTGTCCCACTTCGCTGATCCTAAACTGGGGAGATGAGCTGAGGCGTTTTGCGCCCCATCTGTCCGCTGCTCTCATCATGGGCAATGCGGCGGAGCGGAAAAAGCTGCGGGAGGAGGCAGAACATCGGGATGTGTGGGTGACTTCCTATGAGCTGCTGCGGCAGGATCTGAAGGACTACCAGAGCCGGGAATTTTACAGCTGCATCCTGGATGAAGGACAGCACATCAAAAATCAGTCCACGCTGATATCCAAGGCGGTGAAGCAAATATCCTGCCGCCAACGCTTTGTCCTGACCGGTACGCCCATTGAAAACCGACTCAGCGAGCTGTGGAACCTGTTTGATTTCCTGATGCCCGGGTATCTGTTCAGCCATACTGCCTTCCGGGATAAGCTGGAAAAACCCATTATCAAGAGCCAGAATCCGGAGGCGGCCATCCAGCTGCGGCGGTTGGTGCAGCCCTTTATCCTCCGGCGGCTGAAAAAAGATGTTTTGAAGGAGCTGCCGCCTAAAATCGAGCATGTTCGCCGTGTTTCTCTGTCCGAGTTGGAGCGTAAGGTTTACCATGCCTCCCTCCAGTCTGTGCGTGAGGGTTTGGGCGAGGGACAGGGGAAGCTGCAAATTCTGGCGGCACTGACTCAGCTGCGGCAGATCTGCTGCGATCCCAGCCTTTGCTTTGAAAATTACACGGGAGACACCGCCAAGCTGGATGCCTGCATGGAGCTGTGTGAGTCCATGGTGCAGAACGGACACCAGATTTTGCTGTTTTCCCAGTTCACCTCTATGCTGGATAGATTGCGCCAGCAGCTGGATCAGCGGCAGATCAGCAGCTTTACCCTTCAAGGCTCCACGCCAAAGGAAAAACGTGCCCAGCTGGTAAAGGCATTCAACAGGGGAGAGGCATCGGTGTTTCTGATTTCCCTGAAAGCCGGTGGAACCGGGCTGAACTTGACGGCGGCGGACGTAGTGATCCACTACGACCCCTGGTGGAATCTGGCAGCTCAGGAGCAGGCAACGGACCGTGCCCACCGAATCGGTCAGCAGTCCCATGTCCATGTGTATAAGTTTATTGCCAAGGATACCATTGAAGAAAAAATTCTGGACCTGCAGGACAAGAAAGCCGCTCTAATGGATACCATCTCGGGGGAGAGCACCGGCGGCATTCTGGAAATGTCCAAAGAGGAATTGCTGGCATTGCTGCAGGAGGGCTGTTGATTGAATTTTGTATAAAATGGGCTGTCTCAAAACGATCATTTGAGATAGCCCATTTTCCTATTATGTTCGCAAGCCGGGCAGGGAGTCGTAAAAAGCATTCAACGCATCCGAATACCCTTGTTGATCCACCAGATAGCCCAAGCAGTGCCCGGATCCCGGGAAGATGTACAGCTTTTTGTGGGCAGTGCAGGCATCATAGTTTTCTTGACTCATGTAACAGGGAACAAAATCGTCATCCTCTCCGTGGAAGAAGATAACCGGGATGTGATTGTTCTTCATGGCATCCCTTGGAGTCATTTCCTCTAAATCGAAATGACCGAACAGTCGTGCCCCCAGCTTGACGAAGGGGTAGGCAAGCTTCACCGGCAGTCCCATCTGCTTGATGACGATCTGAATGATCTCCCTTGGGGAAGAGTAGCCACAGTCTGCCAAAATGCCCTTGACATTCTCCGGCAGTGGCTCGGCGGTGGCCATGAGTACCGTGGCGGCGCCCATGGAAACGCCGGTGAGGATAATTTTGGTATCCTGACCCAATTCCTCTCGCACAAAGTTGACCCAGCTCAGACAGTCCTTTCGCTCCTTGATGCCAAAGGTAATGGCTCCACCGCCGCTGCGTCCGCTGCCGCGCTGATCTACCACCAGCGCACTGTGCCCCATGGTGAAGCACCGTTGGACACCGCCGCAAAGATCCCGTTGACCGCTGCCCTGATAGCCGTGGAACATGATCTCTACCGGTGCGCCGGGCGTACACTCATATAAGGTGCCCCAGAGGGTCAGACCGTCATGGGAAACTGTGGAAACCTCCCGGTGGGGAATGTGCCGGTTTTCCTCCATCCACTGCCGCATGGTATCGTAAAACGGCTCAAAGAGCGTTCCATGGGGCAGATCCAATTCCCCCGGCTCCGGAGGTTTGCGGTGACACAAAAAGGCTCTGCGGAAGCAATAGTAAGCAATTCCGATCACCGATGCGACCAATACCACCAGTATTCCCAGACAAATCCAAAGAATGACCATAATCTAACATCCATTCATTTTCCAATATCATACCACTATTTTTCGACCATTTCAACCCTCATCTCCCGGCAGGGCCTTCAGTAAAAATTGCAGCCTTTGGATTTGCGCTGGGTCTGCCTGCTGCCAAAGAAGACTGTCCGTTTGAATGTAGCGATCCCCCCTAAGTTGATGCCGGTGGCAGCTTCCATCGGTGAAGGAGACGGTAAGGGTAACGGTGGGGTCGCTGAGCTGTACCGGGTCCCGGTCCGCAGCGAACCGCTGCCCCAGCTGCCGCATCTGGTTCAGGACTCGCTGTATTTTCTGTGGGTCTGTATAGATTCGGTCCGCCGCCCCCCATTCCCAGTCCACGCTGATTTGAGATACCAGCTTCACACCCGGCGTTTTGGCGCAGCCGGTCAGCAGTAGTGCGCAGATGAAAACCACAGTTAAAATCCGTTTCATTGCAGCACCCCTTTCTTTTTCTTTGAATCTATTTTCTCACCAAAGAAGTCGAGTAGACCAGAAAGTTTCAGGAAAAAAGGCTTTCTTTTGGGAGACAATATGATATAATCCGGAAAAAGCGGCAAATTTCGGGTGGCAAAAAATAAATCGAAAAAAAGACAAAAAAACTATTGACAAATCAGATCTTCTGCGCTATAATAATCAAGCATTCGGCGCACGGACGATTAGCTCAGCTGGCTAGAGCATCCGCTTGACGTGCGGAAGGTCATAGGTTCGAGTCCTATATCGTCCACCAAAAATCGACATTCTTCGACAGAAGGATGTCGATTTTTACTTATTCATTCTTCACTATTCACTCTTCACTCGATTTAAGGGTCGATTTTTGGGAAGTTATAAGTTATAATGAATAGTGAATAAGTTGAGGTGTTGGCTACGTCGACGGATTGAAAAGAGGTTTCTGATGAGTAACAGCATCTTACTTGATAAATCAAAGGCTTTTGCGTTGGAAGTTATTCGATTATGTAATGAAGTAAAGACAACTAAACGAGAATCTGTTCTGACAAACCAGCTTGTGCGTTCCGGCACCAGTGTTGGCGCAAACATTCGTGAAGCATTTTATGCCCACGGAAAAGCCGACTTTATCGCAAAACTTCATATCGCATTGAAAGAATGTGCCGAAAGCGAATATTGGTTAGAGCTTCTGTTGGAAGGTGGATATACGGAAAACAGAATTGTTTTGGAGCGTTGCATTGAGGTTAAGAAGATTTTGATTGCCTCAATCAATACAGCAAAATCAAATCATCCGTCATGAGGGTTCGAATCCCGAAGTGAAACATCTCTGTTGTAGTCTGTTTACAAAACCCTTGAAACGCTTCTGTTAGTGTTCATAGGGACATTTTCTGACAGTATGTAGGTGCGGTAAAGGCGGATGGCGTTTGTCATCCGCCTTTACTGCGTTTATCCCGCATTGTGCGGTGTTTATGCAGGCAGCAGTTCCGGTTGTGCTACGGTCACTGCCACGACCTGCGGCTGTTGCTGTTCGGCCTCAGCCGCATCGTCGTAATCCCATTCACCGATGTCACGGTAAATGATGCGGATTTTTTGAGCGGAGTGCCGTGAGTATTTCACGGTGCGTTCTCCGATCTCGATCCTTGCGATAAACAGGCGCACGATTTCGGGTGTAAGTTTATCAATGGTTTTATACCGTTTTGCTTTCTCAATGAAAGCGTCTACGTTGGCAGCCGACGATTTCAGTTTTTCCAAGCGTTCCTCTTTCAGCGGGAGAGCTTCGTCTATTTCTCGCTGCTCGGCATTGTAATCGGCAGAGAGGAGACGGA
>CAZENN010000022.1:0-22800 GCA_964513605.1 uncultured Oscillospiraceae bacterium
GTCATAGCTGTGTCCCAGAGCGGCTACTTCCGTTTGTGCCGTCAGGATCTTATCACAGACGGAGCACTTGGTTCCGGCGGTCAAGCCGGTCTTGGTGCAGGTGGCTGCTACAGCGGACAGGGTCTTCTTGGTGTGTCCGGTAGCCGCGACTGCCTCGGTGTAGGTATCGCCGCAGCGAGAACAGGTGAAGGTCTTAACGCCAGCCTTTTCACAGGTGGCGGCGGTGGTGATCACGCCACTGTCATAACTGTGTCCGTTTGCATCGATCACATAGCTCAGTGTCAGCGTTCCATCGGGATTTTCCGCAACCGTGAAAATCAGATGCTGATTTGCGGGAACGTACAGCTTATCATCCGTGGTGATGGTTTCCGCATCGTGCAAAATAGCGGTGGTAACATCTTCTCCCAGCCAGCCATCCGTCACATACCAGATGCCGTTTCCTTCCGTCTTCACGCCAACATAGCTTTCCTCCGTGAAGATGGCGGAAACCTGCCCATCTACGAACTTGTAATCGCCCATGTTTGCGGCATCGCCTTCGGATGCGTGATCCGCACCATTGATGTAGCCGAAGAGGTAGTAGGTGGGCTGCACATAGGTCGAATCCTCGTAGCCGCAGACAGAACAAACGCCCCAGATATAGGTGTGCTGTCCGGTGGCAGGGATTGCTGTGCTTACTGTATCACCACAGTTTTTACAGGTCTTGGTATTGCTGCCTTCCGTGGCACAGGTGGCAGGTGTGACCAATGTGCTGTAGTTATGCCCAAGCGCACTACCCTCCGTGCTGCCGCAGTCAGCGCAGGTCTTAGGCGCAGTACAGGTCGCCTCCGTCCAGCTGTGCTCATGGACCACAACATACACGGTACCAACCACCACATCGCTGGGGGCTACTCCAAGATCATTGGCCTCTGCGCTGTAAATGATATTGACCGGATAGGTGCCGGTGGTATAGGATCTATAAGTGCCGCTGAACTGCAGCCGGTAGTAGCCTACCTGGTCCTGGGTTGCACTGTAAGGAACGTGCAGGTTCATCAGGTCGGGATCGTAAACGGTGATATTATCCTGAATGGCTGCCAGAGCGGTGGCTGCTGTGGTGCCCTGCTCCACATAGTAGGTCTGATAACCCTTGTACGCCACTTTCTTAGTCGTGGAGGTATTGCGGCTATGCCGGTACAGGCGAAGCTTCAGATCCTGAAGATCACCGCTGATCTCACTGACCGGACGGCAGCCATCGACACCATCGGCATAACGGCGCACGCCCCAGTTGCCATACTCATCACAATAAACAAAGCGGTAATCCGTGCTGCTCATTTTAAAGTAAAGCAGGTATGTTCCGTCTCCAAAGCTCTCAAGGATATAATTGGGACGCTGTGCGGTATCCGACTCTGTAGCCGTTTTGAACAAGCAGCTGCTATAGGTCACACCGTTGGAGCGATAGTACAGGAAACGGTACTCGCCACTGCCGCCGGTACTGGACCAGTAAGAAACACCCAGATCTTCGTACTGGACACCCTTTTGCAGCTCAATGCCTTTGTAAATTGCATTTCCGCCAAAGTTGGCACCGGTTGAGGCGGCAAGCTTTGCCGTATTTGCGAGAACCGTGCCGCCGGTTGCCTCTTTATACTGCCGCAGGATCCACATGGTGTTGTCACGGTCGCTGTGCTCAATATAGACATTATTACCCGAGAAGCAAAAGGTATTCTCCGAGTCGCCGTCCGCATCCAAGGTGATGGATTTGGCCGGGTTGGGACCGGCCATTGTCTTAACAGGCTCATAAGACATGATATATGTCTTGTCCATATTCATCAGCACATAACGCTCGTTCTGGACCAGAGGCTCTTCTGCCGGAACAAACTGGGTCCAAGGGACGGTGGTGGTCACAGAGCCGGAGGCTGACAAATAGTTGTCCGTGCTGATCAGTCCTTCATATACCGGGTCATCGCTCAGAGAATCAATGGTCCAGCCGGTATATACATCGCCTGCCGCCTCACGGGTTTCAACACAATTGTCGATCGCCGTCCGCGTTGTCGCGCTGGCAAGGGAGGCAATGTCAATGATTGCCGTTTCATTGCCGCCCCAGTAGATCTGATAATCGACATTGGGTGTGACACCCTTGCGTACCGCCATATCCGGGAACATTGCCAGGAAGTTTCGCTTCATATCGGTACTGGTTGCGGCAAGGTCGGATCTTGCCGTGCCATACAGGTCGATGGTCATAACATCATCGTCCGTACCGTAAATACAGGTCTTGTTCTGGGTGTACAGATAGATCTTGGCATCCGCATAGTTCACCAGATCCGGATGGGAGTCAAAGCCATGGTGGGGAACCAGCATGATATCCGTCTGCAAAGCACTGGTAGGATACACGGTTTCCAGAACGCTTTCAGCCAGGTTCAGATCGCCATAGAGGATGCTGTCCACACCCTCATTCTCGAATGTGACTCTGAGCACTGTGGAAGTGTCGTTAAAATCCGTGGTGCCGCTACTCGTGTACAGATTAGAACGATAGGTCGTACCCGTATCATTATCCGCTACGATCAGATTATGGCTGGAGTTGGGGTAAAGCGCGTCCTCATGGGTGTACAGTACATCAAACTTCACACCGGAAATCGTAAAAGTCTCACCGGTATGGGGCTTGTAGTAGCGCACATCAGGATAATGCTCCGCAATCAGATCATTGACCGCATCGTGAATGTCACGAGTGGAGTCAGTCCGCTCAATATCAATATTATAAGCAATGGTCTTCAGATCGAAGTTTTCATGATACTTATTGATAAAGCGGCTGAAGCCCATAAAATGATCGTCATGGGCATGGGACAGGAACCAGCAGTTGATGACCATTTTCTCATCGGTTCCGGTGGTGCCGGTCAGCTCCCGGCAGTAGGCCAACAGCTCATCGCAGGCTTCATCGCTCATCTGTGTCAGATAACCGCCATCGTTGATGAACAAGCTGTTATCGCTCATGCGGATGATGATCAGCGCACCGTTATTTTTCCGATCTGTGCTGAAGGGAGTGGTGGTTTCCAGATGATAGCCGGTGGGCGATGTGGACAGCCCCCACATAACCATTTTAGGGGTCACGGTGGTTCCCGACTGCTCTGTGTACTGGAAGCCCTCCACCGTGTCCAGATTGGTATCTACAATGATTCTGGCTTCATCATAGCCTGCCAGATAGTAGGTATAGACAGAATAAGAACCATCCGACGCCCTGTACTTTCGGAACATATTCTGATCCGTCTCATTGCTGGCGGTGTTCGCCGAGTAAACCAACTCAAGCTTCGGTGCCAGCACTGTCGAAAGATAAGTTTTAAACTGCGCCGCCGTGGTACTTCTGATGATTCTCATGCAGCTTGTAGCACCATCATTGGTGACACCATTGCCGCAATCATATACCAGTAAACTAGAGCCCAGTCCACCGGCATAGGGAAAACCGCTTAGTATCGCCTGGGCATCCGCAGGTGCAGCATAAGCCACCTCTGATGGGAGCATCGGCAGCAATATGGTCGTGCATAAAAGCAACGCAAACAATAGTCGGACGAGCGACCTCCTTTTTTTCTCCATAATTTACCTCCAAATAGCCTTGTTTCAATACAGCATACTTTCGTTAAGGGACATTAGCCCAATTATCACAGCATATTATATATCAAGCCTCCACAATTGTCAATCCAATATCAGGAATTTCGCACATTTTTTAGTTATTTTCTTAACATTTTCTATGATTAACAACAAAAAAATACGTCCCCTTCATCCTGCGGCCATGCAGCCATGGAAGCTCATCACCCCGGCGTTACCCTTTTCACCTCTGACAACCGCCGCCACGCCGAGTGACGGCTTTAAGGTTGCTCAGTGAAAAAGGAAACGCCGGGGTGATTTGTATCAGGAGATGTCATGGCTTGGTGGAAACGCTGGCATAGTTGCGAATCGTTACCAGGCACGGGCCACGGGAAGGAATATCTTGTATCTTGTATCTTATATCTTGTATCTTATATCTTATACCTTACGTCCCCTTCCGGTCAACCGCATTCTTACTTTATGAAGAGCTGCTTTGCGTAATAGCCATAGACCGCGCAGGCGGCGGCAAGGTCTGCCATGGTTCCGGTTTGGGCGGCTTGGGCTTTACAGTATTGACCGATGGAGTAGCCAATGACACCGGAGCAGTAGTCGGTGGTGCCGTCGCTGTAGCAGAAGCTGACGTATACACCATTATCCAGCTCCTTGGCGGCAATGCCTTCCACCGCAGCCAGATACTCACCGGTTTCGGTCAGGGTCATGGTGATCGCCTGGGTCGCATTGTCAACGCTCAGGGTCTGCGCCCCGTCAAAGGCTTCCTGATTCCAGACGTACATGGTGATGTCCCCTGCCGGTGCGGCACTGGGCAGGAAATAGTAGTTGATGCAGAAAGCTCCCTCAAAGGAGATGGTGGGATAGCGTCTGCTGTAGCCGCCGTTATTGACCATGGTACCCAGCTTGGTGCTGTCGGGCAGGGTCACGGCCGCGATCATCGTGTCGCTGTAATCTTCCACCAGAGCCTGCTGGTCGGCAGTCAGATCCGCATTGACCAGCGCATCGGTGTTGTGAGAGAAGTAGGTCTGGGCTGCCGCACCGTAATTGAGCATGGCGACCACCAGAGGTCTCATTTCCTCTATGCCGGTTTTGAGCTGGTTATAGGCATAGGTCTTAGGACTGTAGCCCACCAGCTTGGTGTAGGTATAGGTGCCATCCGTCAGCTTGGCATAGACCGCAAAGTAAATGGTGTCCCCCAATTCCTTCGCCGCAATACCGGTGGTGGTGGAATAGTAGTAACCGTCGGCTTCGCTCCATGCGTAACCGGGAATGACGTGCTCCGCCGTTTCCACATCATACACGGATACCTTCTCGGAATAGGTGATCAGACCCATTTCCGCCACGTCCTCCAAATCGGAAGCGGCGTAATAGACATTCATAACGATCACGTCCTCAAAGGACAGGCTGGGGTATTTCAGGGTAATGGTGGGGACCTCCACAGGAAGTGCCGTCTGTGTAATAGAAATCAACTGGGTATTCAGGTTAAAGGTCACCGTAATGTCACTGCGTGTAGAAAGGCTTAGCTCGAAGTTGCCGCTGGCAGTGCTTGTATCGCCCCAAGCGGCATCCCAGGTTCCATTGGTGATCTTGATACCATAGGTTCCGGCAACAACATTGGGGATTTCTGCTGTGAAGGTGCCATCACCGTTGTTGGTCATAATGCCTGCCGCATTGTCGCAGACCCAATCACCGAAGGCACCGTCACCGGTGACATAGAAGGAAGTGCCGATGGTGCTGCCGTAAGAGCCGGACGCAAAGCCGTCATACACGGTATCAGCGGCGAAGGTCTGGGGCCAGGTCTGATAATCCTCACCGTTGTTGAAAATGATGCTGGTGGCGTTGGTGGGAATCTGGATGGTCCAAATGCCATCCTCCTGCCGGACCATGGCTTCACCGGGCCACTCGGCGGTGACTGTTCCGGTTTCGTTCCATGCATAGGCATTGATATTGGTCCAGCCATACAGGGAAGCATCAAAGTAGACGCTGACCTTTTCATAAACAGCGGCCTCGCCAACGCAGATGGTGTATGTACCGGCGTTATTGCCCCAAGGGTTGATGGATATGGTCTCACCGGCGGTAACCGCGATATAATAGCTGTTTTCATCGGGCTGAGAATAATTGGTCAGACCGTAGACATCGTTACCCTCGGGCTTGGTGATGACCAGCGTTATATCCTCGGCAGCAGTGTAGATATAGTAAATGTCATGGACATCCTCAACGGTGACTTCATAAGGCAGGGTCTCAATGACGATGGGGTTTTCCTTAGAGCCGGGGACGGCAGGAGTCTCCTCCTGATCGGTACCCATCGTCAGCGTCAAGGTCAGCTCTGCGGCCGCTCCGGCAATGTTGCAGATCTGAATGGTGACCACATCGCCCATATCCGCAGTGAACTCAGCCGGGAAGCCATAGACAGAAATACCGTTGATCTGGGTGGCGTACTCCGTGGACATAACCGCAGAGATGTTCTCAGCCGCCACCTCGGTGATGACACCGGTTCCATCGTCGGCAGCCAGAGACGTAACGTTGAATGTCAGGGTACCGGCCTGTGTGACGGTGTAGGTCCAGCTGTCACCATCCACGTCACCGGCATCCAGAGTCAGGACGTTGTCGCCCAGAATCAGCTCCGGCACCTGAACCACAACCATACAGACAGCACCTTCACCGGTGAGCAGATTCATGGAGGTGGTATCCAGCGTAAAGGTGACGGTGGAATTGTTCTTAAGCACATTCAGGCAGCTGTTGTTCTGGGGATTTAACCATGCGGTGCAGCTCTCGCCGGAGATCACTTCTGCACCGGTACTCCAGTTGATGTCCCAGGAACCATTGGCAGCAAACTTAAACTCATAGGTACCGGTTTTCACACCGGTAAAGGTGATGGAGTAAACGCCCCCGGTACACTCCATTTGGTTTTGAGTGAGATCCCATTCAAAGCCTGTCAGACCGATATCGCCGACCAGCTGGACGGAATGGATCACCAGTTCGGACTCTGTTTCGCCCAGGCAGTCACCGGAGGCGGTGATGGCACCGGTGGTGGGATCAAAGGAAATGGTGACCGCACCTTCGGTAATGACATTGATCTTAAAATCATTGCCATTCACGCCCCAGGAGTTATTCCATGTGCCGTCCGTGATCTTCAGACCGTAAACTCCGGTGGTCAGGGTGAGCGTCAGGGCGTAGGTACCATCTCCATTGTCCGCCATCAAATAACCGCTCCCAGCGGCAGTCCACATATTAAAATCGCCGGAAACATAATAAGTAACGGCAGCAGGCCCGGTCTCCCCCACGCCGCCATCAACGCTGTAGGTAGTCCATCCGCCGGCATCCCAAGAGCCATCGGTAAGGACGTAGCAGTTATTGCCATTGGTGGGAAGGGTCAGGTCCGCAGTCTGGTTCCACTTGTTGATCCAGACGTTCTCAGTGGTATTGGGGTTCATGCGGCAGAAGATCACACTGTCATACCCTTCCGGGACTGCGACCTCATAGACACCATCGCCGTCAGCATCGGTACAGTCCAGCCAAAGCTCGCCGTTTCCATAGAAATACGCAGCAAAACGGGCATTGCTCCGGAGCCAATTGGCGTTCGGCTTCAGATATACCATGGTTTCTGCCTCAGCGAATACCACCACAGGCAGGACTGCCAGAACCATCGTCAGACAAAGCAGAAGGCTCAGCAGACGTTTCATTGATGCACTCATAATCATGTTCCTCCTTATTTATTCAGACATATACACCTTCATTATATCGTAAGACGATCATTGGGCATCGCTCCGATACCACTCAGGCAGCTGGCTCAGCGCAAAGCAGTCCTTGAACATCTCTGTCATATCCTCCACAGAAGAAACATCCCAGCTGCTGCAATCCAGGTCGGAGAGCTTCTCGCAGCCGGCAAACATGTAGCTCATATCCGTAACGGCATGGGTCAGCAGATGCTCCTCTCCTTCCACCTTTTCCAGATGGATCATATTCCGGAACCAACCACTGCACACCCGGGGAATCACATCCTCCAAAATCAGGACCTTGGTGATGGGTGTCTCTTTCTCATGCTCTCCATTGCAGAGGATCCGACCGCCGTTGGAGATCTCACGGGCATCACAATCCGCTTCCAGACCAAGCCACTGTTCCATCGGCACCGTGGCCAGAACCACTGTGTCTCCAAAGGCGGTGGCATATACCGGGGTATAGAGGACTTCCTGAATGGATGGACTGGTGATCTCCGGCAGGACGGCATCCCCTTCGGTGGTGGGGACAGACTCCGTTTGTTCCTTCTCCTGCTGACAGCCCAGCATCGCCAGACACAACGCCGCACAGAGCAGGCAGATCAGCAGCCGTTTCATTTGGGACAGCATCATATTATTCTCCTTTTCGGCTCTTTTTCTATAGAATACCATCGAACCCACCGTTTTGTCAACCTTCGAACTTTGAAATAACGAGATGTTGACAACGCAACTTTTTTATGGTATCATACCCACGTCCGGATCGAACCCCATTGCTTCCCTTTCCGGACTTACCAAGAAGGAGTGTACTTTATGCTGAACCGTTTTGAGCATTTTACCACCGCCATTGCCGCCATCTCCCGGGATGTTCAGCGCATCGAGCGGGACGAAATGGAGAAGCACGGACTTCGGGGTGCCTTTGCCCAATATCTTCTGGCCATGAGCCGCCACCCGGAGGGCATCACCGCCGCCGCTCTGTGCGAGGTCTGCGATAAGGACAAGGCAGCTGTCTCCCGGATCCTCTCCGAAATGGACAGCAAGGGGCTTCTGATTCGGGAAACCGGCGGAGGCAGCCAATACCGGGCGAAGCTTTTCCTCTCTCCTTCCGGACAGGAGGCAGCCGATTTTGTAAAGGAACGTGCCTCCATCGCCGTGGAGCTGGCAGGAAACGGTCTGTCCGATGAGAATCGGAAGATCTTCTACGCCGCCCTGGCACAAATCGCATCCAATCTTCAATCCATCTGCCAGACAGGCATTCCAGATTAAGGAGAACCATATTATGAGTGTAAAAATCATCATCGATTCCTCTGCGGACACCATCCCGGCAGTCCGGGAGCAGTGTGTCATCGTTCCTCTGACCCTGCGTTTTGGGGACACGGAATACATTGACGGTGTCACCATCGACCACCGGAGCTTTTATGAGAAGCTGGTGGAAAGCGATGTACTGCCCACCACCAGCCAGCCCACCCCGGATGCCTTTGCTCAGGAATATCAAAAAATCGTGGACGCAGGGGATCAGGCAGTGGTGCTGACCCTCTCTTCCAAGCTCTCCGGCACCTATCAGAGTGCCTGCATCGCCGCCATGGATTTTCCCGGCAGCGTCTATGTGGTGGATACCCTGAATGTCACCATCGGTGCCGGCATTCTGACTCAGCTGGCAGTGTCCATGGCACACTCCGGTGCCGATGCCAAGACCATTGCCGATACCGTCACCCGGGAACGGGAGAATGTGTGTCTGCTTGCCATGCTGGACACGCTGGAGTACCTGAAAAAGGGCGGCCGCATCTCCAAGACCGTGGCCTTTGCAGGAGAGCTGCTGTCCATTAAGCCGGTGATCGCCGTTACCGAAGGTGCCGTCGAAATGCTGGGCAAGGCAAGAGGCTCCCGTCAGGCCAACAACCTTCTGGTCAAGGAGATCGAAAAGGCCGGCGGCGTGGACTTCACCAAGCCGGTACTGCTGGGCTACACCGGTCTTTCCGACGCACTGCTGGAGAAGTATGTCACCGACAGTGCCGCCCTGTGGCAGGAGCTGGGGCGCAAGCCGGACTGCACCCAAATCGGCAGCATCATCGGCACCCACGCCGGTCCCGGTGCCGTAGCAGCGGCATTCTTCAAAAAGGCATAAATGCTTATCGGCTTCACTCAGCAAGAACGACAATACGCACCATGTCATCCTGAGCGCAGTGGAGCGAAGCGGAACGGAGTCGAAGGATCTTCCCACTTTCGTGACCTTTGCAATCAAATCGGTGCGCAGATCCTTCGACTTCGCTTCGCTCCGCTCAGGATGACAACGCTTTGAGTTGTTAGAATTAACGGTTTGCTGAGTGATGCCGATAAGAACAAAGGCATAAATAAAAAAACGCAAGCTTCCGATCCGCAAAGGATATGAAAGCTTGCGTTTTTTATTTTATCCCGGATAATTGTTGGTATTATTCCTGCACCAGTACCTTGACGATCTCACCGATGTACATATCGTGCAGGTCCCGGTTGGGGTAGTGGTCGGTGAGGATGGATTTGTCGTGGAAGCCTTCCTCACGCAGGGTGCTTTGGTAGAGCTTGCGGCAGACCAGCACCAGCTTTGCCTGAGCAAAATAGGTGTACTCCCCCTCAAATACCGGAGTCAGCCCGGTGGCGGCAACCTTATCCCCATCTCGCCCGGAGGTTCTTCCCAAATAGCCCAGATCCTTCTTATATTCCTCCGGGAACACGGACAGGGTGAACAGTTCCTCCCGATCCACAAATTCCTTGGTATAACGCTGGGGACGCAGATAGATCACTGCCGTGGGCAATCCGCCGCCGTGCCCCCACATGGAGCCGAGATGTCCCCAGCTGGCGGTCATGGTGTTATATCCCCGGTCTTCATTACCGGCTGTGACCAGCATCCACTCCTTGGCGATCATGGTCATGGGGTTGATGTTCAGCTCGGACACATTGATTTCCTTCATACGATACTCCTTATCAAATGATCTCCATGTCCCTCAGCTTTTCCATGAAGCTGTGGACATCCTGCCGCGCAACCGTTTCCTCCACATCATATTCTGCCAGCACCGCGGATAGAATATCCTCCTCTGTGTTTGCCTTGGGAAGCAAGTCCCAGATAAAGGCTCCCACTTCCGTCAGGAAAAACAATCCGTTGGAGTCGTAGACCGACTTTCCTAAGGGCACCAAAAAGGTATCTCCGGCAATTTCCCGTTTCATCAGTTTCTTTTTCAGTTCCATTTCATCACCCGTTTCTTTCTTCATAGGTCTGCCAAGTCACACGAAGGGTCTCCTCCGTCATCTGGCAGACGTATTCCGGCACCTGATCAAAGGCTCCGGTCTCCGCCACGCACACTGCGGCGCAAACACTGCACACTTCCCGGTTCTGGCAGCCGGCGCACTTGGAGGGCGTCCGAATCGCTTTGGTTTCGTGCCGCAGCTGCTGCCACGCCTCCCGGAAGCCGGTCTCCAGCGGATACACCTCCGGTCCCGGCATCATGCCGCAGGGCAGCATCCTGCCGTCCCATGTCATCCAGAAGCTGGTACTGCCTGCACGACAGCTCACGCCCTCATCCAGATCCGCAGAGCATTCTCCCCGTTCCATGCAGGCATACTTTTTCATATTCAGGGCACGTTTATTAAACTCCTCCGGGGTAAACCGCAGGACATCCCATTCCACCATCCGACGGGCGGCCTCCTGTGCGCTGAGGCGATGACCGCAATCCCCATGGACCCGGATAGGCGGATACATATAGGAGGAAGCCTTGACCATAACCCCCAGCTCCTGAGAGATCCGGTAGATCCGTTCCATATCCTGCTGGTTATAGGGGGTAATGGATACATTCAGGCGGATATCCACACCGCCCTGCTTCAGGGCGCGGATATTGTTTACTACCTGATCGAAGGCTTCATTGCCGCACATTTTCGCATAGGTCTCCCGGCTGCCGCCATAGAGGGAAATATTCATCCGGAACGGGGGATCTTCCAAAAGCCGCTCCATGACCTCTCCCGACAGCATGGAACCGTTGGAATTGACGGACACCATCACGCCCATATCCTTCATGGCGGAAAAGATCTCGAAAAAGTCCCGGCGCACCAAAGGCTCACCGCCGGTGAGCAGTGCGAACATCATTCCCTCATCCCTTGCCTGACGGGCAAGCTCGATCCACTGCTGAGCCGTCAGTTCCCTGCCCCGGGCAGCGATATCGTCCGCATTCAGGTGGACATAGCACATGGGACAGTGGAAATTACACCGGGCAGTCAATTCAAAATTACCGCCGATGGGCAGTCCATTCCGGGCACCTCGGGCGTGAAGATAAGTAGACATTCTCGGTTCAGTTGCAGACATTTACACCACTCCTTCCTGTTCCAGTGCCAGCACCGCAGAAAGATCCGGCGTACATGCCAACTGGAATATGGGAACACGGGACACCACATCGGACACCGACTGGCTGCCCTTTTCGATATCATCCGAATTCCAAATGTTTACACAGCACTCCTTCCAGAGTCTGCTGAAAGCCCTAATACCGGTTAGTCGGGTAATGGTGGTCTTCGGTGCCTGAGCCAGGCAAACCACCGCCCCCAGGGGCATGGTTACATTTTTCGAAACACGGGAGCTTCCGCAGTAGGGAATCCCCCGGACCTGGGCACCGCACTCCACAGGGAACACCGCCGCCCGGTCTCCATTGATCAGCTCTGCCTTTCGGTACTGCTCCCACAAGGCCGCTTGAGTGGATTTTCCCACACCGGAGGGACCGGTGAAGAGAATGGCCTTCCCGTTCACGGCGATCCAAGAAGCGTGAAGCAAAAAGCCTCCGGCGGCACTCAGGTGGTGCACCAACTCCAGGCAGCTGATAATGACCTTGGAGGTGATTCCGAAGGGAATGTGACTGCTTTTGATCTGAACGGTGCTTCGGCTGCCCTTTGTGAGAATGCGGATATAGGCACCATCCAGAGACTCCCGCACAGCGCCTTTGTAGCGCAGCACTGCATCCTCCGTCCGAAATACCCGATTGGAGTCATCCTGAAAGCAGAGAACGCCCTCCGGTTCCGGCAACGCCTCCACCACTTCCAAAGTGGCTTCCAGATCCCAGTCCCCTGCCGCTGCGCAGAAGCCGGACAGAAGCCCATTCGAATCACCGGCCCACTGAGTCGGCATCAGCACCCTATATCGCAGCCCTGCCAGCTGATAAAACCGCTCTGTCATAAAAACACCTCCGAAGCCGCAAATTGAAGGCAAGCTTTAAATTCTTTCAGAATTTTACCATATCAGGAAGTAATTTGTCAATAAGCGCCGAGGCGAAGCTTCTTTCCGTTCAGCACTGCCTCCACCAGCCGATCCTGCCGGTAGTGGAGCTTCAGCAAAAAGAAGGGGGCATCCTGCCACAGCAGGTCCAGGAAGATCTTGTCCCCCTCCCATTTGGGCAGCTGATCCAAAAAGGAGCGGCTGACCCATTGCAGATCCCCTTCGTCACACTCCTTCAGCTGACCTTCAAAGCCGTCGGCAGTAAACAGGTACATGTACTCCCCTTCCACCCCGTCGCACAGAAAGGTCACCACGCCCCGGCACTGCCAGGCGGTCAACGTCAGCCCGGTCTCCTCCCTGGCTTCCCGCAGAAGGCATTCCTCCGGGCTTTCCCCATCCTCAAATTTGCCGCCGATGCCGATCCATTTATCCTTATTGATGTCGTTTTTCTTCTTGACCCGGTGGAGCATCAAGACCTGGTCTCCCCGGGTGATATAACACAAGGTGGTATTATACATGGGTCATTCTCCCTGGAGCAATTTGATGGCGCAGTTGAGGCAGGAGGCACGAACCCGAGTATGACCTTCCTCCCGTTCCCCGTCCAACGTCCAGCTCATGCCCTCGTTTGCCGTAATGGTAACGCCGGTGGTGGAGCGGAAGACCAGCATCCGGCTTTCATAATCCTGCTTTTTCAGGGCACGGATACACTCCGTCACCTCCGTGAGCCTCTCGGGGTAACGAACCAGCAGCAGCTCAAATTTACCGTCGGTCAAGTCCACCACATTTTGATCCAGATAAAGGACACCGCCCATCTTTTTGGCATTGCAAAGAGCCCCGAAGATGAAATCACCCTCAATGATCTCCCCTTCGTCGGTCTCCACCCGGACGTATTCCTTCTTGATCTGGGACAGCTCATGGACACTTTCCAGAAGATAGGCAAGATACCCCAGCGTATTTTTCAGAGACTGAGGGGTGGAATAGCTTGTCTTTGTAAAGATGCCAAAAGAGGCGGTGTAGGCAAAATACCGCTCCCCAAACTGTCCGACATCGTAGCATTGAGGAGTCCCCCTCGTTACCACTTCCACCGCCTTCATTACATTGGTGGGCAGATTTAAACCGTTGGCAAAGTCGTTGGTAGACCCGGCAGGAATATAACCGATGGAAACCGGATTGCCGCTTCTTATAACACCGGTCATGGTCTCATTGAAGGTGCCGTCGCCACCGCAGCAGACCACTATATCCATCCCTGCCGACCGTTCCTGTGCGATCTGGATGGCATGACCGGGACCGGAGGTCATGTAGACCGTCACCTCATAGTCTGCCTGATTAAACTCGGTAATGATTTGGGACAGATACTTTGCCACCTTGCACTGACCGGCTTTGGGGTTCATGATCAAAAGCATTTTTTTCATTTCTTATCACCTTGACTATTATAACATAGCACCGCCATTTCGCAAGTGATATTTCTATCTTTTCGCCAAAACGGCGCAAATCCCGGAAGCCCCCTTGAAAATTTCCTCGAAATGATTTAGAATATGTAGAATTGTAAATTTAGAGATCTTTCAGAAAGGAAACACCATGACAAAACAAGCGACTGCCCCCAAGCTGGGGGAAAACAAAATGGGGACCATGCCCATCGGCAAGCTGCTGGTGAATATGGCGACCCCGATCATCATCGCCATGCTGGTCCAGGCCTTCTACAATGTGGTAGACAGCTATTTCGTATCCCGGATCTCGGAGGACGAGACCATCAAGGAAAGTGCCATTGCCGCCATGTCCCTTTCCTTTGCCATTCAGAATATCCTCATTGGGTTTGCAACGGGCATTGGTGTGGGCGTCAACGCCCTGCTGAGCAAGTCTCTGGGGGAAGGCAATCAGGAGCAGGCAAACCGTGCCGCCGGAAACGGCGTGGTACTGGCACTGCTCGCCACGGTGATCTTTATTTTCTTCGGTATTTTCGGGACCCGGGGCTATTTTAACCTGATGTCCGACACCCCCCTTACGGTGGACTTCGGCACCCAGTACATCCGCATCTGCTGCGTCCTGTCTCTGGGCATGTTCATTGAGATTCTGGGGGAGCGGCTGCTCCAGTCCTCCGGGCGCACCATTTACACCATGATCACCCAAGGCACCGGTGCCATTGTGAATATCATTATGGACCCGGTTCTGATCTTCGGTCTGGGTCCCTTCCCCGAAATGGGCATTGCCGGTGCCGCCGTTGCAACCGTAGCCGGTCAGTGGATCGCCGCCGGACTTGCGGTGTTCTTCAACCTGAAATTCAATCCGGACATTCAGATCTCCCTGCGCTGCATGAAGCCCAAAAAGGATATTATGCTGCCCATCATGACCGTAGGCATCCCCACTGTGATCATGACCAGCATCGGCTCTTTCATGAACATGGGTCTGAACCGGATTCTTCAGGGCTTTACCCAGTATGGTGAGGTTCCGGTGAATGTATTCGGCATTTACTTCAAGCTCCAGAGCTTCTTCTTCATGCCCCTGTTTGGTCTGAACAACGCAACCATTTCCATCGTGGCATATAACTATGGCGCACAGCAGCCGAAGCGGATCGTGAAGACCCTGAAGGTGGTCTGCATCAGTGCCTTGCTGTTTATGCTGCTGGGGCTGGCCGTCTTCCAGGGTATTCCTCGGGTGCTGCTGGGCATCTTCGATACCTCAGAGCTGTTCCTCACCTTGGGGACCAGTGCTCTGCGGATCATCAGTATGTGCTTCCCCTTTGCGGCGGTATGTATTGCGCTGTCTGCCAGCTTTCAGGCACTGGGCAACGGCATCTATTCCACCATCGTATCATTGTGCCGCCAGCTGATCGTGCTGCTGCCTGCCGCATACCTGCTCAGTCTCAGCGGCAATGTCAACGCCGTCTGGTGGGCATTCCCCATTGCGGAGCTGATGAGCCTTGCAACAACCACTTTCTTCTTCATCCGTATCTACCGCCGGAAAATCCGTCCCCTCATGGACAAATAAAAAACCAGCGTACCGCTCAGATGAACGGTACGCTGGTTTTTACTGTTTTCGATTTTCCAAATGTCCGGATTGAACCACCGGCAGCTTTGGGTCTGCCGCCTCCCAAGGCAGCGGCTTTTTCTCCTCCTGCTTCATTGCGCATCCCTCCTGTGGCTATGGTGCTCAGTATGATCCAGAATATACGCTTTTACGACATAAAAAATTCGCTATTGGACAAAACCGGGACTTTGTCGGTTGACACAAGCCAATTTCTCCACTATTATGAAGTGAAATATGAAGGAGGTATTTTCCTATGGCATGGTATGATGAAGCGGTCTTTTACCATATTTATCCGCTGGGACTCACCGGCGCACCGGCTCACAATTCCTATGGCGAGCCAATCAACCGTCTGAAAACACTGCTGCCCTGGCTGGAGCATATCCAATCCCTGGGCTGCAACGCTTTGTACATCGGTCCCCTGTTCGAATCTGTGGGACACGGCTATGAAACAACGGACTATTACAAGCTGGACAGTCGCTTGGGTACCAATGAGGATCTGAAGGATTTCGTAGCCCAATGCCACAGCCGGGGCATTCGGGTGATCCTGGACGGCGTTTTCAACCATGTGGGCAGAGACTTCTTTGCCTTCCGTGATCTGAGGGAACACCGGGAGCAGTCCGCCTATTTAAGCTGGTTCTGTAATGTCAATTTCCACGCCAACAACCGGTTTGGTGATGGATTTCGCTATGACAACTGGGGCGGCGATGACGCACTGGTGAAGCTGAATCAGAAAAACCCAGCCGTGCAGGAACATATCGGAAATGTGATACGTTTCTGGGTCCGGGAATTTGATATCGATGGCATCCGGCTGGATGCGGCGGACGTTTTGGACTTTGCATTCATGCAGTCGCTGCGGCGTGTGGCAAAGGAGGTAAAGCCTGACTTCTGGCTCATGGGCGAGGTGATCCACGGCAACTACAGCCTGTGGGTCAACGACCAGACCCTTCATAGTGTGACGAGTTATCAGCTGTACAAGGCTCTGTATTCCGGTCACAACGATCATAATTACTTTGAGATCGCCCATACGGTGAAGCGGATGTACGATGCCGGATTGAATTTGTACAACTTTGTGGACAACCATGATGTGGAGCGCATCTTCACCAAGCTCCGGGATAAGGCGCATTTTGAACCGATCCATATCTTGCTGTACACCCTGCCGGGGATTCCGTCTGTTTATTACGGATCGGAGTTCGGAATCGAAGGGCGCAAGCTGCCCGGTTCCGATGCCTCCCTGCGCCCGGCACTGTCGCTGGAACAGATGCCCCAGGACTACCGTGTGACGCTGATCCGTGCCCTGGGACAAATTCGTGCGAAAACAAAGGTGCTGTCCTACGGCGACTATCGGGAGCTGGTTTTGTCCACCACCCACTACGCCTTTTCCAGAGCCTGCGGACAGTGGGAGGCACTGGTGGCGGTGAATAATGACGGCAATGAGGTATCCCTCCGTCTGCCGGTGAAGCGAGACGGGAGCTATATCGGAGCCCTGTCCGGGGCACGGCTGAGTGCTGCCGGTGGTGTCTTAAACGTGAGTGTACCGGGCTGTTCGGGAGAGATCTGGCTGCCGGAAGATATGGATGATAAGGACATTGTACCGGTGATCCGTCCGGTTCGGCAGGAGCCTCCTGAGCTTCGTCCTCAGGCGCAGGTCGAGGTGCCGAATAAGCCCTATGAGCATATGACCATACCGGAGCTGCAGCAGGCGATTCTGGAAAAAATGGCAAAAAATGGTCCGGTCACAGATCGGATGCGGCAGGATGTGGCGGAGAATCATTGGCGTGATTCCCTGCTGACCTGGGTTCGTAGCTTCCAATAAAATGATCAAAGGCGTAAAAAGAGGCTGTTAAAATCACAAATTGTGCAAACTGCTCGATAAGGGGTTGTCAATCGTTTGAGACAACCCCTTTTTTACATTCCGGAACATCCTGCTTGCAGGCATCCATAGACTTCTATATCCTTTTGCTCATAAGTGGAGATCACTTCCACATACAGCTAGCAATTGCCGCGGCGTCAGCATACGGCAGTTTGTACTGTCTTCCCCGGTACACAGGGTCATGCAGGCATCCGGCAGAAATTCACTATGCAGTATAACGCCCAACCCGTCTTCCAAAACAGAGAAGGAATTTAAAGGCCGGGTAATGCCGGTGCCCAAATACTTTAAGTAACTTTCTTTCATTGTCCAGATCTGGAAAAACCGCTTTTCCCGTTCCTCCCCTTCCGCTGAGAAGACATAAGCCTGCTCATCGGGGCAGAAATACCGCCGGGCAATGTTCTCCTTACCCACATCCATATGAAGCTGCTCCACATCGATCCCCACAGGGCAGTTCCCCCAGGCAATGACCACCCAGCGTCCCGAGTGGGACAGGTTGAAATATAGATCATCCCGGTCTTGCAGGTAGGGCTTTCCCTCCGGTGTGCGCTTCAGGTTCTCTGGAACAAAGCCGGGAAGAAGCCCCAGCAGTGCGTCTGCCACGATACAGCGAATGCTGTCCTCCCGTCTGCGGTAACGGTCTGCTCGGCTTTTTCGCTCCGAGGAAGCCCGGGCATATAGCTTTTCATAGTCCCCCGGCTGTAGCTGAGTAATATCAAAGCAGCGAATTTGTATCATAGCTTTTTCCTTTGATGTTTAGGTTCCAAACTTCTTTACAGCGGTCTTCAGCATTTGACGGATGGGCAGGTCATAGGGGCAGCGAGTCTCACAGACGCCGCATTCGATGCAGTCCGAGGCATGCTTGACCAGACTATCATAACGTCCTTTTGCCCATTCCTGCAAGCCGTAGCGGCTGAAATAGCCCTCCATCAGGAAGACGGCGGAAATGGGAATGCCCACCGTGCAGGGGGCGCAGTAGTTGCACCGGCGGCAGAACTGGGTGCCCAAGGTCTTGCGGATGGCTTCAATGCTCGCCCACTCCCCTTCCGATAAGGGTGACGTATCTTCCAGTGCCGCCAGATTTTGGCTCAGCTCCTTGGGGTCAGCCATGCCGGGAATGATCACCGTCACATTGGGATTGGCGGCGATATAACGAAGGGCAAGGGCGGCATTCTCGATGGCACCGCCGGCTAAGGGCTTCATGTCGATAAAGCCGATGTTCTTCTCAGCGCACCGGGCGATCAGTGCCTCCGCCTGAGTCTCCACGATGTTATAGGGGAACATGAGGGTCTCCACCCAGTCCTGTTCCATGGCCTTTTCCAGCAGGGCCGTAGAGTGGGTGGTCAGACCAATATGACCGATCTTGCCTGCCTCCTTCGCCTCAAAAAGGGCTTCCAGCGCGCCGCCGGGGGCGATGATCTTCTCATAATTTTCATAGCTGGGGTTGTGGATCTGATACAGGTCAATGTGATCGGTACGAAGATTGGAAAGGCTCTTATCAATGTCCGCCGCCATGGCTTCCTTGGTCACCGCCATGCTCTTAGTGGCAAGGATGAACCGATCCCGAATCCCCTCCAATGCATAGCCCAGATATTCCTCACTGACGGTATACCCCCGGGCAGTGTCAATAAAATTCACCCCAGCGTCCATGAGCTGATGTATGAGCCCCTTTGTCCCTTCGGCATCGATCCGCTGAATGGGAATGCCCCCAAAGCCCAAACGGGAAATTTTCAAACCGGTTTTGCCTAAAATTCTGTATTCCATGGGTATGCCTCCTGATGCTCGATGACCGTTACAGGCATCGTATTTTGTTTATAATGGCTTATCGGTTTTAATCAACAAATGCAAAGTTGCCCTCAACGTAGGGACCGGCCTCCGGACGATCCCTTCCGCACCTATGGCAAGCTGCAACACCAGTTGATCACACCAACGAAAACAATTTTGCCCATCGAGGTCAAAATTGTTTCGGACCGTCCAGAGGCCGGTCGCTACGGCAATGGATATTTTAAGTCTTTGCTAAGTTAAGCCGATAAGCACATTGTTTATTATAGCGCATCGGAATAAATGAGGCAAGGGGATGGAGGAAAGATTGGGTAAATTGTTTCTTTGGGTATTGAATGTGGCAGAATTAGCAACGGTCTGCGACATCAGCAGAACCACAGTTTATAAATACATTGGACTTTTGGAAGCATAAAAACAAGGAGCTGTGATTTGAACCGCTACCCGTCACTTTATATTCCGCTTGCTTTGTCCGCAACTGCAAGAGCTAACATACGTTGCATTTACCTTGCCGCAGGTACAAGTCCAGCTGTTATCTACCACGGAAGGAACTGGGGTCACACTTTCGCTGTTATCACTGTTTTGAATATTTAAATATGATTTGTCGGTATTATTTTTACGAACCTTTCGAGGAATAGCCACAAATAGCCCAAAAAGAACAGCGCATAGGATTATCAAAGTGGGGGTTAGCAGAACAGATGCCCATAAGCCGTACTGATAAAAATAGTATCCGATATTCTTAGTAATAAACGCTTCTTCAACCTCATTACTCCGCATACTATGGGCAATATCTTCATGTTCAGAACAATAATATCCTTCAAAGTAGATGTACGAAACAGTTTTTGTTTCACCGTTTGTGTATACAATGTATTTGTCGTTTGTTACTTCGACTCTAATACGCCCATCTCCTTGGGGAACTAAATAGAGGTTTGTATCATAGACAGTATGCTCGTTTTTTTCTGTATATGTAAACGATTCGGAACATGAGTGGAAATTTGCTTCGTTCGGCAAATTCATCAACAATTCCATACCCTTTTCCACTAAATTGGTATATAAATTCGGTGTATAGATGCGTACTTCTGCTGATTTTTCACAATTATCGAAATCGCAGAGTGCATTTTCATAATTTGTATTGATATTACTGTGATAGATGATTGATGCCTGATCATATTCAAAGTCATATACTGTTGCGTACGAAACTTTGTAAATAAACCAGGAAATCAGCATGATAACAGAGAGAATTATTCCGCCGACTTTAACAGGATCGATAACATCAAAAATATCACAATCTGAATGAGATTTGCTGACAGGAGAATTATCTTCTTCGGTGCGTTCTTTTTTGGGGGATTGTGCAATCTCTGGGTTAGATACATTTTCCGATCCGCCACTATTTTTGTATATAGCATCTCCAGACACCGTTTCCATAATCGCACCAATGCCAAACGGAAGAAGTATACAAATTAGACCAGAGCCAGCTAGGGAAAGACTCATTGGTATTGGACCAAAGCCAGACATTCCATTCATACCGAACCAGCAAGCACCAGCCACAAGAATTCCGCCAAATACCAATGTCAGGCAGAGTCCAAACATCAGTATCGGTTTGTATGGCGATATTAAAAGACACGCACCGATGACGCACACTAACACAATCCAAAACAGAGCAACTTCATTTTGTGCCATAAATACAGCACCGACAATAGCCCCCACTCCTAATAGGTTAAGGAGAATACACATTAAAACTTTTTTCATATTCTTTCCTCTTTCTATAAAATAAAAAAGTGCGTCAACCGAAGCTGACGCACTTAAAAACGCAACTCCGATTGTCGCCAAACAAACCAAATCGGAACATGAACAATAACAGTATTGCCCTAATACCCCAACCTGTGGAACTGCGTTTTTAGCATATTCAAAGGTTGAAGCCAAAAGGGTATACTACCCCTATGGACAAATAACTGATTGTTCGTAAATATTTGGTTTGTTTGGCAGGTTTATTGTATCACGGTTGTCCGAGAAATGCAATAGATTTTTGGAAAAATCCACCCTTTTCTCTTTCCTTTTGGTATGTTATACTAACAGAAATGGAAGTGATGATGAGGATACTCCAGAAGGTAAAGCCAACGCATAACAGGGGGTAAAAGGATGGAACGGACAACGAGAAAACCAAACCGAATCGCCAATTATGATTACAGCCAAAACGGTGCATATTTCATCACAATCTGCACCCAGGACAGAAAGAAGATCTTGTCTACAATCGTAGGGACACCCCTCCCGGGGTGTCCGCAGGAACGCTCCCCCAATTCAGACAGAGTTCCTGCGACGCAACTATTATGGCATGGACAGGTCGCAGATAAATACATCCGACAGTTGGACGCTTTTTATGATAATATCAGCGTGGACAAATATATAATTATGCCCGATCATATCCATTTGCTGGTTGTCATCCATCACCCACACGGACACCCCGGGAGGGGTGTCCCTACAAAGCAAAACATACGAACCTCTGTTATTGCCCGTTTTGTCGGTACATTCAAGCGGTTTTGTAACAAAGAATATGGCACAAATATTTGGCAAGCCCGTTATTACGACCATGTAATCCGATGCCAACAAGATTATGACGAAGTGTGGCAATACATCGAGAATAACCCAAAGAAATGGATCATGCAACGCCGTGGATATGAATAGAACGCCGCAGCAACCGATTTCCCTCGATGTAGGGACACCCCTCCCGGGGTGTCCGCAGGAACGCTCCCCCAATTCAGACGGAGTTCCTGCGACGCAATATTTATGGCATGGACAGGTCGCAGTCTTCGGAACGGACACCCCAGGAGGGGTGTCCCTACACAAGATGAGCAAACCGCATCCTTTCACGAAAAATGGTGAAAAGGATGCGGTCTGACTTTCTGCCCGAAAGCACAAGGGACGGTTCTCTGTGCTATGAAAAAGCTCAGAGAGAAGGAGCTTTCAATCAGGCAGCTAAGCAGATTAACGGGGATTAGTTTTAGTGTCGTGAGATAATTCTAGCAACACGCAGAACCGTCCCCTGTGCTATAGGTGTTTGTCGGATTTTTATGGACTTTTGTGACTTTATATGAAAAGTCTAAGTAATTATCAAAACTACTACCATTACCGGGGAGTTCGCTTACAATTGTTCTTTCACCACAGGCATATAAGCATAGACAAACGGCAACAATGAGCAATAAAGATATTGTTTTTTTCATACTTTTCTGTATTTAGTCTTTCTCAAAAACCAAGCCTGCCAAAGACAGGGTATCTTCTTCAATGTTGTATTCCAGTTTGTCAGAATTGCCGTTTTCGTATGAAATGATTACTGTATTGCCGTCCAAAGTGAAAGTTCCGCTCGTTGTGCGATTGCTCCCTTCGAAAGTGACTTTATTTCCTGAGAATGTTAGCGTAGCAAATGTTTTTCCGGCTATTTCGGCAGAATAAGAGCCGTTGGGCTTATTTTTGCTACCACAAGCACATAGGGACAGGCACATCACAAGTGCCAAGATCAGGGATAATACTTTTTTCATTTTCGTTCCTTCTTTCTTTTGTATTTTCATAACCGATATTGGTTAATATGATTATACACCATATTCGGTTATGATGTCAAGTAAAGAATGGAGCTGAAT
>CAZENN010000023.1:0-22456 GCA_964513605.1 uncultured Oscillospiraceae bacterium
CATAAGAAACGACAGCTTTCGATAGAAAGTTGTCGTTTTTTTGTTCTCTTCTCTATTCTCCAATACCAGTGATGAACGAAAAGAAATATGTGGCGAACCATTGCTGTTTTTTGACGAGATGAATAGTGAAGGACCTTCGCTAAAAGGGGGAAGCAATATGCTGGACGAGCAAATCGTTGCTCTATATTTGAAACGAGACGAAACTGCGATCACGGCAACAGAAAGCAAATATCAGCGGTATCTTCTGGCAATCGCTTACAATATTCTGGCAGACCGGGAGGACAGTATGGAAAGCGTCAACGATACATACTTGGCTGCATGGAATTCCATACCGCCTCATCGACCAAGCGTGCTGTCAACCTATCTCGGAAAGCTGACACGCAGGATTTCAATTGACCTATTCAGAAAGAAGCACCGTCAGAAACGAGTTGCCTCAGAATACACCCTTTCCCTATCGGAGCTGGGAGAGTGTGTTGCGGATCATCACTCAGTTGATGAGCATCTGCAAACACAGCTTTTGGCTGCCGCACTGAATCGGTTTCTTCGGAGCCTTCCGGAGCAAGACCGAAATTTGTTTATCGGCCGGTATTATTTTATGGACCCGCTGAAAAAAACCGCCGGGTATTGTGGCATAACAGAAGGTACCGCCAAAAGCCGACTGTTTCGCATCCGGGGATGGCTGCGTCGTTTTCTTCAAGAGGAGGGATTTGAGCTATGACATCGGAACAACTGCACGATGCAATTGGGCTTATTGATGATGACCTCATTACGAAAACGGATGCACTGCGTCAAGGAGTTGGGCAGCGGAAAATGTTATGGCTGCGCTGTATTGCGGCTGCCGCCTGCCTGACTATGCTTTTGTTCAGTCTCCCCATTCTCAGAAAGACACTCCGACCAACTCCCGATGGGCTGACAAACAGCAATACAGACCCCCATGCCCCCTCAAATGGTCTGACTGGAGCCGAAGCAACACTTGCCGGATCCGACGTAGATGGCACTGCGCCATTCTCAAGCCTCACTGCAACGATCATCCATTGGCAGGATGATGGTTTTACTGCGGCAATTATCAGCACTGAGAATGAGATCGCGGCTGCAAACACCCATATCCAGATCGTCTTTACCAATACTGTAAGGACGGAATTTGAAGATCAGCGTCCGGGTTATGAGGGGGCTCCAAGACCAACAGAATTTCCTGTAGGCAGCACCATTTCCGTTTACTTTTCCAACTCTTCAATTAGTAGCCTGGATGAAACTTTTACCGTATACGCAGACGTGATCACACTAATCAAAACGAAGGAGGGATAAGTTATGAAAAGGAAGTATTGGATCAGGTTACTTGCAGCAATATTGTCTGTTGCAATTCTTTTCTGCATCTGTGGATGCCAGACCCACAAAAAGAATGTGGCTTCTCAGCAGGCAGAGCCCATTCAATCTAAGAATCTGATGGCAGAAATCTCTCCCAAGGAGGTCAGCTCTGCCTCGCCTCTTGATCTGTACGCAGAAGAAATGACCGACTTTGCACTTCGTCTTCTGAAAGAGTGTAACGAACCGGACGGAAACACACTGCTGTCTCCCCTGTCCGTGGTCTATGCACTGGCAATGACCGCCAACGGTGCTGAAGGGCAGACCTTAGCAGAAATAGAAACCGTTCTGGGTGTATCCATTGAGGACCTGAACCCTTATCTTCACGGCTATCTACAATCCATTGATCAGGAAAATACATCTAATCTACAGCTGGCTGACTCCATCTGGTTCACCAGCGATAAGCGGTTTTCCGTAAAGCAGGATTTTTTACAGTGCAACGCCGATTACTACCGTGCGGAAATTTATGAAACCGATTTTGACAGCACCACGTTACAGGATATCAATCATTGGGTATCCAACAATACGGATGGACTAATTCCCAAAATACTGGATCAAATCCCGGAGCAAGCGCTGATGTATCTGGTCAATGCCGTAGCTTTTGATGCTCAGTGGATTTCCCCCTATGAAACCCATCAGGTCAGCGATGGACATTTCACCCTTGAGGACGGGACCCGGCAGAAAACCGAGTTCATGTCCGGGACCGAACACTATTATTTAAGCAGTGAAAATGCAACCGGTTTTCTCAAATACTATGAAGGACACCGTTATGCCTTTGCTGCATTATTGCCCAAAGAGGGAATGTCTCTTGCAGAATATGTCTCCACTCTGAACAGCGCAGAGCTTCATAACCTACTTTCCAACCCTCAGTACGAAACAGTGGAGACGACCCTTCCTAAATTTGAGACAGAGTATGAGACAGACCTTGCCACTCAACTAAGTGCGATGGGAATGGTCAGCGCCTTTGATCCGCAAGCAGCTGATTTTTCCGGAATAGGAAGCTCCACCGCTGGAAATATCTGCATTAGCCGGGTTTTGCACAAAACCTATCTGCGTGTCGATGAAAGCGGCACAAAAGCTGCCGCCTCTACAGTGGTAGAAATGACAGATGCCGCAGCCATGGTTTCGGATGAGATTAAAACCGTACACTTGAACCGTCCCTTCTGCTATATGATCATTGACACTGAAACCAATGTTCCGGTTTTTATTGGAACGCTTACCAGTCTTTCATAATCCCGCTCCCCTTTCACAAGGAAGGGGAGCATTGATTCGGGGCGAAAATTTTCAGCTTTGTTGAAATAATGAAACCAATGTGATATACTGGGTGGGTATGAAAAGGCAGATCGTGAGGTTACATATTATGGCAGATATTTTATTTGTAAATGCCACTAAGGACATGGCTGTCAACAAAGAAGTCAACGGCACATTGCTGCTGGGAACCATACTGCTTCAGGATGGCTTTGATGTTGATGTCCTTCGTTTCGGGCAGATTGAGGGGTATCAGAGAGACTATCCGGTTTTTATCGAGAGAATTACCCAAAAAATTCTCAGCCATGAGCCAAAATGCGTTTCCTTTTACACCCTTTGGCCCTATTTCCATGTGATGCTTAGAATTGCCAGAGAGCTAAAGGCCATTTGCCCGGAAATTGTGATCGTCATGGGCGGTCCTCAAGCTTCCGCAACGGCAAAAGCCATTATGGATTCCATAGAGTATGTGGACTATGTCTGCACCGGCGAAGGTGAGGATACCGTTCTCCCCTTCTTCCAGGCAATCCTGCGAAACAATGCATTGGGTATTGAACAAGTGCCCGGGCTGTATTACCGCAAGGATGGCAATGTGATCTATACCAATATTGAAGTTCCCCTCTGCAATTTAAACACGCTGCCTCAGTGGGATGATCGGTTGTACATTGATCAGTACACCCGGCCTGAGCCTGCCATTACCCGTGACGACTACTTTATGAACATCGATGTAGGGCGTGGCTGTCCCTATAACTGCAGCTTCTGTTCTTCCAGCTATTTTTGGCGCAGAACCTACCGCTTAAAGACTCCAGAGCGAATTGTGGAGGATATTCGGTATTTCCATGATAAATTTGGTATCCGCAGTTTTGGTTTTTCCCACGATGCCTTTACCACCAACCTGAAGCTTGTTGACAAGGTGTGCGATCATTTCATCGAGCAGGGGTTGGATATCACCTGGAACTGCACCGCTCGGATCGACTGTATTGACGAGGATTTGATTCTGAAGATGCGGGATACCGGTATGACACAGATTGAGTTGGGCATTGAAACAGGCTCTCTCAGAATGCAGAAGATTACGCACAAGAATCTAAATCTGGATCGTGCCAAATATATGGTAGACTTTGTAATGAAAAGCGGTGTACGCATTGGTCTTTTCTTTATGTGCGGCTTCCCGGAGGAAACCTTGGAGGATTTGAAGGATACTCTCGATTTGATGTTTGAGCTGGTGGACAAGGGGCTGAATTATGTGAGCATGTCCTACTGCCGCTTCAATCCAAATACCGAAATCACCAATAAGTACTTCGATCAGCTGTATTTCGATCCCACCATCAAGTTCATGGGGCGTGGAATTTATGGTTATGAGGAGGAGCTGGACGTGATCGTTGCAAATAAAGCGATTTTCCCTTTCTTCTTCCACTATGAAACACCGGTTCGCAGAGAGTTTCAGTATCTTACGATTTTGGTCTCCATATATCGAAAGTTCCCTCATTCCGCTAAATTTTTGCGTCAATTATATCATGGGGATAATATCGAATTCTACCGGGACTTCATTCGCAGTAATCAGGCTTGCTTCGACGGTTCTATTTTTGAGATCTCCATGCAGTCCCAGTTGCATCCTGTGGAAATGATGTGTAACATGCTTTCCAATTTCAACGTCCCTTACGAGAAGCAATTAAAGGGACTGATGATGTACGATTTTAATTATCAGCGGATACGCGATTCGAAAGACGGTTCTGTTTTTCAGGATGTTTACTGCTTTAACTTTCAGGATCTGCTGGATGGTCTGCCCATTGAGCAATATTCGCAGCGTTCGTGCCTGATTCGTTTTGAAAAGAAGGACGGCATAATTTCCAAGCAAGCCTTCTTGATCGACTAAACTCAAGTCTTTTACGACCGAAGGTGCTCTTGCCCTTCGCGTTCAGTGTATTACCTTGCCGGCGCAGAGTTGGGTTGCAATGTGCAATATGACTGATAACTCTATACGCAAGCAGCACCTGACTCCGAGGGGAGCAGGTGCTGCTATTTCAATTTTTAACCCCGTGGTGACAGGCAGGACTTTCCGTGGTAATGGCTTTGAAGCTATACCCATTTTCCAGACCCCAAACAATGATTTGCTCCACCGCCTCCACGCTGAAGCCGTAGATATCATGCTGAAGGACGTAATGGTTTTTTCGAGAGCTTCCGGAGATGCCGTTAATGACATTTTGCACGACACCCTCTGTGGTTTTGGTACTGCCGGCATCATCACTGTCCACCGTCCAGTCAAAGTAGTAGAAGCCCTGTTCTTGGATGGACTGTGTCAGTTGGGTCATAATACCCAGACAGTACTTCTTACTGATGCTGTTGGAACTCCCTCCCGGGAAGCGGCTGATGGCAGGTCGGATGCCTGTATGCTGGAAAATCACATCCTGCATCCCATAAAGATCCTCATAGAATGCTTCTTCACTGGTATAAATCTGGGAATAATTATGGGAGTAGGTGTGGATGGCAAGCGAATGACCGGCATTAGCAATATCATCCAGATATTCCACATAGTCCGTATTGCATACAAAGAAGGTTGCCTTCACATCATACTGTTCCAGAATTTGCAGCAACCGGGGCGTATGTCGACTGGGACCGTCATCGAAGGTCAGATAGATAACTTCACCATTCGAACTGGAAGCTTCCTCTTGCAACGGCGTGGGATTTTCTTTTACAATGACCGTTCGTTCTGCTTTCACTGTATTCTCATATGCATCACAAACCTGGTACACCAGATGGTAGGTGCCGGGGGTTTGCGGTATGACCTGCCCAGTGACAGTTACCTTCCCGGTGATGTCACCATCAATATTATCCAGTGCTGTATAACCGGGTTCTGCCCAGTTTTCCCCTTCCGTAATGGTGATCTGAGCCTCCCCTTTCAGCGTCAGTTCCGGTGGGACAGGATCATCATAATAAATATCACGGGTAATTTGGGTACGGTTGCCGGAGGAATCGGAAACCGTATATATTACCTTTCCATCATTTTCTTCTACCAGAACGTACTCCGACAGGTCGCCGTCATAATTATCGCAGGCCGAATAGCCTTCCTCCTGATAGGGCTGTCCCGGGAAGGTAAAGTGCTCCGGGTCCGTAGTCAGCGTGATCACCGGAGCTTCCCGGTCAACTATGGTCACAGTCCGAGTGACTGTGTCCGATGCATCCCCAAAGCTCGCTCCGTATTCCACCGTGTAGGTCCCCAGCTTCTCCACATTCACATTTCCGCTGATGGTCACAGGTTGGGATGTATGTTCCCGTTTCAGTATGGTTCCATAGCCATAGGCTTCCGCTCCCGGCTCCGTATAGACCTGACCGTAATCCAAAGTCATTTCCGTATCACCAAAAATAGTCAACTCTACCCGGTACTCATTGGTTTGATACACATACCATATACCGGCACCTGCCGCAAGCAACAGTACAAGGATACAGATAAGCAACACAAGCAGCCATCTTGGAAACCGTCCACGACGATATTTTCCGTAAACCATTGTCATCACATCGCCTCCATGTTCAATCATACCGAGGGTGCGTAAGCCCTCCGGGTGTTATTATTCTAAAACGCTTCTTAGCTTATGTCAACTACAAAAATCGTCATAAACGCTGATATTCCGAGTTCCTTAACGGTAGCTTCCCCTTTCGGTCACTAAAATATGCGCAAATATGTTCCCTTCTTATATATCCTTTTCTATTTTTCAAGAAGCCCCATAATTTTACCGAAGACAGCTGAAGGGGTTCGCTGAAAATCCCCTATTGGGAAGGATGCCACCGGAAAAAGACCACGGTATACCCGGAGCGTCCTCTCTTTCAGACGTACTTTTCCATTAGGGTGCCGCAGAACAATGCCGTTCCCTCGCTGCAGCGCGGCTTTCAAGGATTGGTAATATCGGTATTCCAGTTCCGATTTCAGGTAAAGCTCCGGTGTTTCCTGACTGTGGGTCAGCAGAAAAAGGTTGGTAAACAGATGGGTAAAGGGAACCTCCCGAACAGCAATAGGTGGCTCCAACTGCTCCCATCTGAGTACTTCCAGCCGATAGTACCATTCATCGGAGCATTTTGGAATTTCGCTGATCTCCCAACGCCGCACCGGGTTACAGCGTTTCACCCGACCGTAAAATTGAATACCACAGTCATCAGAAAACAAAGAACGGGACTGATAGATGGCGACATATCGGATAGGAAGACGCTCCTGAGGAATTTGGCAGCATGGTACATGGTAAAAGCCATGCATCAGGCAGATATCCAATTGGCTGGGTCTGCGCAGGCTGCCCACCAGCACATCAGGCATCTCCCATGATATCAAAGGATCCAGCAACGGCTCTTCGGATTGCCGCAGTTGAATGAGCCACCGGGAAAGCTCCCGACATTGCGCACGAAACCTGCGAAGGTCTGTGGAAGGAGGAATGCGCCGATGCCGCAGAACGTAAAGCCGTTCCTCCAATCCACTTTTCCACGGAAGCAGCCACTTCCGGTCCGATTTTTCGAGGCAGTCTTCGAGACCGCACAGCTGTTCCAATGCATTCAAAAGAGGTCCAGCTGCAAGGGAATCTCCCGGTCTGCGCCGCTGCCTTGGATACCGGTCCAGTAGCGCGTCACCGGTTTGCAGTAATGCAGTACATCGCTTTTCCAGTGCTCCCTTCCACCGGCGATGGGGTTCACTCTCTGCTTTTTCCATATTCCATCCTTCTTTATCCGTGAATGAAAACGGCAAATTTATTTTACGCTAAGCTCTTGCGCCGCCTCCCATTGTTCCATCAGCTCCATCAGCATCGCTTCCGCATCTTCTTTTTCCGCAAGCAAGCGAGTCAATTCCTGATAGTCCGCAGAGGCCGCTTCGATCTTTTCATCATACTCTGTAACCAGCTTTTCCTGTTTCTCGATCTCCCGTTCCAGACGGCGAATCAATTTTTCCGTCTCTTTTGTGCCGCCCTTGTTTTTTTCCTTTTTGGGTTTCTGAACAGCAGGGGCAGCAGTCTTTGCCGCAGTCTCACGCTCCACGATGGAGCGATACTTCTGATAGCCGCATCGAAAATCCCGAATGCCTTCATTCTCCAGCAGCCAGATTCGCTCCGCAAACTTTTCGATGAAATAACGGTCATGGGACACAAACAACAGTACCCCTTCAAATTCTTCAATGGCAGCCTCGATCCATTCTCTGGAAGCAATATCCAGATGGTTGGTCGGCTCGTCCAAAATCAGCAAATTGATCTTCTCATCCATGAGCATACATAGCCGCAGCCGAGATTGCTCGCCACCGGACAGATCTCCTACCTTTTTGAACACATCCTCCCCCTGAAACAAAAAGGCACCCAGTCGATCTCTCGCCAACTGTGGGGAGCAATTCTTTTCGTAAAGCATGGTATCGTAGAGCGTCCGCTCCGGATGCTCAAACCGAATGGTCTGCGGCAAGTAGCCCCACTTCACTGTGGGACCAAACTGGAGCTTTCCCTGAAAGTCTTCCTCCCCCAGCAAGCATTTAATGAAGGTGGTCTTACCGGTGCCGTTATCGCCCAGCAGTGCAATTCGCTCGCCCCCTTCCACATTCAGCTCTACATCAGAAAATAGGCTTCTGTCCCCAAAGGACTTGGAAAAGCCCTTCATCTTAAAAACAACATCACCTGAGAAGTCCTTTTCTCCGAAGGTTGCTTTCATGGTCTTTTCGGTTTTGGGACGCTCCGTCCTTTTGATCCGCTCCATGCGATGCTGGATGGACATGGCACGGCGATAAAGGGTCCGGTTATTGATGCCCCACCCCTTCATACGCTCCACCGTATAGCCCAGCTGTTTCAGCTTTGCCTGCTCCTGCTCATACTGCTTCATCTGTAAGTCAAAACGGGCTTGCTTTTCATCCATGTAGAAAGAGTAATTACCGGAATAAAACTCTGCATGTCCATCGGTGATTTCGATGACACGGTCGGCAATTCTGTCTATGAAATACCGGTCATGGGAAATAGTCAGGACCGTTCCCTTGAATGCGTTGATATACCCCTCCAGCCATTCCACACTGCGAAGATCCAGATGGTTGGTAGGTTCATCCAGCAGGAGGATATCCGTTTTCTCCAGCAGCAGGCGGGCAAGGTTGACTCTGGTTTTCTCTCCACCGGATAGACTATCAAAGGCCTGTCCTCGCTGCTCCCGGGTAATGCCAAGACCATTGCAGATCTTATCCACATCCACGTCCATATCGTAGCCGCCGCCGCTTTGAAAGCGGTTCGCCAAAGTGTCGTATTCGCGAAGCTGGTCGGCTGTTGCACCGGTGAGCATTGCCTCTTCCAGTGCCTCCATTTTTTCCTTTGTCCTCAGCAGTTGAGCATAGGCGCAGCGCAGTACATCCTCCACTGTATATCCCACAGGAAAACGGGGAATCTGAGAAATCAGACCAATTCGTTTGTTGGGATTAACATAAACCTCGCCCTCGTCATAATCCATTTCACCGGTGAGAATTTTGAAGAGCGTGGTCTTGCCGCAGCCGTTTCTGCCTAAAACAGCGACGCATTCCCCTTCCTGTATCTCAAAGGACAGTCCTTGAAGCAGGTTTTCCCCAATGACAAAAAACTTTGTTAAGTTTCGTACCTGTATATCTACCATGATAATTCTCCACTAAATTTCCGCCATAATAGCGGTCAATTCATTCAGCGTATATAAAAGGTTCAGAGCCTGAAGCATGGCATTGGTACTCAGATGCTCCGGAAGGTTCAGTTTTTTTAATAACTTTTTCCTCCGATCCGAAGCGTCCTTTCCACCGGACAGCCCCAGCTCCATCAGATCCTGCTTTGTGATTTCCGGTGTCCGCACCTCGGCATGACTCTCCTCGAAGGTGGCACCGGCTCTGCGAAGGGCCTCCAGTAAGACATTTCGGGTCATCCCCTCCACCCCCAGCTTTCCCTCTTTTCCGGGGGCGGTCTTTCGACGTTCTTTTCCATAAATATCTGGAATATAGGCATGCTTCAGGTATTTTCCATCAATAGCGGACTTGATATGATTGCGTATTACAAAGCCTGCGCCATCTGAATCCGTAAACACGATCAAGCCTCGCTTTTGTGCCACTTGCCGTAACAGTGCCATTTGCTTTTTATCCTTAAAAATGCCAAAGCCGGCAGTTTCAAAAATCGGCGCGTCAACGATTTGACTGAGGGTATTTTTATCATATCGACCTTCCACCACAATGGCTTCCTTTATTCTATCCACGGCGTGCCTCCTGTGCCAGCCGCAGGACCAAAAGCTCCAGAAGCCTGTTCTGATCATCAAAGGAGGTCTTCATTTGATGGTCGGTCTCCAAAACCAGTTCCGCTGCCGCAGCGCAGAAAGCCGGAGAAAACCGCCGGGCGGCATCCATGGTCTTTTGTGCCGGATAGCTGCCCATACCGCACAGCTTCATCAGCTCCGGGACACTTTTTCCGTTATCCATCAAGGTCCTTGCCACACCAATGCGGCGGAAGTGACTGCCAATGGCACCCAAAATCGCAATGGGTTCCTGCTGCATTTTCAAAAGCTGCTGCAGCTTCAAAAGGGCGTCACCATACCGCCCCTGCCCCATCAGATCCGTCATCTGAAATACCACGGCATCCATCACCGGCTCAGTGACAGCATCGATGTCAGACTTTTTGATCTGATCCGCCCCGGAATAGGCGCAGATCTTTTGAATTTCTCCGGACAGTGCCGTCATTGTGCCACCGGTAATATCGATCAGGTAGGAACACAGATCATTGGAGATTCGCTTTCCCTGATTGGCAAAATGCCGGCAGATCCACGGAATCAATTCCCTGGGCTCCTGTTTCGCAAATTCCACAATTGCGGCATTTTTCTCTATGGCACTCCAAAGCTTTTTCAGCCGCTTATCCGGCTTCCACGGGGCAGTCTCATAGGTAAATACAAGGGTGCAATACTCCGGTACATCGCTCATCAAATCAATCAGCTTTTCCCGAACGTCCTCCGGCTGCTTGAATAAATCAACGTCATCCACTTGAACAAAGGTATGCTCCGCCATCATTGGAAGCCCCTCCACCGCATCTGCCAGTGTGCGGATATCAAAGGTCTCCGCATTCAATCGGTGGCTATTGAATGCCTCCGTCAGCTCGTCCAGCAGGAGCTTTCGTAGTTCCCCCAGATAATGGTGCAGAAGGAATGTCTCGTCGCCATAAAAAATATAAAGATTGCCCGGCTTCTTTTCCCGGATGCTCCTTTTAAGCAGCTGATAGGCAGATGTATCCTTACTCTGTTTCGCCAATATGCTACCTCCTGAATACGATGGTTCCGTCCTGGTCGGTTCGATACACCTGACATCCATATTCCTCCAGTCGGTCAAGGACCTCCTGACTGGGATGACCGTATGTATTATCCGCTCCCACGGAAATGAACACATATTGTGGGCTGGTTCCGGCAAGAAGCGGTGCTCCAGTAGAATATTTTGATCCGTGATGCCCTGCAATCAGGGCAGTCAGTTCCGGGATATCCTTTTTCAAAAGAAGCCGATCCTCACTATCAATACCAATATCGCCGGTAATCAGTATATCACAATTCTCTCCCCGGAACAAGACGCAAAGACCGCTTTCGTTCTCGGAAACTTCAGAAAGTGGCGCAAAGATGCATATGGATGTGTCCTCCCAAGACAGTGTGATATCCTCATCCACATAGACGCTGCCACCGTCACTGGCGAGCAGTATCTGCTGGCGCATCTGGCGATTTTCCGTCTGCCTCGGCAAAAACACCTTATCTGCCGATACTCTGGACAATAGCTTTTCGACTCCGGCAGCGTGATCTTCGTCGTAGTGGGTTAGGATCACACCATCTAAGCGAAATACGCCCATGGACAGTAAGGTTTCAGCGGCAAGGTCAGCGGCATCGGTATCACTATCTCCTCCACAATCCACAAGGTAAGTCTTACCCTGCGCCTGAAGCAAAATACTCTGTCCCTGTCCCACATCCAGAACCGTCACCCGACTGCTGCTGAGCATCGGCTCAAACCAGGAGCAAAACAGAGCAAGGCACAAACCCAATACGCCGCAGCAAATTAAAATGTATGGTCGTCGTTTTTTCCAGATCAGAAATATCCCTACCAGAAGGTAGCAAAGCACCAACCAAAAGACAATATAAATGCTCTTTGTATACACTGCAGAAAGGGGCATGGAGGAAAGCAGCTTTGCAGCAGCCAGAACATATCGGATCAGCCAGCTGACCAGCCACGCAATCGCCGTTGCTGCCGGCTGCCAAATAAATGACAGCAAGCACACAAGAAGAATTCCGTAAAAAATCCAGGTTACCACCCACAGCGTAAGCAGATTCGTAATGATGCCCACCAAGCTGACGCAACCGAAATAGTATGCGACCAATGGTGTCGTAAAGAACATGGAGCTGATGGTCACGGATACACCGGATGCTATCCACTGCCGCAGCTTTACACGCATAGATTTTCCTTTCCAGCTCCTCCATAGTCGAAAATTAACGATCCAATTCTGGATTCGTTCTGAAAACAGAAACATTCCGCCCATACATCCCACGGACAACTGGAAGCTGGCGGAGGTAATGACCACAGGGTTCACCAACAGCATGATCAAAACCGCGGCACTCAATGCCGTTGGTGGATCATATTCCCGATTGATCAGCATTGCCAATATCATGATGATCTCCATAACACAGGCTCGGGTAATGGAGGGAGTAAATCCGGCGACTGCCGCAAACAGAAGCAGCAGCGGAATCCCGAACACCGCCGTCAGGACACGCTTTTTCCCGGACAGGACAAAAATAACCGAAAAGAGAATGGATACATGCAGTCCCGATACCGCTATGACATGACTGATACCGCTGATTTTGAAGGCAGTGTTGGTCTCGTAATCCACATCGGACCGGTCTCCCAAAAGCAGTGCCTTGGTAAAAAACGCTGTATCCTCCGGGAAGGATTTCTCCAGTCGTTCGGTGATCTGCGTGCGTATCAACGATGGAAAATATCGCAACGGAATCTCCTCACAGAGTGTGTAAGTGTCTGCACCTGTTGCGTATCCCAACAAAAAGACACCGTTTCCTCTGTGATAGGTACTCCCCTCTAATCCTTCATGGGTCAGCCGCAGACGAAATTCTCCGCTGATCTGATCCCCCGGCTTCAGATTTCGATTTTCCCGGAGGTATAGCAACGCCTGATACGATTTTTCAGACAGCGCAATTCGCACCTTGACGGCACTGCCCTGGGTAGTGGAATAGCTGTAATCCGTTGCCTCCGCTGTTAAAACCGATTGTGTTCCATCCAGCTTTATCACAGGCTGAAGATAAAAATGCCGATATCCGCAAAACCACGCCAATCCCATGGATACACCCAGACTGGCAGCAACCACAGGCCGCCACAGCCTCCAATCATGGTGGACAAGCAAAACACCCACAGCAAATAGCACAGCAGCAATTGCAAACACCAATAGCCACGGAGTATACCAATAGGCACCCAATGTGCAGGCAATTCCAAAACCGATAGAAAACCACATCAGCTTCCGCATAATGCCACCTCCGGTATAAAAAATTGGGCACCGCAGAATAGAGCGGTGCCCAAAGAATCAATTCAACTTGGAAGAAACAAAATCATCGACCAAGGCAAGGGCGTTGTCCACCTTTGTAGGATCCTTGCCGCCGCCCATAGCGGAGTCAGGCTTACCGCCGCCGGAGCCGCCGCAAGCACTGCAAACCAGCTTCACAAGCTCACCGGCTTTCACACCCTTGGCAACTGCCTCCTTGCCGCAAGTTGCCAGGAACGTTACCTTTTCACCGTTTACAGAAGCCAGAACCGCCGCAACCGTAGAATCCTTATCCCTGAGCATATCACCCATCTGACGCAGCTTATTTGCATCCGCATCGGGAATAACTGCCGTCATAACCTTTAAGCCACCGAGATTGTGGGAACCAAAGAGGAAACGATCCACTTCGCCTGCCGCTTCCTTAGCCTTAAAGCTTTCAATGGTACGCTTCAATCCCTTGATCTCATCCAACTGGGCTTGGACCTTTTCCGACAGCTCAGCAGGCTTGACCTTCAACTGGGCACAGGCAGCATAGATCAATTTACGATTTTTGTCCATATCCGCCAGACACTCTTTGCCGGTGATGGCTTCAATTCTGCGGACACCGGAGGCAACGCTGCCTTCGGTTTCAATACGGAAGGGACCAACCTTTGCGGTATTATCCAGATGGGTACCGCCGCAAAGCTCGATAGAATAGCCACTCATATTGACCACACGGACTGTATCGCCATACTTTTCGCTGAACAACGCCGTAGCACCCAAAGCCTTTGCTTCATCAATGGGCATTTCACGGGTATCGATGGCGTAGCCCTCCAGAACGGCTGCCTGAACCATAGCATCCACCTTTGCCATTTCTTCACCGGTCATGGCACCGTAGTGGGTAAAGTCAAAGCGCAGACGGTCCGGCTCCACCAGAGAACCTGCCTGATGCACATGATCGCCCAGCACACTGGTCAGTGCCTTTTGCAGTAGGTGGGTAGCGGAGTGGGCACGGGCAATAGCCTTGCGGCGCTCTACATCAATGGAGGCACAGACCACATCGTCCACCTTGATGGTGCCGGTGATCATACGACCATAGTGCAGATACTTACTACCCTTGTCCTTCTGAACATTATCCACCTGGAAGCGGCTTTCGCCAATGAGGATAACACCATGGTCCGCAACCTGACCGCCCATTTCTGCATAGAAGGGGGTCTTATCCAGAACGATAATGCCCTGCTCACCGCCGGTGATGGCACCGGTGACCTCTTCTCCGATGCAAACTGCCAGAACCTTTGCATCACAGCAGTTCACATTGTAACCTACGAAGTTGGTGGGCGTATTATCCAGACCCAGATCAATGCCTGCCCAGCCCAGATCGCCCATCTTCTTACGATCTTCACGGGCACGCTGACGCTGTTCCTCACGGCACTGCACATACTTGTCCATGTCCACGGTCATGCCCTCGTCTTCCAGCATTTCAACGGTCAGGTCGATGGGGAAACCATAGGTATCGGACAGCAGGAATGCATCCGCGCCGGAAAATACCGCCGCATTGGATACCTTATGCTCAGCCAGCTTTTCATTGAAGATGCGCATACCGACATCAATGGTCTTAGCAAAGCTCTCTTCCTCAGTCAGGACAGTTTTAACAATATAGTCGGCACGCTCCCGGAGATAGCCGTAGTGACTCTCATTTTCCTGAATGACCGTCTCCACCACCTCATACAGGAAAGGCTTCTTCACACCCAGCAGCCGACCGTGACGGGCGGCCCGACGCAGAAGGCGGCGCAGCACATAGCCTCGACCTTCGTTGGTGGGGCGAACGCCATCGGCGATCATAAAGGTGGATGCACGGATATGATCGGTGATGACACGCAGGGACACATCGGTCTTTGCGCTCTGACCATAGCTTGCACCGGTAATGGCAGTGACCTTATTGGTGATGTTCATGACCGTGTCCACATCAAACAGGCTGTTCACATCCTGACAGACTACCGCCAAACGCTCCAGACCCATGCCGGTATCGATATTCTTCTGAGCCAGCTCCGTATAGTTGCCCTGACCATCATTGTCAAATTGGGAAAATACGTTATTCCAGACCTCCATATAGCGGTCGCACTCGCAGCCCACGGTACAATCCGGCTTGCCGCAGCCGTACTTCTCGCCACGGTCATAGTAAACCTCGCTGCAGGGACCGCAGGGACCGGAGCCGTGCTCCCAGAAATTATCGCCCTTGCCAAAGCGGAAAATTCTCTCAGGAGCAATACCGATCTCCTTATTCCAGATCTCAAAGGCCTCTTCATCATTTTCATAGATGGAAGGATACAGCCGATCCTCCGGCAGGCCTACCACCTTGGTCAAGAACTCCCAACACCAGGCAATGGCTTCGTGCTTGAAGTAATCACCGAAGGAGAAATTGCCCAGCATCTCAAAGTAGGTGCCGTGACGGGCAGTCTTACCAATGTTCTCAATGTCACCGGTACGAATACACTTCTGACAGGTACAGACACGGCGACGAGGCGGCTCTACCTCGCCCTTAAAATAGGGCTTCATGGGAGCCATGCCGGAATTGATCAGCAGCAGGGACTGATCGTTCTGGGGGATCAAAGAAAAACTGGGCAGGCGCAGATGACCTTTGCTTTCAAAGAAGCGCAGGAACATCTCACGCAGTTCATTTACACCATAGGGTTTTTGACTCATATTGGATCTACCTCCATAAAAAATAAACTCGCCCCTAAAAATAGGGGCGAGAAAATAGACTCGCGGTACCACCCTAATTCACCTGCGTAGCAGGCATCTTAGCCGCTCTGTAACGGGAGCACCCGTCCCGGTCCTCCCGGGCTGCTTGGAAGTGGCTGACAGCTTTCCGACCAAGGGCTTTCACCACTTCCCTCTCGCTAACGGTCTTTCCACTGCTTGGCTTCCGCATTGCTTTTGCATATCGTGGATATTCTAACACAAATCCGCAAAAAGTCAACTCTTTTCCCAAAGAAAAGCACCCCCTGCCGTTCAAATCCTGCAGAGGGTGCTTGATCTTACTTGTAAAGGGGGAACTTTTCGCAGATATCCGCAACAGTGGCACGGACCTCAGCCTGAGTGCCTTCAAAGTCACGGGCAGTCAGACCAATGCAGTGGGCAATGCGCTTCATTTCCTCCTCGCCCAGACCACGGGTGGTAACAGCCGCTGTACCCACGCGGACACCACTGGTGACGGAGGGCTTCTGGGGATCGTTGGGGATGGCGTTCTTGTTCAGGGTGATGTGGTTGGCATCACAACGGTGCTGCAGCTCCATGCCGGTAATGTTCATGGGGCGCAGGTCTGCCAGCATCAGGTGGTTATCTGTGCCGCCGGTGACCAGATCAAAGCCTTCCTCCATTAAGCTGGCTGCCATGACCTTGGCATTCTTCACCACATTCTGAGCATAGGTCTTAAACTCAGGCTGCATCGCCTCCTTCAGGCAGATAGCCTTTGCCGCAATCACATGCTCCAAAGGACCACCCTGCGTGCCGGGGAACACGCCGGAGTTCAGCTTCTTAGCAAACTCCTCTTTGGCGAGAATCAGACCGCCACGGGGACCACGGAGGGTCTTATGGGTGGTGGTGGTCACGATATCCGCGTAAGGAACCGGGCTCTGGTGAGCACCACCGGCAACCAGACCGGCAATATGGGCCATATCCACCATCAGCACCGCACCGACCTCATGAGCGATATCCGCAAAGGTCTTAAAGTCAATGGCACGGGGATAAGCGGAGGCACCGGCGATAATCAGCTTGGGCTGGCAAGCCTTTGCCATGTCTCTGATCTGATCGTAGTCGATCAGACCGGTCTCATGGTTGACATCATAGGAAACCACATTATAATACTTGCCGGAAATGTTTGCGGGGCTGCCATGGGACAGGTGACCGCCATTGGCAAGGCTCATACCCATCATGGTATCGCCGGGCTTGAGCAGTGCCAGCTGTACAGCGGCATTGGCCTGGGCGCCGGAGTGGGGCTGTACATTGGCAAACTCCGCACCAAACAGAGCCTTTGCACGGTCAATACACAGTGCCTCAATCTCGTCAACAAACTGACAGCCGCCGTAGTACCGCTTACCGGGCAGACCCTCTGCATACTTATTGGTCAGAATGGAACCCATAGCGGCAATGACAGCAGGAGAAGCAAAGTTCTCGGAAGCGATCAGCTCCAGACCGTCCTGCTGACGTCCCAGCTCCCGGTTCATCATTGCTGCCAGCTCAGGGTCATAATTGGAAACAAATCCGATAGAATCGATGGGTTTAGAGTACATAATATATTCCTTCTTTCTAAGATTTAACAAATTAAAATGCAGCCCCCGGAATGAGGACTGCATAAAAAAACCAGGTTGACCGTGGCTACGTTCTGCATCTCTGTCCTTTTGCCTGAGAGATTCGGCTTTCGCCTTGCACCTTCGGCACACAACTGAATGTGTTCTCCAGAGAGTCCTCCGCTTTCGGTCCTATCCTGAAAAGGATACCTGAGACTGTTAATCCTTCGGTGGGCTGCGCCGCTTTCCCGATAAGCTTCATAGGTTATTTATTTGTATGTATACAAGTATATACCTTTTTTAAAAAAAGTCAACTGCTGTATTCAGTTTTGTAAAAATACACAGGAAAATCCTATAATTTTTGCAGGTTCTGTGCATATTTACTTTTTGCAATCAGGATGATCCGTTCTGCAGATCCACCACGTTTCTCTCTTTTCTTTGCGCAAATCAGAAGCAGCTTTTGGTTTGACTTTTGTTGGTTATGTCGTTATAATGAAGATAGACCCAAAACGACAAGGAGGTTTACATATGACTGGAAAAATTATCACCATCAGCCGTGAATTTGGCAGCGGCGGTCGAAGCATTGGTCGTGAGGTGGCTCAGCGGCTGGGCATTCCCTTTTATGATAAAGAATTGGTAGAGCAGGTGGCCTTAGAATCCGGCTTTGCACCCCAATTTATTGAGGAACACGGCGAGCACGCTCCCACACGCAGCCGTCTTTCCTATGTATTCTCCAATCAGGGCGTTCCGGGTGTTATGAACGGTATGTCCACCGCCGATTTTCTATGGAGCATTCAGTGCAATGTGATCTTGCAGCTGGCGGAAAAAGGTCCCTGCGTCATTGTCGGCAGAAATGCGGATTACATCTTAAAGGATCGAAAAGACTGTCTGGATGTATTTATCCATGCGGATATGGATTTTCGAGCCGATCGGATCGTAAGACTCTACGGCGAGTCCGAAAAAAGCCCGGAAGCACGTCTCCAAGAAAAAGACAAGCGCAGAAAGGTCAATTACCAGCACTATACCGGCCGCGTATGGGGTCAGGCCACCAACTACGACCTGTGCCTGAACAGCGGTACATTGGGCATTGATACCTGCGTGGATATCATTGTAAACCTGGCAAAAAGTAAATGATCCTTTATGCAATTCAGCACCCTCGGTTAAACCGAGGGTGCTGCTTTTATAGGTCATCCAACTGTCGCTTCCTGCTTCTGTTCAATATGGATGCTGACGCCGTTGACCTCCACATCCTCTTCCGCACTGATGAGAATGTATTTAACGCCGCCAATAATTCGGGTCTCAATAAGATCCGTCCGGTCCGGTGCGACCTTGATGGACACATCCGGAGTACGGACCTCAAAACGCTTATCGTCAATGATGTTCTTAGGATGAAGCTCCGCCTCAAACCCAAATACCTCATCGTAATCCACGCTGAACTTTGCCATATGTGCATCTGACACACCGCAGGAGGAAAGAACTTCCTTCACTTCCTCCTTACTGACCATCAGCGGCTCCGGAACTTTGCTTTCTTTATGAAGCTCGATCCGCTGACACAGCTGCTCATGGACGGTCTGCACCACGTCCATATCGCATTCATCATCCAACGCTGTGGAGAGCAGGGCCTCAAAGGACTTTTTCTGCTCAGCGGCAGGCTTTGACACCGGCGTATTGAAGACTGCTGTGACAAAGGCCTCGTGGTTCTCCTTGGGGCTATGGGTGTAGTAGAGTGCGTTATAAATATTTGTAGCACGGTTATCAAAGGCCGGGAACAAAAATCCCAGCTCCGGGGCAGATACTACATTCATCATGCCGCCGTCGTGGAAATCCTTACTCTCCGGAATGTAATGCAAATTCGGCTTCGTTTGCTTCACCGGGCAAATGGCACACAGAAGATAGGTAAAGGTCTCCTCCGAAGCGTCTGATTGAGAAAAATCATCCTTGCTTTTGAAAGGAACGTCATATGCATCGCAGCCCATCAAAATCAGATAATTGCTATCCAGAGAAACCGACTCGATCACCTTCTGATAGAAGGCATCCAGTGCCTCTTCATCCTTCAGCTTTGAAGACCGCAGCTGCATCAACAGCTTATGCTCCGGACTGTCCGCAACCTGCGACGTTTTAAAGGTCAGGTCGTTCAGGTTCTTGCCAATGGTTCCGGAAAGGCTTCTGCGCAAAAGACCAAAATACTTATCTGCCTCATTTTCCGGCATAATGCCGGTGCTTTGCTGAAATTTAGAAATAATTTCCTTATTTTCATTAACATAGCAGCCATAAATCGCTGTCATATTACTGCGATCCCGGCGTACTCGACGGCGAATCTCGCCAATTTCCTTCGTATTCATGATATCCTCGCTGTTTCAATAATCTTTTGAAGTCCTGTCAATCCCAGAGACATTTCCAGTTCTGTATAAAATACTCAATACCGGAATACACCGTGGTCACAACGATCACAGTCGTCACCGTCCAGCTCAGCCAGCTTACCGAGGGAAATGCCATCAAAATACACAGACCTACCATGGTGCTTGCGGTTTTGACTTTTCCGCTCCAGCCGGCAGCAATCACAACACCTTTCCCAACTGCCACCAGACGCAGACCGGTAACCGCAAATTCCCGGGTCAATACGATCATCAGTGCCCAAGCAGGAACGATTCCCCATTCGCAAAACATCACCATGGCGGCGATGGTCAGCAGCTTATCCGCAAGGGGATCTAAAAACTTTCCAAAATCACTGACCTGATTATACTTTCTGGCAATAAAGCCGTCCACATAGTCTGTAATACTGGCAATAATAAAGATACCCAGCGCGATCCAAAGCCAAAGACCGGTTTGTCCTCCGCTCAAATACATAAAAGCCATGTAAACAGGGATGAATGCCACACGAATCAGTGTGATCTTGCTTGCAGTTGTCATTATGATTCCTCCACAATATAGCCGGACAAATCGCCCTCGATCAAGCCATCAATACAAACCGTCAGGAAGCTGCCCTCAGACAGGTCCTCGTCACTGGCGATCCAAACTCTTCCGTCAATCTCAGGTGAATCCCCATAGGTTCTTCCAAAATACTGGCAAAATTCCTCATCGTACCCATCCACCAGTACCTCCAGAGTTCTTCCAACCATCGCTTCATTGTATGCATCCATGATTCGTGATTGGATGCTTTCCACCATGGCCGCCCGGCTCTGAGCCGTTTCGCTGTCCGGGTGTTCCATAGCGGCGGCAGGGGTGCCCTCCTCCGGTGAGAACGGAAACGCTCCAACACGTTCCAGCTTCATCTCCTTCAGGAACAGGCACAGCTCCTCAAACTCCTCTTCCCCTTCACCGGGAAGACCGGTAATGATACTGGTGCGCAAAATCAGACCGGGAATCCGCCGGCGCAGCTTTGTGAACAACTGCTTCAAAAACGCTCCGTCCCCTCTTCGATTCATCAGAGAAAGGATCTTGCTATTGCAATGCTGAATCGGAATATCCAGATACTTGACGATCTTCGGCTCAGTTGCGATCACATCGATCAACGCATCGTCGATCTCATCCGGATACAGATAATGAAGCCGAACCCAGTGAATGCCTTCAATGCCGCAAAGCTCCTTCAGAAGCTGGGGCAGCATACGACGGTGTCCCGGCAGATCCGTACCGTAGCGGCTGGTATCCTGTGCCACCACGATCAGCTCCTTAACGCCGCTGTCAGCCAAAAGGCGTGCTTCATAGAGAATGTCATCCATTTGGCGGCTGCGGAATTTTCCTCTCAGAGATGGAATAACGCAATAGGAGCAGCGATTGTCGCAGCCCTCTGCGATCTTAATAAAGGCGTAATGCTCCGGTGTGGTAACGATGCGCCCCGTTTCTTCCTCCGGGGCATCAATAGAACCAAAATCATACACCGTTTTCCCTGAAAGCAGTGCCTCAATGGCAGGAACGACCTGAGTATAGCTGCCGGTCCCCAGCACACCATCCACCTCCGGAAGCTCCTCCAATATCTGCTGCTGATAGCGCTGGGACAGGCAGCCGGACACCAGAATCTTTCCAATCAGCCCCTGCTCCTTCAACTGTCCCATGGTCAATATGTAGTTAATGGCCTCGGACTTGGCAGAATCAATAAAACCGCAGGTGTTGATCACAACCACATCACAGCCCTCGACACCGCCGCAAACCTCATGTCCCGCTTCACGCACACGATACATCATCCGTTCACAGTCTACCTGGTTCTTTGCGCAGCCCAGGGAGATAAACCCAATATTAGCCATTGTAATCCTCCGGAAATTCGTCAAAATCCAGCTGCCGCATTGCGCTGCGGATCTCGCTGTAAGAATGTCCACGGCGCAAAAGTGCATCTGTGGCACGCTTGCGCTGGCGTTCGTCTGCATCCGCCCCTAATCTGGAACGTAAAAAACTGAGAATCGTCTCACTTTGATCCGGATAATCCTCCAACGCCTCCTGCCAGTATTCTCTGGGAATGCGCTTTTCATAGAGTACCTGTTTTGCCTTTGCAATACCGTATCCACGGGCGATACAGCGGCTGACCAGCTGGTTGGCCGTCTGACGGTCATCGATCAGCTTCAGGTCGGACATCCATTCCACCGCCTGCTCCGCCTGCTCGGGATCTTCTCCTTTGCGAATAAGCCGCTGCCGCAAATCGTCCTCAGATACATTAGAGGCCGCAACGATTCGCACCGCACGCATTTTGGCAGACATACTGCCGGCATCGGTGCGAAGCTGCTGCATCTGCTCCTGTGACAGCTCCAGCCCGGCATACAGACCATAATCTTCCACAGTCTGCCGGTACAGCCGCATGGTGGTTCCGTTTTCGAAGCGAATCAGGTACCGTCCTGCCCGATCAGGCTTGGAGGCAACCGAATCAATCCTCATCGCTGAAATCATCCGCACTGACAGCAATGGGACGCTGTGCAGGTCTTGCGGCACTTCTGGGGTCGCCGCCCATCAACAGGGGCATATTCTCCCGGACAGCTTCTTCTACCTTTGCGGCAATATCCGGATTGGACATCAGATAATTCTTAACGCTTTCCTTGCCCTGACCGATCCGCTCCTCACCCATAGAGAACCAGCTGCCGCTTTTCT
>CAZENN010000024.1:0-22270 GCA_964513605.1 uncultured Oscillospiraceae bacterium
ATGCAAACCGTCACCTGGCAGGACCGTCCAGAGGCCGGTCGCTACAGGTCACGAAAAATTTTCACTTTTTTCTATTGCTATCCCCATCCAAATCCGCTATAATAGAACAGATAATAGGGTGACTGTACGCCTTTTGAAAAGGGCATTCAGCTGCCGGGAAGGGGGATGGTGGAGCCTATGACCTTTATGCAAGACCTGTGGCTTCAGGTCAGCAAAATGAAGTGGTCGGATTATGTGGATATTGTTTTAGTGGCGATTCTGATTTGCAGACTGATTCCAACCCTTCGCACCAGTGGTGCCATGCGGGTGGCGAAGGTCGTTGTGCTTGTGCTGCTGCTTACTTGGATCACGGAGCTGACCAACTTGAATACTCTGAATTTCCTGCTGGAGGAGCTTTTGTCCATTGGTCTGATTGCGGTGATCGTCCTCTACCAGCCGGAGCTGCGGCGTATTCTGGACCGGCTCAGCAGCGTCAGACTGAGAAAGCTGCTGGGTTTGTCCTCCAAAGAGCAGGATGTGGACCCCATCATCCGCCAGACGGTCATGGCCTGCGAGGTCATGAGCCGGGAGCGTGTGGGTGCGTTGATCGTCTTTGCCCGAAGCCAGCCACTGGATGAATATTTCAAAACCGGCACCGTCATCGATGCCCAGGTCTCCGAGCAGCTGATACGCAATATCTTCTTTCCGAAGGCATCCTTGCATGACGGAGCGATGATCATTCGTGATGGCAGAGTGGCGGCGGCAGGCTGTGTACTGCCCTTGTCCGATACCCACCGGCTCAGTGCGGATCTGGGAACCCGGCACCGGGCTGGCGTGGGTATGAGCGAAGCTTCCGATGCGGTGGTGGTCATCGTCTCGGAGGAAACGGGTACCATCTCCGTGGCGGTGTCCGGTATGCTCAAGCGTCATCTGGCACCCCAGACGCTGGAAAAGCTGCTGCGTGGTGAGCTGTGTAAGGATGAGACCGCAGACTCACGCAAGAGCTTGCAGGTGCGGCTGCAGCAGAAGCTCAGCAAGAAGGATAAGGGAGGCCGCAAGCATGAAAAATAAGATCATTACCATCCTTTTGTCCGCTGTGCTTGCCATAGGACTTTGGGCGTATGTGATCACTGTGGAGCGTCCCGAGTCGGAAAATACCTTTTACAATGTGCCTGTGGTGCTGGAAGGGGAGGATGTGCTGAAGGAACGGGGCATGATGATCACCGCCCAGACCCAAAGCACCGTAACATTAAAGCTTTCCGGCAACCGTAAGGAGCTGAACCAGCTGAAAAGCTCCGACATTGCCGCTGTGGTGGATCTGTCCCGTATCACCGAGGCAGGAGATCGGCAGCTTTCCTACAGCGTCTCCATCCCCGGTGATGCGAATCTGGAGGTGACGGCTCGTCAGCCGGAAAGCATCTCCCTAACCATTACCGAATGGGCGACCAAGGAAATTCCCGTCTCCCTGAGCTTTACCGGCAGAGTGCCGGAGGGCTACTATGTTGACAAACAAAGTGCCAATCTGGATCGTACCACCATCAACGTCACCGGACCTGAGCGGATCATTACGAAGATCGAAAAGGCGGTGATCACGGTGGATCTGGAGGGATGCAGTGAGACCATCGTGGAAGACCTGCGCTATGCCCTTTGCGATCAGGACGGAAACCCCATTGAAGATGTCAGCAGTGTCACCACGGACTGCGGAGAAATTCGCACCACCGTCAGCATCCAGAAGCTCAAGGAGCTGAAACTGACCTACCAGATTCTGGATGGCGGCGGGCTGAAAGCGTCGGAGGTGACGGTCGCCGCCGATTACGAATCCATTACCGTTGCCGGCAGTGCCGCGGCTTTGGAGACGCTGGAGGAGATCACGCTGGGCACGGTGGATCTGGGAACCCTGACGGAAAGTACCCAGCTGATATTCCCCATCAAGCTGCCCGAGGGTGTCAGCAACCAGTCCGGCATCACAGAGGTGAGGCTGGAAGTGGAGCTGCCGGAAATGGAAATTCGGGAGTATACCCTTACCAATATCCGCTTGACCAACACCCCGGAGGGGTGGACCGCCCAAAGTCTGGCTCAGGTCCTTCCGGTAAAGATTCGGGGCAGAGGTCCGGTGCTGGATCGGATCACGCCGGAGGTCTTGACCGCTGTGGTAGATCTGACAGGAGCGGAGCCGGGAACCTCTACCTATGAGGCACAGATCCTCATCGAGGGCTTTGGCGAGGCGGACAATGTAGGTGCCGTCGAAAAATATTCCGTGCTGGTTCGGGTGGAAGACCCCACCCTGACGATACCCACCGAGCCGGAGGGTCAGTCCTGAAAATACAGCAGGCAATCATAAACCATCAAATAAAAGGGGATCATAAAGTTGATTAAAAGCATGACCGGTTATGGCCGGGCTGTTGAGACAGTCAATGGCCGTGAGTTTACCGTGGAGCTGCGCTCCGTGAATAATCGTTATCTGGATTGTTCTGTGAAACTGCCCCGGAGCCTGACCTTTGCCGAGGATGCGGTAAAGCAGGCGGTGAAGGCCGCCATTTCCAGAGGTAAGGTGGATGTGTTCATCTCTATGAGCGCAGAGTCCGCCGATCAGGTGAAGGTCAGCCTCAATGATGCGGTGCTGGAAGGATATCTCGGTGCCATGCGCCAGATGGTGGAGCGTTACGGTGTGGCGGACGATATCAGCGTCTCCACCGTATCCCGTCTTCCGGAGGTCTTCGTTGTGGAGCGACCCGAGGTGGACGAGCAGCAGCTGCTGGCGGATCTGCTGGGTGTGGTTCAGAAGGCACTTCAGGGCTATGATACCATGCGGCAGACGGAAGGTGCCAATATGGAAAAGGATCTGCGAAGCCGGGGTCAGACCATTTTGGAGCTGGTCTCCCAAGTGGAGCAGGGCAACGCCCAGACCGTTTCCGATTACCGTGCCCGTCTGGAGGCAAAGCTTCAGGAGGTGCTGGCAAACACTGCCATTGACGAAAGCCGTATCCTCACCGAAGCCGCCATCTTTGCGGATAAGGTTGCGGTGGACGAAGAAACCGTCCGCCTGCGCAGTCATCTGGAGCAGATGAACAATATGCTCACCGCCGGCGGTGCCATGGGACGGAAGCTGGACTTCCTGCTCCAGGAGATGAACCGGGAAACCAATACCATTGGCTCTAAATGCACCGACGTTCGCCTTGCCCGTATCGTTGTGGATATGAAGGCAGAGCTGGAAAAAATTCGGGAGCAGACCCAGAACATCGAGTAAGAGGGACTATGAAACTGATCAATATTGGCTTTGGCAGCCTGATCGCCGCCGGTCGGGTGCTGAGCATCCTGGAACCGGACTCCGCACCCATCAAGCGTGTGATACAGGAGGCACGGGACCGGGGAATGCTTATCGATGCGTCCTACGGAAGAAAGACCAAGGCTGTGATTTTGATGGACACAGATCATGTAATACTATCCGCATTGACCCCTGAGGCACTGTCCGCCCGGTGGGAGCAGCGGCAGGAACAGAGTGAGGAGGAAGAAACATGAGTGCTGGAAAGTTGATCGTCATTTCCGGGGCATCCGGCGTGGGAAAGGGTACCGTATTGAAAGGTCTGATACCGATCTGCGAGAACCTGGAGTTCTCCGTGTCTGCCACCACCCGTCCGCCCCGTCCCACCGAGGATCATGGAACACACTATTTTTTCGTTTCCGATGAGCAGTTTCGGGAGATGATAGAGAAGAATGCTTTTCTGGAGTATGACAGCCATGCCGATGCTCTCTACGGCACCCCTCTGGATCAGCTGGAGGAAAAGCTGGCACGGAGCAATGTGATCTTGGACGTGGAGCCCAAGGGTGCGAAAATTGTCAGACAGAAGTGCCCGGATGCCACCTTGATCTTTATTATGCCCCCCTCCATGGAGGAGTTGGAGCGCAGACTTCGGGGCAGAGGTGACACCACAGATGAGCAGATCAAGCTGCGCATGGACCGAGCCCGTTGGGAAATGGACCAAAGACATTGGTACGATCATGTGGTGGTCAATGACAAGCTGGAAGACTGCATCGCTGACATCGCCCAAATCATTCAAAATATTTAATACTTAACCATAAAATGGAGGAATTAAAATATGCTTTACCCCCCTGTAGCTGATTTGTTGAAGAATGTGGACAGCCGTTATCTGCTGGTGAATGTTGTGGCACAGCGTGCCCGTCAGATCTCCACTGAGGCGATGGTCCTTGAGGAAGATCTGCCTGAGAAGCCCGTAACGCTGGCTATTCAGGAAGTGGCAGACGGAAAGCTGACTGCCACATTGAAGGAAGAATACAGAAACTAAGGAGGAGATGGGCTGATGATAGCAAAGATCGCGGTGGCTGCCGCAACATTTGCAATTGACAAGCCCTATTCCTATTTGGTGCCGGAAGGGATGAACTGTTTGCCCGGAATGCGGGTCACAGTGCCCTTTGGCAGAGGCAACCGCCAAAGCGAAGGGGTTGTCCTCAGCGTAGAACCGGGTGAGGCACAGAAGCTGAAAAGTCTGGATGATTGTCTGGATGAGGAGCCGGTGCTGGATGATAAGATGCTCCGGCTGGCGGCCTTTATCCGGGAGCGGTACTTCTGCACCTTTTTCGATGCCATCCGTGTTATGCTCCCGGGGGGTCTGTGGTTTCACGCCAAGGATCGCTATGAGCTGACCCAGGATCGCTCCTGGCAGGAAAAACCCCTGCGGCAAAAGGATGCCCAGTGCATTTTGAAGCTGCTCAGTGACATGGGCGGCATGGGAAACGGTTCTATTTTGCGGCAAACCGTGCCGGATGAGGAAGCCTTTGACGCCGCCATCCGGTATCTGACCCGGAAAAAGTGGATCATTGCCCATCAGGATCTGAGGCGTAATGCTTCGGATAAGACGGAGCAGATCGCAGTCCTGGCTTCGTCTGAGGATGAGGCCATGGATTATGCCGCTCGCCGTCCCCGTTCCGCTGTCATGCAGAAAAATGTGCTGGAGCTGGTGTGCCGGATGGGCAGCATCAGCGTCAAGGAACTTTGCTACTTCACCGGCGCAAAGCCTGCCACGGTGCGCCGACTGGCGGAGCTGGGGTATCTGGAGCTGCGGGATCGTCCGGTGTTTCGCTGTCGGGAGATCGTGCCTGCTCAGGTACCTGCCCAGCTGGTGCTCAATGAGGAACAGCAACACGCCTTTGAGGGCTTGCGGCAGCAGATGTCTTTGGAGCATCCCGGTGGGGCACTGCTTTACGGTGTCACCGGCTCAGGAAAGACCAGCGTTTATTTGAAGCTCATTATGGATTGCCTCGATCAGGAAAAAACTGCCATGCTTTTGGTACCGGAAATTGCCCTGACCCCCCAGCTGCTGGGACTTTTGGCGGCGTATTTCGGGGAACAGGTGGCGGTGCTTCACAGCAGCCTGTCTTGTGCTGAGCGTTACGATCAGTGGAAGAGAGTCCGCTCTGGAGACGCAAAGGTGGTAGTTGGCACTCGCAGTGCGGTGTTTGCGCCCTGTGTCCGCCTTGGTCTGATCATTTTGGACGAGGAACAGGAGCATTCCTATAAATCCGAGCATTCCCCCCGGTATTCGGCAAGGGAAGTGGCACTGTGGCGTGGCATGAAGGAGCAGGCGTTGGTTCTGCTTGGCTCCGCTACTCCCTCCGTTGAGACCATGTACCATGCCAAGCAGGGTACATACCGACTCTATACCTTAAAAAATCGGTACAATGGTCAGCCCCTGCCCCGGGTGCAGATGGTGGATATGAAAGAGGAACTCAAGGACGGAAACGATTTGAGTCTGAGCCTGCCCCTACAGCTGGCATTGCGCCAGACGGCAGACCGGGGCAAGCAGAGTATCTTGTTTTTGAATCGCCGGGGCAACAGCCGGGCACTGGTCTGTGTGGACTGCCGGGAGGCCCCCGAATGTCCCCGGTGCAGTGCAAGACTGACCTATCACAGTGCCAACCGGCGAATGATGTGCCATTACTGCGGCTTTTCTCAGATCACACCGGATCGCTGCCCCAGCTGCGGCGGCCCGCTGAAAAGCGTGGGCACCGGCACCCAAAAGGCCCAGGAGGAGCTGAATATGCTGTTCCCGGACTTGGAGGTGGCACGGATGGATGCGGATACCGTCAGTGCCGTGAATACCCACGAGAAGATCCTCTCCCGTTTCCGGGAGGGAAAGGTCCCGGTGCTGCTGGGGACCCAGATGGTGGCAAAGGGACTGAATATGCCCCAGGTCACTCTGGTGGGGGTACTGGATGCGGATCTGAGCCTTTATTCCAGCTCCTACCGGGCGGCGGAGACCACTTTTAATATGCTCACCCAGGTGGTGGGCAGAGCCGGACGGGGGCAGGATCCGGGCACTGCCATGATCCAAACCATGGTGCCGGAGCATCAGGTGCTGCTGCTGGCGGCGCGGCAGGATTACGATGGCTTTTATGATTTGGAGATCGCCCTGCGGCGGCATCAGCTCTATCCTCCTTTTGCCCAGCTGCTCACCGTGACCTTTACCGGTCAGGAGGAGGCACTGGTCATTCAGGGGGCGGTGAAATTCCGGGATTCGCTGGCACAGTGCCTCCGAGGTGAACCTTACCGACAGGAACACGCCTTGCTGGGGCCTGCTCCCTGTCCGGTACCAAAGATCAATTATCATTACCGCTACCGGCTGACGCTGCGCTGCAGGCTGGATAAGCCCCTGAGAGAGCTGATCGCCCATCTGCTGCGTCAGTTCGCCAAGGATAAAGCGTTCCGGGGCGTTACCGCCTATGCGGACATCGATCCTTTAGATTAACGAGGTGTGAATATGGGAATTCGTAAGATTTTAACGGATAAAGAACCGGCACTGCACAAGGTCTGCAAGCCGGTGGAGTCCTTTGACCGGAAGCTCCATAAGCTGCTGGACGATATGACTGAGTCCTTGATAAAGGCAGAGGGAGTGGGGCTGGCTGCCCCCCAGGTGGGCATTGTCCGCCGGGTGGTCATTGTGGATACTGGTGACGAAATTTTGGAGCTGATCAATCCCACACTGGTGGAGACCGCCGGGGAGCAGATCGGTGCAGAGGGCTGTCTCAGTGTCCCCGGAAAGTACGGTCTGGTGAAGCGTCCCAATTATGCCAAGGTTCGTGCCCAGGATCGGAACGGCAATTGGTTTGAGGTGGAGGGAGAGGAACTGATCGCCCGGTGCTTCTGCCACGAGCTGGATCATCTGGACGGCATTCTTTATACGCAGGTCATGGAACGGTTCCTCACGGAGGAAGAGCTGGAAGCGGAGGCGTAAGCGTATGCGTGTTGTATTCATGGGGACACCGGACATTGCCGCCACCTGCCTGAAGCAGATTCTTGATGACGGCTTTCAGGTGGTAGGTGTCTACACCCAGCCGGACCGCCCCAAGGGTAGGGGCATGAAGCTGGTGGCATCTGAGGTAAAGCAGCTGGCGTTGGAGCATGGGCTGCCTGTGTTCCAGCCGGAAAATTTCAAAGACCCGGCAGCGGTTGAAGAATTGAAGGCACTGAAGCCGGATATTTGCGCCGTGGTGGCATATGGAAGAATACTGCCCCAGTCTGTGCTGGATGTACCCACCTATGGCTGCATCAACATCCACGCCAGCGTCCTGCCTGCTTACCGTGGCTCCGCACCCTATCAGTGGGCGGTGCTGGACGGTTGTAAGACCACCGGTGTCACCGCCATGTACCTGTGCCGGGAGATGGATGCCGGCGATATCATTGAAATATCCGAGACCCCCATCGGTCCCGACGAGACGGCAGGACAGCTGCTGGACCGTCTGGCGGTGCTGGGTGCGTCTCTTTTGAGTAAGACCCTGACCCGATTTGAAACGGGGAAGGTGGAGGGGATCCCCCAGGATCACGCTGCCGCCACCTATGCCCCCATGCTGGATAAGACCATGTGTCCCATCGACTGGAATAAGACGGCGCAGCAGGTCCATGACCATGTTCGCGGCATGAATCCCTGGCCTGTTGCCACCATGGAGCTGCAAGGAAGCCGCTTCAAGGTCTATGAAACTGCCCTTTGTGAAGGCTCCGGCGCACCGGGGACCATTCTGGGGTTGACCAAAACCGGTCTGAAGATCGCCTGCTCAGAGGGTGCTGTGGAAGTACGGACCCTCCAGGCAGAGGGGGGCAAACGAATGGCAGCCCCGGACTATTTCAGAGGGCATCCCCTGAAATAAGCAGAGGCATTGGAGGGATGGTTATGAATGCGAGAAAAACGGCTTTGGATGCTTTGATCGCTTGCCGGAAGCGGGCGGCTTGGTCCAATGGTGTATTGAAGGACTACATTCGCCGGGATCGGCTGGATCGGAGAGATGCGGCACTGGCGACCCGGCTGTGCTACGGTGTTTTGCAGCACAGAGGCATGCTGGACTTTTTCCTGGAACAGCTGCTTACCGGAAAGCTGAAGGATCTGCATCCGCTGGTTCGGGATATCCTGCACATGGGTCTTTACCAGATCTACGAGCTGGACAAAGTGCCGGACAGTGCGGCGGTGAACGAATCCGTACTGCTGGCGAAGAAATACTGCCGCTTTCAGCGCAGTGCGCCGGGTCTGATCAATGGAGTCCTGCGCAATGCGGTGCGTACCAAGGGAATGCTGAACCAGCCCACCACCCTGGAGGACCGGTACAGCCATCCTCAGGTACTCATTGACCTGCTGGCAGGCTATGTGGGCAAGGAAAATCTGGAGCCCATGCTGGCGGCCAATAACGATACGCCTCAGACCGTGGTGCAGGTGAACACCCTGCGTATCACCACGGAGGAGCTGGTGAAGCGGCTGGCACAGGAGGACGTGGTGGCACTGCCCCACAGCTGGATGCGAGACTGTCTGGTGCTGTCCAATACCGGGGATCTGGAACAGCTGAATGCCTTTAAGGAGGGCTTGTTCTATGTTCAGGACGCCGCCTCCCGATTGGCGGTGATGTGCGCCCAGATCCCGGAGGGAGAGAATGTCCGGGTGCTGGACTGCTGTGCCGCCCCCGGTGGTAAGAGCTTTGCCGCCGCCATCGCCATGGGCGGTCAGGGAAAGATCCGCAGTGCGGATATCCACCGGCATAAAACCACCCTTATCCAGCACGGTGCGGACCGGCTGGGACTTTCCAATATATTGGTCCGGGAGCAGGATGCCACCCAGAACCACCGAACCTGGTTCCAGAAAATGGACGTGGTGATCTGCGATGTGCCCTGCTCCGGCTATGGCATTATTCGCAAGAAGCCGGATATCCGCTATAAGAGCCCGGCGGATATGGAACGGCTGCCCCAGCTGCAGCTGCAAATTCTGTGCGAGCAGGCAGAGTATGTAAAGCCCGGTGGGGTACTGATGTATTCCACCTGCACCCTGGTCCGACGGGAGAATGAGGCGGTGGTGGAGGCATTCCTGCGCCACCATAAGCAGTTCCATCTGGAAAAGCTGCCCCTGCCGGGAAATTTCCCGGAGAACACCTCCGGCATGATCGCTTTGGTGCCCGGTCAGTATGACACCGACGGCTTCTTTATTGCCAAACTGCGGAGGGATCTATGAATCTCAAATCCATGACCCTGTCCCAGCTTTCCCAGCTGTTTAAGGAACAGGGAGAGCCGGGGTTTCGGGCGAAGCAGGTGTATACCTGGCTTCATAAGGGCGTTCGCAGCTATGAGGAAATGACCAATTTGCCTCAAAGCCTGCGTCAGAAGCTGGAGCAGCAGTATCCCATCTGTCCTCCGGAGGTTGCAAGAAAGCAGGTCTCCCAGCTGGACGGTACGGTAAAATACTTATGGAAGCTCTCCGACGGCAACTGTGTGGAAACGGTGCTCATGCGCTACCACCACGGAAATACCGTCTGCATTTCCACGGAGGTGGGCTGTCTCATGGGCTGTGCCTTCTGCGCCTCTACCCACGGCGGTCTGGTTCGCCGTTTGGAGCCTTTTGAGATGTTGGATCAGGTGCTGTTTACCCAATGCGATTCCGGTTTACCCATTTCCAATATCGTGCTCATGGGCATTGGAGAGCCGCTTGATAATTTTGATAACGTTATGCGCTTTCTGGAGCTGGTGAACAGCCCGGAGGGTATGAATATTTCCATGCGCCATATCAGCCTGTCAACCTGCGGTCTGGTTCCGAAGATCGACCTGCTGGCGCGAAAGAAGCTGCAGCTGACCCTGTCTGTGTCGCTGCACGCACCCAATAATGAGATACGCAATACCATTATGCCGGTGAATAAGGCCTACCCCATCGAGGAGCTGCTGGATGCTTGCAGAAGATATTACCAGCACACCTCCCGGCGCATCTCCTTTGAATATGCCATGATCGCCGGGGTCAACGATACCCCAGAGGCGGCAAAGGAGCTGCTGGGACGGATGAAGGGTCTGCCTGCCCACTTTAATCTGATTCCTCTGAACCATGTGGAGGAAAGTCCTCTGAAGCCCAGCTCCCGTAATGCGGTGGCACGGTTCCAGAAGCTGTTGGAGGAAGGGGGCATCACCGCCACCGTCCGCCGTACCCTGGGAGGGGACATCGATGCCTCCTGTGGTCAGCTGAGAAGAAAGCACATTGCCGGCGGAAAATAAAATACAGATGCCGTAGAAAGGAGCTGAGCTGCCATGCAAAGCTGGGGTTTAACGGACCCGGGCTGTGTCCGGGAGCAAAACCAGGATTCATACGCAATTGAACAGTTGGATCGCAACACCCTTGTGTGTGTGGTCTGTGACGGAATGGGCGGTGCCAAATCCGGTAACGTCGCCAGCACCCTTGCGCTGGATGTCTTCGTTCAGGAGGTCAAGCGCAATTATAACAGCAGTCTGGATATGGAGGCTGTGGATCAGGTGCTGGAACGGGCAGTGAAGCTGAGCAACTTTACGGTGTTTGACCAGTCCCGGCAGTTCCCGGAATTTGACGGCATGGGCACCACTTTGGTGGCGGTACTGATACGCCGCCGTCAGGTCTTTGTGGTCAATGTGGGAGACAGCCGTGCCTACTATATCAGCAGCGGCGGCATCCGGCAGGTGACGGTGGACCATTCTCTGGTGGAGCTGATGCTGCAAAAGGGAGAGATCACCCCGGAAAAAGCCAGATTTTTCCCCGGTAAAAACTACATAACCCGAGCCATTGGCACAGAGCCTATGGTCCAGTGCGATATCTTCCATCTGGACCTGAACCGGGGAGATTTCATGCTTTTGTGCAGTGACGGGCTTTCCAATCTGGTGGATGACCAGGAGATCTTGTTCGAGGTCGTCCATGGAGTCAGCAGAAAGCATTGCTGCCAGCGGCTGCTGGACATTGCGAAAAACCGGGGCGCACCGGATAATGTTACCAGTATTCTGGTGCAGGTTTGACGGAGGAAACATCAATGGAGAATGATAAGTACATTGGGCGGCTGCTGGACGGCCGCTACGAGATCCTGGAGGTCATAGGCACCGGCGGCATGGCCGTGGTGTACAAGGCCCGGTGCCACCGGCTGAACCGGTTGGTTGCCATTAAAATACTGAAGGATGATTATCTTCAGGACGAGGAGTTCCGCCGTCGCTTCCATGCGGAAGGGGAGGCGGTGGCTATGCTCAGCCATCCCAATATTGTGTCGGTTTATGATGTTTCCAGCTCCGATCAGGCGGATTTTATCGTTATGGAGCTGATCGACGGCATTACCCTGAAGCAGTACATGGAGAAAAAAGGCTACCTGAACTGGAAGGAGACGCTGCATTTCGCCATCCAGATCGCCAAGGCACTGGAGCATGCCCACAGCCGGGGCATCGTCCATCGGGATATCAAGCCCCATAATGTGATGGTGCTGAAAAACGGCTCCGTCAAGGTGGCAGATTTTGGAATTGCCCGGGTCATGTCCAAGAGCAATACGTTGACCAAGGAGGCTCTGGGGTCCGTCCACTATATCTCCCCGGAGCAGGCCAAGGGCGGTCGGGTGGATAACCGGTCGGATATCTACTCGCTGGGCATCGTCATGTATGAGATGATCGCGGGACGGGTGCCCTATGACGGGGAGTCTCCGGTGAGCGTTGCCATTCAGCATATCAACGGCGGCGCACCCAAGCCTTCCCATTACAATCCCAACATCCCTCAGGGGTTGGAGCGGATCATTGTCAAGTCCATGGCATTGCTTCCATCTGACCGGTATGATACCGCCACCGCCATGCTTTATGACATGGATGAGTTCCGGAAGAATCCGGAGCAGGTGATGCAGCCGGTGAGCGGCGGTCAGCCGGTCGCTGAAAGACAGGAGCAAAGAACGCCCCAGGGAAACGGCAGATCCATTGCGGAGCGGACGGTCAACAAAAAGGACCCGTCTCCAAAGGGAAAAAGCAATCAAAATTCCGGAAAATCCAAGCAAAAGAGTTCGGAACATAACCGGGTGGCAACCGTTGCGCTGGTGGCATGTATCGTGGTGTCCATCGTGGCATTGATCGTTCTGGGCGTGGTCAGCTGCAGCGACAGCGGTGACACTGCCCCCACCATGGTGGAGATACCGAATCTGGTGGGTGAGAATTTTGACACACTGGAGCAGTATCCGGGGATACAGGTAGAGTATCAGGGCAGTGAGTACAATGCCCAGTATGAAAAGAATGTGATCATTCGCCAGTACCCCACTGCCGGCGTCATGAAGGAGAGCGGTACAACGGTATATGTCACCGTGAGCCTTGGTGAGGAAGAAGCACCGCCGAAGACCATGGAAAACATGGTGGGAGAAAAGAGCGAGGAAGCGCAGGCGTTTCTGAACGGGCTGGATATGGGACTTAACCTCAAGGTCAATGAGGAAAACCATGCCGAGATTCCTGCCGGAACGGTCATTCGTACAGAGCCGGCAGAAGGGGAAGTGCTCACCGATGGGCAGACGGTTACCCTTTGGGTCAGCAAAGGCCCGGAGACGGTCATGGCAGAGGTGCCCAATGTGGTGGGCATGAACATTGAAAAGGCACTGTTCATTCTCGAAGCCAACGGATTCAAAAACGTCCGTCAAAATCCTGTGGACAGCACCGCCAAAAAAGATGAGGTGGTCGGTCAGTCCGCTGAGGAGGATAAGAAGATCGACGTCACCACCGAGATCGTGCTGGATGTGTCCACCGGCGTTTCCAACCTGCCCACAGAGCCGGAGCAGACCGAACCGGAGGAAACCGAGCCGGAGCAGACCGAGCCGGAAGAAACCAAGCCGACTACACAGGAAACCCTGCCTCAGGGCACGGTACAGCTGGAATACGCATTTTTGATTCCCAGCAGCACCGAGCAGTACGAGCTGTCCATCCGCATTGGCGATGAGGTCTTCCTGAAGTCCATGACCATCCTGCCCGGCACCAAAAGTGTGACCATCCCCTTGGTGGGCAATGGCACGGTGGTCTATGATTTGTATATAAACGGAGAGCTTTTGCGCTCGGAAACGGTGGTTTTTGAACCGGATGAATAAGGAACTTGAAGGCATGATCCTGCGCTCCCTCAGCGGATTTTACGATGTGCAGACCCCGGAAGGGCTGATCACCTGCCGGGGGAGAGGGAGCTTGCGAAAGAGCGGACAGACCCCTTTGACCGGGGACCGGGTGGTCATCACGGTGGAGAAGGGCAAGGGCATGGTGGAGCGGATCCTGCCCCGGCGCAACAGCTTCGTTCGCCCGGCGGTGGCGAATGTGGACGCACTGGTGATTTTCGCCGCCAATGTGAACCCGGTGACAGAGCCGTTTCTTATTGACCGGGTGGCAGCCATTGCAGGCGACCGGGGGGTGCCGGTACACCTTTGCATCAATAAATGCGATTTGGACCCGGCGGTGGATCTGGAACGGATCTACCGGGCGGCAGGCTTTTCCGTCATCGTCACCAGCGCCGAGACCGGCGAGGGGATAGAGCAGCTGAGAGGTCTGCTGAAAGGAAAGCTGACCGCGTTCACCGGAAATTCCGGTGTGGGCAAAAGCAGCATCCTGAACCGGCTGTGTCCGGAGCTGGCCCTTCCCACAGGGGAAGTGTCTGAAAAGCTGGGCAGAGGCCGCCATACCACCCGGCATGTGGAGCTCTATCCATTGGATGAGAATACCTATGTGGCGGATACGCCGGGTTTTTCCTCCTTCGATACGGATCAGATGGACCTGATCTTGAAGGAAAACCTCCAGTATGCCTTCCCGGATTTCAGACGCTATTTGGGGCAGTGCCAGTTCCATGACTGCTCCCATCGGAAAGAACCGGGCTGCGCCGTCACTGCGGCGTTGAAAGAAGGCACCATCCAGCCCAGCCGTTACGACAGCTATCTTCGCCTTTATGAAAAGGTCAGTCAGATCAAGCTGTGGGAAATGAAATGATATGGACAGCTGAGGTGATAAGCTGTGACAGAGGAAAAGAGATATCCGGAATATGAAAAACGCTGGGTCTTCGGTCTGCTGATCTTTGTGGCAGGCTTTTACGGAGGCTATACCCTCTGTGTCCGGGGCGGCGTTTTTTGCAACGGACAGACCGGCAACCTGGCACTGCTGGGCGTGGCGTTGGGCAGAGGAGACTGGAAGAAAGCCCTCTACTATCTGATCCCCATCGGCAGCTACCTGATGGGCATTCTGGTCTCCGAGACCATCCCCCGTCAGCTGCGGTGGAAGGGACTGCGCTGGGATACGCTGCTGACCTTCATTGAGATCCTGCTGGTCAGTGCCATGGGCTTTATCCCTGCCACCGCCCCTCACCAGATCTGTCAAGTGACCATCAATTTTATCTGCGCCATGCAGTATAATACCTTCCGAAGATCGGAAGGTCTTTCCATGGCAACCACCTTCTGCGTCAATCACATTCGGGTCGTCGGCATCTCCGCTTCCCGAATGCTGCGCCGGAAGCATAACGATGAGGATATTGCAAAGGGAAAGGCTCACGGGATTATGATCTTGAGCTTCATTCTGGGTGCTGTCGCAGCCGGTACATTGAGCCGCTTTTTCAGCGTCCGGGCGATCTGGTTCACCCTGCCGCCCCTGATCGTGCTGTTCGCAGATCTGCTCCGCGCAGATCGGAGCATAGCCAAACCACACAAAATTACTGGGATTTAGTGAGGACAGGAGTGAACGATATGTGGACGGAAATAGGTTTCGGATTGCTTGCTGTTGCAGTTGTGTATCTTGTTGCGCTGTACATCGCTGTAAAAAACACCGTTGATAAGATGGGCGCACGGTCTGCTCTGTTCGGCGCCGGATTGGTGAACATTGTCATGGGAAGCCTGCTGTACGCCGCTATAGGTGAGATCGGTTTTGCCGAGGGATATGACTACTGGTATGACGGCCCTTCGATGTGCTACTATGTGGCTCGGTTCGCCTTTTTAGTCATGGCACTGAGTGGTGTTGTAATGGTTGCGGTGGATCTGCTGAAAACCATTCGGAATCTGCAAAGCTCTGTTGTGGATGTCAAGGAGAAGCAGGCTGGCAAAAATGAAGATGCCAAAGTCCAGCCTTCGCCAAAGCTCCAATCCGCGGCAAAGGGAGACATTCCCACATGGAAACGCATTGAAATGGAACAGGATGCACAAGGAAAAGAGCAGTAGATGCTATACCCGTCCCGGGGCAGCCAATGTGTATGCTTTGGTGAGGCTCGCAGTCAACTCCCGATTTTTACAATACCTCTCCCAATCGGGACAATGTCATTAAGTTAGCGACAGACTATTTATAGCAATATCATCCAAAGAGTGCGTTCCGGACAGGAAACTGTCTTGGAACGCACTCTTTCTGTAATTTGGGCATGACGAATGAGCGGATTGGGAAATCCGCTTAAAAAAGACTATTCAAAGCACAAGATTTATGCTACTCTATTCTCAATTTTGTTTGACATACAAAGACCTCCTTGTAATTTTGCGGTGGGGACACCTCTAATTACAAGGGCTTTTTTTGCTCACTGCGGTTAGCAAAAAAGGCCGCATAAATTCTTCGTTTTGTCAAGTGCTATTATAAAATTTTTACATAAAACTACAAAAAACCGGACTCCCCGTATTTTGAGGAGTCCGACCTTTCTTAACTTAATGACATTGCCTGGTTCGGGAGAGTCATTTCTTTGCGTGCAGAGAGTCTTCTCCCATTTGATAAGCAATGGCATCACAGATAAATCGGTTCAAGCTCTTTCCCTGGCTGGCGGCAAAATCCTTGATCTGCTGCCGCTTCCCCTTGGGAACGATCACATCGATCCGGTCGTATGCCTTTTTGTTGTACCGCGCAGTTGCTTCCTTTTGCGCATCAGAATATCGTGCCATGGGATCACCTCCTTTGAGGTTTATACTACCGTAAGTATGCGGAAAAATGCATAATTCCATAAGTAGAGATTTGGAAGAAGTGACAATTGATATACTTATGGAAGTAGAATATAATAACAATGCTGCGAAAGCAGTCGAAATCTATGTTGATAAAGGAGAGTAGAAAAATGAATTTATATCCTGATTCCGGAAAGAAGCTGAAAAAGGCGGTTAAAGTACTCAATTTTGTGGGATATTTGCTCAGCAGTGTGGCAGGTATTTCCCTGGGGCTCGCAGTTGGAACATGGCTGTTTCGTGCAGGCGGTAATGGTTGGCTGTGTTCGGCGGTCAGTGTGCTGGCTGGAAGCCTGGCGGCGACCTTGCCAATTTTGATGGTATGGGTCTGTGGGTTGATTCTGTGGAATATCAGTGATGCCTCCGAGAACTCTCAGGCATTACGGCAGAGATTGGATGCATAAGGAGCACTGCAATGTGGTGTGATATATGTGGAAATCCAATCCAGCACGGAGAGGCCCACTGTAGGTACTGCGGTAACGCTGTAGGTAATGGACGATCTTATCAGAACACAGGTACTTCCCGTGTGCAAAGCCTGTCAGCCGCACATTCGACCTCAGTCAAAAGCAAGCCGCCACGGGAGGCTTATCTGAGTCGTGTCAGAGATGTGTTTGGGGAAACAGCCCGTTCGGGACTCTATCTGGCTGCGGTAATTTGCTATACCTTGGCTGCGTTGATCAGTCTGAGTACGATTCAGGATGGCGGTAGTTTGTCCGTTTTCTATGATATCTTGGAAGAAATGGGAATCAGTAAAAGGATGCTGGGCGATGCGTTTTCCGGATTGGAGGACATGATCGGTCTGGCAACACTGATTCCAAGTATCCTGACGGCGGTAAGCTTATGGCTTATTTATGCCGGTGGCTTTGCTGACGGTGAAAAGAGACTATGCGGCGTGGGGCTGACGATGCTGACGGTTTTGCAGATCATTAGTCTGGTGGCGATCATTTTTAGCTCCTTTTTCTGCTTTGGTGCTCTGTTTGGTGCTTGCACGGAACTGAGTCAATATCGTACGTCCGTTGCTCAGGAGGCACAGTCTGCGTTATCAACGGCGGTAGTGGTTTTGATGATCATATACGCAATTGTTATACTGGTTATCAGTAAAACCCTGACAACTCTAACCAAGATGAAAGCTGCAGCGATTGATGGTGTACCGGAGTCGGAAGTGTCATCCCTGGTTGGCGTTTACTGTATTATTTCTGGGGTTTTGACTATTTTTTCCTTGTTTTACTCCTTCGAAGTCTCCATTTTACTTCAAGGCGTAGCAATGATATTATTCGGCATCCAGCTTTTTACTTACAAAAGCACGATGATGGGTATGGAGCGTGAAAGTGCGCATTATCAAAGTGGCTTTACCTCTATCATCCGACCTGCGGCGGATCAAGCAAATCAGAGCGGCTCGATTGGAAGCCAAGATTCCGGACAGTCCCAAGGACAAATTCCCACATGGAAGCGAATAAAGATGATGGAAAAAGAAGAGAAGGCAGTACAGGAGGAGAGCACATCTTCGAAATGTATGTTCTGCGGAGCAAAGATGCTGGAGGATCAGGTGTTCTGCGGTTCCTGTGGAAGAAGAAAAGATTGATGGGTGGTCAGCTGTGATTTGTAACCATTGAAAAGATCAGCTCCCAGATGGGGCACAGTTTTGTCCGCATCGTGGAGAAAGTAATATGACCACTACTGTGGGTACTTAAACAAAAAGCAAAGAAAAAGGCTCTGCCAATTGCAATAGCAGCAAAGGAGACGTATGATAAGGGATTTTAAAAACGAGATTGAGACGATGGAAGCGTCGGAATGGTTGGGCGTTGTATTTGGAATTTTTATTACGATGGTGATTATTAGTATCATTTGCTTAATTATCAAAAAAGGCGTTGATTCCAAAAATGCTTCTTGTCCGATGCAGCAAATGAAAGCCAGAGTGGTAGACAAACAAAATCTTCCGGGAAATGCGATTCGTTCTATGTCTACTATGTGGGTGGTATTTGAATTGGAGAACGGTCTGCGAAAGCGGATGATTATTCCGGCAACGAAAGACGACATGGTTGTTGGAGATGTTGGAATATTGTCCTGGCAGGGCGAAGCTATGGTAGCGTTTTCGAGAAATAGTATGGCAGGTAGGAATTTTACCTCCGGGTATACATCTACGACACCATCAGTTGAAAACCAAGGCTACATTCCGGCATGGAAGCGTGTGGAAACAATGGAAGCGGAGAAAGCGGCGCAGGGAGATATGGAATCTCCGAAATGTATGTTCTGCGGAGCAAAGATGCTGGAGGATCAGGTGTTCTGCGGTTCCTGTGGAAGAAGAAAAGATTGATGGGTGGTCAGCTGTGATTTGTAACCATTGTGGAGAGCAGCTCCCGGAGGGAGTGCAGTTTTGCCTGAAATGCGGAAAACAAAACCGCTCCAATGAGACAGCGGAGACAGTGCCCTTACTCAGACGTGCTATGTTATTTTTGCAGGATCGGGAGTGGGGCAAGGCAGATGATTATTGTGAACGTGTGCTGGACCAGGAGCCGGAAAATCCGCAGGCGTATTTGATCAAGCTGATGCTTCGGGCGCAGGTAACAAAAGAGGAAGATCTGGGAACCGTTCAGAAATCCTTTGCAGGCTGGAACTCATACCAGATGGCCTGCCGGTTCGCTTCTGAGGAACTGAGGCAGCGACTTGAGGGATATCTCCGGGAAGTGGAGGAACGGATTCGCGTTACGCAAGAGCAGCAGCAGCGACAGGCAGAGGAACTGGAGCGGCAAAGGGAGAGACGGCGGCAGCAGGAGATAATGGAAGCGCAGCGGCGGCTGGGGCAGGAGCGGCAGGAAAGGGAAAAAAAGACCTATGATGAGGCTTGCCATTACGCCCGACCCGATGCGCCTGCACAGGATCTGCAAAAAGCTGTTAAATGCTTTGCTGCGATACCGAATTATCGGGATGCCTCGGAGCGGCTCAGCTCCTGCAAGCAGCGATTGCAGAAAATCCAGTTGGATCAGCTGCTGCAGGAGGAAAGAAGAAAAAAACAAACAAGGGTCGCGGTTATTCTGGTGATCGCTATGGTGCTGGTTGTGATCCTTCTGTGTGTATGCGGCTTTAAACTTTCATCGAATGGAGACAGAGCAGAGCAAATTAAGGAAAATCTTCGGGGAAAGAGCTTTACCGGCACATACAACGCCTACGATTCCTACCAATCCGCCGGCTCATGGGGAACCTATGGGGAACGGTATGAGTATCAGTATACCTATAAGTTCCAATGGGATGGGACGGTGGATGTAGAGATACGGACGAGATATGATAAAGCACCCTTTACCATCACCAATGGCGAAACAAATTGGGACTGGGTGGACTATGATTCGAATACGGTCAGTGATTACAGCGTATCGGTATCTTTTTTCTCAGATGTGACGGTGCAGATCGATGGCGTAGAGTTCCAGCTGAATGTGAACGAGGACGATGTGCCGACATATATGAAAAAGGAGGATGTTACCTATCGGTAATAAGCTGCTGATTCCCAACGCAGAAAGCGTTTTCTCTTACATATCTGAAGCAATTTTGACCCTTCGTGGGTCAAAATTGCTTTATTGAACCAAGTTTACAGCACCTGCTGGAATTTAAAAGAAATGGAGCGTTATTTATGTATTACGACGAAAGAGACAGTCAGAACGAAGAGAATCTATCCTTTTGCCCACACTGTGGTGGGAAAATTGAAGGACGTTCAGATCCTTTGAAGGAAAAAAACGAGAAAAAAACGAAGAAAAAATGGGTGCTGTTTGTTTGTGTCCCCTCTGGCATCATTCTGCTGATTGCATTGGTAACATTTTTGTTCAATAACACAGGATATCGGAGAACATTGAACAATTACTTCAAGGCATATGAAAATTCCGATGTGGATTTGCTGTATTCGTCTGTATATGCACAATATTGGATTGATTATGCGGAATCTGGATGGGAGATTGATGTTCACGAAACACTGGAGGATGATATTGAGGATTTTTACGAGGACTGGGATTGCGGGGATGATATCGAAATCTCCTACGACATTTTCACGAAACGGCGTGCCAGCAGTGAGGAGCTGGAGGAGCTGGAGAAAACTATTTATAATCGGTATGCCTATTTTGTTTGTGACCGAGATGAGTTTTCTATATCAGATGCGTATGTAGTGGATGTGGATGTCCTGATTGAGGGTGAGAAGGATAGGAAGATGTTTTATTATGATGACGGACTTTTGCTGATTAAGGAAAATGGAAAATGGAAGATTGCCCGTGGGGATATTGACTGCTCCTTTTATGATAACTGAGCAGCCTACTATGTAATATGACTTGAGAGCTTCAAATAAATAGGGGGGAATAAAATGTATTGTAAACAGTGTGGCAGAAAGCAGATTGAGAAAACTGCATTCTGTCCTCATTGCGGAACAAAGAGGGAGGAACAGACTCGCTACCCTGTATCTGAGGGAATAGCGCAAAGCGTTATTCAGCAGGCTCCGGAGCCTCAGAAGCCGGAAAAGAAAAAGGGGAAAAAGAAGCGGACACTGGCTTTCATCGCCGGTGGGACGGTGCTGGCTTTGGTGGTGGGGATCTTGTCTTGGTTTCTGCTGGCAGGCGAAACGGAGACGGTGTATGTTCGGACCATGGAGAAACACTTTGATATAAATGGTGTAAATACAAGCATCCAATCCTGGGAGTACAACCAGCAGGGACTTCTTCTGAATCAAAGCACAGATTATGGACCTGTGACTGAGAAGTGGGACGAGGATATCGGGGCGTATGTTACGGAAACCGGGGAGGTGGATGGCTCCATAAACTCGATGTATCAGTATGAATACGATGAACATGACAATCTGATTTCTTATTATTTTGAATTAAATCAGGAGGAACGGATTAGTGAGAGCTTCGATGGTTCATTTGAATATGACGGAAAAGAAGCGGAGTCATTTGTCAGACACTCACACAATGAAATGCAGCTCGATGCACAGTATTCCTTTGAATATGACGAGGATGGGAATTTAACGGAAATTTGGTATGTCTATCCTAAGGGGGAAGATACACCTAAGGGGGAAGATACATGTGTTTATCGGCTAGGGTATGACACAGAAGGGAATCTGGTGCGAAAATCAAAAAATCAGTACGAGGGAGATCAAATTTGGGAGTTTGATTACGATGAGGATGGACAACTCACGCAGGTGATTTACAGTCGGGGAATGCAACCGTACAACAAAACAGGAGAAGACCAATACAGTTTCCAAGAGGACTGCCGCCGTTTTGAATACAACGATAGCGGAAAGCTGACCAGAGTATATGATGAAACCGGTACCTTGGTGGCAGCCTACCAATATGACGAGGCAGACAGATTGGTGTACATGGAAAAAGGAAATACCCGAATTGAGTTCGATTATAAGGATGACCGGCTCAAGGAGGCAATTCGGACTTATACAAATAGTGAGGGGGTTGAATCTGACACCCGTTATCTATATGATAATCGGGGATGCCTGATAAAGGAGATCGGAAAGGACGGCAGTTATATTACTTATGAATATGAGGCGTTGACCCTGTCTGAGGAGGAGACCATAAAATTCCGCCGACAGCAGCAGAGTATGTCGCAGGAAAACTACTGGTATGCGCATTGGAATCAGCGTGGCGTAAACGAGCCGTTGGAATATCTGATCCCCAATCCTCTGGATCCTCAGCGGCTGGTGCAACAGATTATAGAATGATATGAGACCTAAATGAGGGGATAAAATATATTGCACAGCAGATGATCGAATAATACCAATACCGGAAAAGCAGCCTCATGGGGAGCAGGGACATAGGATCCTTGCTCCCTTTTTTGAGCATTCTGTCACGAACTGTGGACATCTGTATCTCCCAGAAAGAATTGAAACTCTCGTCGTAATCACCGAAAAACCATAAAAAACTTTGTGAAAAAATCTGAAAATTTCCTTGACAAATGGGGAGAATGGTGGTATTATAACTCAGCGTGTGTAGGGATACTATGCGCGTATGCGATGATGCAGGAGATTGCGTCCGAAGAGGGCGGTAACTTCTGCGGAGTATGTCCGGTCATCGGGCGGCTGAACTGCTTCTGTTTG
>CAZENN010000025.1:0-22101 GCA_964513605.1 uncultured Oscillospiraceae bacterium
ATGCTGCCCGAATCTACGCAGTCAAGGAGGCGCAGGAGGCGACGTTCCGGGATACAAACACTTGGTCCAACTGGATCTCTAAATTTGGAAGAAACAGCAAAACCCCGTTTGTTGGAAAGATGATTTCCGAGGGTATCATGCCTTTCCGCAAAACCCCTACAAATATTCTGGTCAGAGCTGAAGAATACAGCCCTCTTGGCTTTGTGAACGCTTTGTACCTTATGACAAAAAAGGCAGCGAGCACCACAAAGCTGACAGAGAAAGGGGAGGTGATCGGAGCGTTTGCCCGTGGTGGCGAGATGATCACCGGTGCGGATATCGTAAACAGTCTTGCAAAAGGCTTGACCGGCACAGGACTGTTCTTCCTTGGAATGTGGCTGAGCAGTGTGGGAGTCTTGGTCGGCGGTGCGGAGGATGACGAAGATCTGGAATACTTCCAGCAGATGAACGGACAGCAGAACTACGCCTTAAAGATCGGTGATACATACATTACCATCGACTTTTTGTCGCCAGCAGCTATCCCTATGTTTGTTGGTGCTCAAATTCAGAAGCTGTCGGAAGATGGCGGCGTTGAGCTGAAGGATTGGGAAAGTGCGCTCACATCCATAGCAGATCCCTTGGTGGAGATGTCTATGCTCCAAGGTGTTAGTGATACTCTGGATAATATTCGTTTTGCCGAAAACAATACACTCCAATTGGCAATCAGTGCAGTGGCTAGCTTTTTCATACAAGGGCTCACCAACAGCTGGCTGGGACAGGCTGAACGTGGATTGGAGAACTCACGGCAGACTACCTATGTGGATGGAAACAGTGCGCTGCCCAGCTGGATGCAGCGGACGCTTGGTAAGGCTTCGGCAAAAACTCCGTTCTGGGATTACAACCAGATCCCCTATATTAACGCATGGGGCGAAGAGGAGGAGAATCCCTCTGTACCGGCGAATATGGCGTATAATATGCTGTCGCCCTCCTATGTCAGCACAGAGACTGTGGACAATGTTTCCCAGGAACTGACCCGGCTGAACGAGGCACAGGACGATGTGAATGTATTCCCCAGCACTCCGGACAGGGAATATAACAACGAACCCTTGTCTGCTGAGGAATATGTAGCCCTGGCAAAAGCCCAAGGCCAGACCCAGCGAAAGATTGTAGAGGGATTGGTCGCTTCCGAGGTGTACGCAGGGCTGACGGATACATACAAGGCAAAGGCGATTTCCTACGCCTACACCTACGCCAAAGAGAGTGCCCAAATAGAGGTCCTGGGCAGAAGCAGCTTCTCTTCTAAGTGGATGGGAAAAATTGAGGGAGATGTGGCGGAAGGTATTCTGGACCACATTATGTCCGATAAAGACACCGTCCCTGAGATGATCCGGGAACGGGAACCTCGAATCAAAAAAGCCGCCGAAGCAAAAGCCAGCGGCGACACGGATACCTATCTGGAAATCGTAGAAGAGATCGTGGATGAAGGACACTTCAAGTGGAAGGACGTTTCTGCTGCGGTCAAATCGGAGGTTGACGAGATGAAGAAGGGGGAATAGCTGAAAGTAACCAAAGAACCCGGAGCCACTTGTTGGTGACTCCGGGTTTTGCTGTAATTGCTAGTATAAACGTATCGTTGCTAAGCCACTGGCATGGAGCAAAATTAAAATAAACGTTGCGGCATAGCCTGACGCTACCGAAAGCCCTATTGCGAACTCTATTTCTTCAGAATATATGGAAGTTGATTTGAATGCATCATAATCTTTTCTATGAATGAGGGCGTACGGACCCATGCAAAGGACAGCAAGTGCACCTCCTGGCAACATTCCTAAAATCAGAAGCCAAATCAAGTAAATCATAATACTGGAAATCACAGAAAGCTGTTCGCCAGTTTCTCCATGTAATGCACGACGAAAAGATAAGTTGCCATCAAACGAGCTAATCAGTAGTATGTATGAGAAGGCGACAAATAAAATGGCTAATACAAAGGCTGATAATATCGCTTTGTTTCGCCGTATTTTCTTTTTACTATTGCTATCAGAATGCATACCAAACGTCTTCTTTCTTGTTTTTATGATACCCATACAGTATCATTGCCTTTTGGTAAAGTCAAGAAAAAAGTTCTTGACTTTTGTGTCACCATATGTATAATATGAATTACGGTGACACAAAAGTGAGGTGATGAAATTGTCTCCGAGAACCGGAAGACCTACTGCTGATCCCAAAAAACATGAAACAAGGATTAGAATGTCTGATGAAGATATCAAGATTCTTGAGATGTGTTGCAAGAGAACAGGCTTAACAAAAGCGGAAGTTATCCGACAGGGGATACGTGAGGTCTATAAAAAAGTTAAATAAAATAAGGGTCCGGCGACCCTCGACAAGTCACAACCGGAACCCTTACCACCAACACCCGGAGGAGTGGTAAATCTATTCTATCATTCCTCCCGGTGAAAATCAAGGAGGAAAGCATATGTTTTTAGTAGAATCCAATGATGACAGTTTGTTGGAAATCATCAAGCGGAAAGGCCAGCCGTATTTTGAACGTGGCTATAATGCCGTGATTGAGGATCGCCCTTTGCGTACTTTCAACGAAGCCGCCGACATCATCAAGCCTAAACTGCTGGAGTGCGTATCTAATGAGCAGTGGGCTGAGGCTCTCGCCTGCGTGTTCGCCCGGTGCTACATAGCCGGTATCGTGGCGGCTGCCCGTCTGTTTGCTCCGGATCTAGTTGCAGAGCTGGAGTCGCAACCTAGTGGATTATCAATGAGGAGGGCTGGGGCATGACAGAACTTCAAACCTTCAACAATCCCACTTTCGGGGAGATCCGCACGGTAACCATCCATGATGAACCCTGGTTCGTGGGCAAGGATGTGGCGCAGGTGCTGGGGTATAGCAATACCAGGGATGCTCTCAATCGCCATGTTGAAGCAGAGGACAAAGGGATGTCGGAAATCACGACTCCCTCCGGCACCCAAGAAATGACCATCATCAACGAATCCGGTCTCTACTCATTGATCCTGTCCAGCAAGCTTCCTGGTGCCCGTGAGTTTAAGAAATGGGTCACCTCCGAGGTATTGCCTACCATCCGTAAACACGGGGGCTACATGACCCCTGAGACCTTACAGGCGGCAATCCTGAACCCTGATACCATGATCCAGCTATGTCAGCAGCTGAAAGCAGAGCAGGATAAGAGCAGACAGCTTGAGGCTGCAAACGCTCGGCTGGTGGTGGACAATCAGATTATGCAGCCGAAAGCAGACTATTTTGACGAGCTGGTAGAAAGGAATACCCTGACTAACTTCCGGGAAACAGCAAAGCAGTTGGGCATCCCACCGAAGAAGTTCGTGGATTTCCTGCTGGACAAAAAATACGTCTATCGGGATAAGCGAGGTAAACTGCTTCCTTATGAAGCCAAGAACCATGGATTGTTTGAGGTGAAGGAGACTTTCAACGAGAAAACCCAGTGGAGCGGAACACAGACACTGGTGACCCCTAAGGGGCGTGAAACTTTCCGTCTCTTGTACGTCTGATACGAGCATCACCTGAACCAAATCACCGATGAAGAGCACTTTAAGCGGAAGAATGTCAAAGCTGCCATTATGGATGTGGTAGAGGAGCTGGAAGAGGAGGATTAAGCCCATCTGACTCCCTTAAAAACGAGACACCCCACTCTGGAGCGGTAAAGCTCTGAGTGGGGTGTTTTCTTTTATCGAGGTACGATTATCTTTAAATACGAACCTATGATAAAAATTGATGGTGCCGGTGACCGGACTCGAACCGGTACGCTGTCGCCAGCGGTGGATTTTGAGTCCACTACGTCTACCAATTCCATCACACCGGCACGGTGCTCATGTATTATAATACAAAAGTGGAAAAATAGCAAGCAAAACTTTTCGGAATTGCAATGTTTTTTTGTACCTTTTTCTACAAGGGGACAGACCGGGAAGTAAGTATAAAGAATTCATTAAAAAATACGAATGGTACTATGCAAAATCTTGCCGCTATGATATGATGATAAAGAGTACCTGAAAACCCTGTTCACAGAAAGGAGACAGCTATGAACGGCAAAAGTAAATGCAAGATCCTAAAGCAGATCAGAAAAGAGATCGCCGAAGCCAATGACATTGAATATGTGACCTCTGAATGCAAATTTCAGGGGGAATGTACCGGTACCTGTCCCAAATGTGAGGCGGAGGTCCGCTATTTGGAGCAGGAGCTGAGTAAACGGGTGAAGGCTGGGAAGGCAGTGGCGGTGGCTGGAATCGCGGCGGCACTGGTGGTCGGTGCAGGCGGCTGTGCCGTGGCGGAAACACAGTCTAAGGTTACATCTGAGCAGACAGCTCCCAGCACCACCGAAACGACGGATACAATAGAATGGGATGGGGTAATGGTGCTTCCCGGAGACGTTACCGAGGGAGAGACCACCGAGCCTGCCACCGATGAATGGGTAGGGGCGGTGGAGGAGACCCTGATGGGAGATGTGGCACTTCCATGGGAGGAATAACTGCACCGGTGATCGCCTTTGCCCGTCATCGTCTGCAAACGGATGGTCAGGGTGTGACCACACTGGTTTGCTTCCACGGCTGCCCTTTGCGATGCAGGTATTGCATCAATCCCTTTTCCTATGCCCCCGAAACCCGGCGCAGGGAATTGACCCCGGATCAGCTTTACCAGGAGCTGCGGAAGGATGAGCTGTATTTTCTGGCAACCGGCGGCGGTGTGACCTTTGGAGGCGGCGAGCCGTTGCTGTATGCTCCGTTTATCCGGGCGTTTCGAAGCCTCTGTGGGGATGGTTGGCATTTGTGCGTTGAGACCTCTTTGAATGTCCCATGGGAGCGTGTGCAGATGGCGGCATCCTGCGTGGATCACTTTTACATCGACTGCAAGGACACAAACCCGGACATCTATCGCCGTTATACCGGTCAGGACAATGCCTTGATGCTAACGAACCTGCAAAAGCTACTGACGCTGGTTGATCCGGAAACCATCACCCTGCGCGTTCCCCTGATTCCGGGTTACAATACGGAGGAAGACCAACAGCAAAGCCGCGCCCTTCTGGCCCAAATTGGCGTGAAGCATTTTGACCTGTTTCCTTATCGAATGAAATAAAAAACGATCGCTTCGCTGGTTTTCCACGGAGCGATCGTTTTTAGGAAGGAGCGGTCAGCTGTATTGACCGCCAAGAAGAATGTAGTGCCAAACCCCGGCGATCTCCCGGATGAAATAGTTCAAAAAACGATCAAAGCTCCCGGTTTTTGCCGGTATGCCCTGAATGGTCAAATTGTGCTCCTGAGCCTGCATGGAGGTGCGGAACAGATGGTATTCACTGGAAACGACCCCCACCGTATCAGGACGTGTTCCGGTCCTGTTTTCGATGATGTCCAGAGAGTAGGAAAGATTGTCCCATGTGGAGGCGGCCTGATCCTCCATGATGATCCGCTCCGGCGCAATGCCCATGGCGGTCAGCTCCTGATACATGCAAAGGGCCTCAGAAATATGCTCGTCCTCCCCTATGCCGCCGGAGACAATGGCGGTGGTCTGGGGATGGGCGATCAGATAATCATAGGCAGCATCAATGCGCTCTTTCAGGGACGCGGAGGGAGCATCCGCCCGAACCTGCGCTCCCAGTACGATGATGTAGGGGCAATCCGCTTGTGGGTCTCCCAGACTGGCATGGAGGATCAACCCTCCGGTGACAGTGAAGATCAGCACGCCCATCACCACCAAGGTAGTCAGCAGCCCCCAGGCAATCCGAGCGGCGGTGGGCTTCTTTTCCTTTAATATACAGATCAGACAGTAAGCGGCAATGACCAGCCCGATCAGCCCGGACATGAGCCGCACATAAAAATAAGTCGGAATCAAAGTCAGTGCCAAAAAGCCTCCGGCAGCGATCCACCCCGGCAAGCAGGGAAGCGTTTTTTTCTTTTTCATAATACCCCCGAGTTTAGATACAAGATATCAATGCCTGTTGTCATTCGAGCGGAGTCGAAGTGTCTTTTGTGCTGCTCATTTTACCATAGCCTTGACCATAAAACAAGCCACCCGGGGGAGGGTGGCTTGAATCTTAATGAAAGCTTATACTTTATACCCGAAAACGGGGTTCGCAGGTCAAATTCACGCCCAGCCGCTTGAAGGTCTTTTCGTCCACAGGAGAGAGGATCACCGTGGAGTGGACCTCACAGCCTCTGAGCTTGCTCAGCTGTTCCATGGCAAGCTCTGCTGTGGGGTTGGTGGCGGCACTGATGGACAGGGCAATCAGGATTTCATCGGTGTGGAGCCGGGGGTTCCGGTTGCCCAGATGATCCACCTTTAAATGCTGAATGGGATCAATGACCACCGGGGAGATCAAATGCAGCTCGTCCCGGATGCCGCCCAGTGCCTTCAAAGCATTCAGCAGCAGCGAGGCACAGGCACCCAGCAGGGAAGAGGTGCGACCGGTGACAATGGTACCGTCCGGCAGCTCCATGGCAGTGGCAGGCAGTCCGGTTTCCTTCTCCCGATTCAGAGCCGAAGCCACCACGGTACGAATGGAGGGGGCAGCACCTGCTTTTTTCATCAGCAGTTCCAGCTTACGCACTACCTCATCGGTGCAGGTGCCCTTTTTCTGAGCGCACAAAGCGTCATAATACCGGCGGATGATCTCTTGACGGGAGGCATCACGGGTCAGCTCATCATCGATAATACAATTGCCTGCCATGTTGACCCCCATATCCGTGGGGGATTTATAGGGACACTCCCCCAAAATCTGCTCGAAGATCGCTACCAGCACCGGATAGGCCTCCACGTCCCGGTTGTAGTTCACCGTGGTCAGCCCATAAGCATCCAGATGGAAGGGATCGATCATGTTCACATCGTTCAGATCCGCTGTGGCGGCTTCGTATGCCAGGTTCACCGGATGATTTAAGGGCAGATTCCAAATGGGGAAGGTCTCAAATTTGGCATAGCCTGCCTGAACCCCACGCTTGTGCTCATGGTACAGCTGGCTTAAACAGGTGGCCAGCTTGCCGCTGCCGGGACCGGGGGCGGTGACCACCACCAGCTCTCTGGTAGTCTGAACATACTCATTCTTTCCGAAGCCTTCATCACTGACGATGTGGGCGGTGTCGGAAGGGTAGCCTGCAATGGCGTAGTGGTGATAGACCCGGATGCCCAGCCCTTCCAGCCGTGCTTGAAAGGCCTTCACCGCAGGCTGCTCATTGTACCGGGTCAGAACCACACTGCTGACATACAGTCCCAGTCCCCGAAAAATGTCGATCAGCCGAATCACATCCAAGTCATAGGTGATGCCCAGATCCCCCCGAACCTTATTTTTCTCAATATCCGCCGTGTTGATGGCAATGACCATCTCCACCTGCTCCTTCATTTGCAGGAGCATCAGCAGTTTGCTGTCCGGCTGGAATCCCGGCAGTACCCGGGACGCATGGTAATCATCATACAGCTTGCCGCCAAATTCCAGATACAGCTTACCGCCAAACTGGTCGATCCGCTGCCGGATATGCTGGGATTGACTGCGCAGATACAGTTCATTATCAAATCCAATTTGTGCCATGGTAAATCGCCTCGCTTAAAAAACTACGCCCTCTATTCTACATAATTTTAAGAATAAAAGCAAGCCGTTTCCCAGGAAAAGTCTTTAAAGTTTTTGGTATTGCGATGAAGGGAGGAATATGGTACAATTTTTATAAATCTTAATACAGGAGGGACCATTATGGCAGTTCAGACCCCAAAATCCTACCGAAATCAAATTATGTACAGCGTTTTTGTTCGAAATCACACGAAAGAGGGAACTTTTCAGGCACTGCGTGGAGACCTTCCCCGTATCCGCGATCTTGGCACGGACATCATCTGGCTTATGCCCATTCATCCCATTGGAGAAATTGCCCGAAAGGGAAGTCTTGGCAGCCCCTACGCCATCCGTGATTACCGGGCGGTGAATCCGGAATACGGCACTGTGGAGGATCTGAAGGCACTGGTGGCGGATATCCATGAGCTGGGGATGAAGTGCATCATCGATGTGGTCTACAATCATACTTCGCCTGACTCCTGGCTGGCAAACAATCGTCCCCAGTGGTTTTACCGAAAAAGCGACGGCAGCTTCGGCAATCATGTAGGGGACTGGACGGATATCATCGATCTGGACTACCGGAACCGAGACCTTTGGGACTACCAGATCGAGACCCTGATGCAGTGGGCGCAAATCGTGGACGGCTTCCGCTGTGATGTTGCGCCTCTGGTGCCCATGGAATTTTGGGCAAAGGCACGGGAAGCGGTGGAAACGGTGCGCCCCGGCTGTATCTGGCTCAGCGAATCCATTGAACCGGGCTTTATCACTTACCTGAGAAGCCAGGGGCTGGTGGCACATACGGATCAGGAGGTTTATCAGGTCTTTGATATCGCCTATGACTATGATATTTTCGGCATCTTCCGGGACTGTCTGGAAGGAAAGTGCGCCCTGTCCGACTATGCCCAAGCCGTCACCAATCAGGAGGCACTGTACCCGGAGAACTATGTCAAGCTGCGCTATCTTGAAAATCACGACCAGCCTCGGGCGGCGGAACGGATCACCAAGGAACGGGATCTGCTGAACTGGACGGCTTTTCTCTATCTTCAAAAGGGTATGACGCTGCTATACGGCGGTCAGGAGGTAGGCTCGGATCATCGTCCGGATCTGTTTGATAAGGACAGCATTTGCTGGGATACGGGAAAGGATCATTCGGATCTCCTGCGCCGATTGGCTCAGATCAAGCGGGACCCTTTGTTGTCTGATAGTCGCTGCACCGTGACCGCTCAGCCTGCTCAGGTGCTTCTGACCGTCCACCGGGGAGAGGGAGAGAAAATGGTGGGTGTGTTCTGCGTCGGCGGCATGGGGGCGGAAGTCTGCGTACCGGTTCCCGATGGCACTTATGAGGACCTGATCAGCGGAAAACCGATTCAGGTCATAGCCGGCTGTCTGAGGACCCCGGGCGTTCCGGTGGTTATCAAAGCAGATAATAAATAATTTTTATTTATCGAAGAAATCCACCGGTGTGGGAATTGAAATGGAAAAAACTGAAATTTCTCTAAAAAATTTCAGGAAATATCGGGAAGAACATAAAAAATGTTTGCTTTTTTATAGGTTTCATGGTACGATATCTCCATCTGTGTTCCATGCACATCCGACTCGCCGGATGTTATAATATTATTTGAGGTGAAGCTTCGTGCAAATCGAAAAAATCGCAGGTTCTTTCCGAATCGACGGTACTCCAGTCAGCTGTAAGGAGTTCGGCAGCGGTCATATCAACTATACCGTCAAAGTGGTGACGGATACCGGCTGTGAGTATGTTCTTCAGCGAATTAACAAGTATGTGTTTAAAGACCCTGTTCGCCTGATGGAAAATGTTGGCTCTGTGACGGACTTCCTGCGCACCCGTGTGGAGGACCCCAGAATGGCTCTGCATTTCATCTCCACCCAGGAGGGAACCTTCTACTTCCTGGACGATGAGCAGGAATATTGGCGGATGTACGATTTTATCGGCGGCTTCTGTCTGGACGCACCGGAAAGCGAGGAGGACTTCTATCAGAGTGCCCTTGCCTTCGGCAGATTCCAGCATATGCTGTCCGACTTCCCGGCCCACACCCTGTTTGAGACCATCCCCGAGTTCCACAATACGGTGGACCGTTACCGTCAGCTCAGAGAGTCCATTGAGAAGGATGCCTGCGGACGGCTGGAAGGCGTTAAAGAGGACATTGCCTTCATGCTGGACCGGGAGGAGCTGGCTTGTAAGCTCCAGCGGCTGCGTGAAAGCGGTGAACTGCCTCTGCGTGTTACCCATAACGATACCAAGCTGAACAATGTTCTGCTGGATAAGAAAACCCGGAAGTCCCTGTGCGTCCTGGATCTGGATACGGTGATGCCCGGCTTGAGCCTTTATGACTTTGGCGACAGTATCCGTTTCGGTGCCGCTACCGCGGCGGAGGATGAGGCGGATCTTTCCAAGATGGGGCTGGATCTGCACCTGTTTGAGGTGTATACCAAGGGCTTCCTGGAAGCCGCCACCGCTTTGACGGATCGGGAAGTGGAGCTGCTGCCCCTGGGTGCCTTCGTCATCACCTTGGAGCTGGCGACCCGGTTCATGAAGGATTATTTGGATGGCGATGTCTATTTCAAGACCGCTTATCCGGAGCATAATCTGGTCCGTGCCCGGGCGCAGATGAAGCTGGCAGCGGATATGCAGGCAAAGTTTGATGAGATGAACCGGATCGTGGCGCAGGTCGCCGCTCAGGTTCGTTGATGAATTCTTCAAGGAGAGTATTTATGCAGTATTTAGGCGTAAACTATAATCTGAAGCATGTTCCCGCACTGGACCCGGAGTTTATTCCCTTCGGTGTCTGGACCGATGCTTACCTGAAGGGGGCAAAGCAGCCCATTGCCATTGCGGTGGAGCGTGACAAGGGGCATGTCTCTGTGCGTCATACCCACATCCATGGCACGGCTGAGATGGCTGAGGCGGATTACCGGTATGTGGAGCGGTATGTAAAGTTCCTGCTGTGGTCCATCGGCGGCTTCCGGGTCAGCGTCTGTGGCTGCTCCGAGATCGCAAAGCAGCTTCAGGAGGCATACACCGCTGACGGTGTTCGGTTCTTTGACTACGATTTCTTCCAGAAGCTCTATGAGCGTGAGCTGGAGATTCTGGATCTGCCGCTGAATGGGTGCCCCACGCCCAACGAGTCTCCCCGTCCCATTGGTGGTCATATGGACGGCTGCCGCATCGGCTTCGATGCAGGCGGTTCTGACCGGAAGGTCTCCGCCGTGATCAACGGTGAGTGCGTCTACTCCGAGGAAGTGGTCTGGCATCCCAAGACCCAGTCCGACCCCCAGTATCAGTTTGACGGCATTTTGGATTCCTTCCGTACCGCCGCCTCCAAGATGCCCCGGGTGGACGGTATTGGCATTTCCTCCGCCGGTGTATTCATCGGCAATGCGCCCATGATTTCCAGCCTGTTTATTAAGGTGCCTCGTTCCCGTTGGGATGAGGTCAAGACCATCTATGACCGTGCCGGTGCCGAGATCGGTGATGTACCGGTGGTGGTTGCCAATGATGGTGACGTGACGGCTCTGGCCGGTGCCATGGGCATGAACTGCGGCTCCATTATGGGCATTGCCATGGGCACCAGCGAGGCTGTGGGTTATGTGGATAAGGACAAGAATGTGCTGGGGTGGATCAGCGAGCTTGCCTTTGCGCCTGTGGACCTGAACGAGGAAGCCATGGCAGACGAGTGGTCTACGGATATTGGCGTGGGCTGTAAGTATTTCTCTCAGGATGCGGTGATCAAGCTGGCACCCAAGGCAGGAATCGAGCTTGACCCGGACCTGACCCCGGCAGAGAAGCTGAAGGCGGTTCAGGAGCTGATGGAGCAGGATGATCCCAGAGCACAGGCTGTCTTTGAGACCATCGGCATCTATCTGGCTTACACCGTGGTACTCTATTCCAAGTTCTATGACATCCATCGTCTCATGGTTCTGGGGCGTGTTATGTCCGGCAAGGGCGGCGAGACCATTCTGGCAAACTGCCAGCTGGTTTTGAAGGATGAGTTCCCGGCTCTGTTTGAGAAGATTCAGGTCATGCTGCCGGATGAGAAGACCCGCCGTGTGGGTCAGTCCGTAGCGGCTGCCAGCTTGCCCGATATCAGCAAGTAAAAAACGGCGTCCCCGACGGTCCCCTCCGCAACCAACCCGTAGGGACCGGCGTCCCGACGGTCCGCTCCGCAACCAACCCGTAGGGACCGGCGTCCCCGACGGGTCGCTTTGCGGTCAATATTCATATCTCAGGGGCAGCACCCAACGGTTGCTGCCCCTGTTATAAAATTCCACTTAAAGGAGTATTTGTTATGTTTTATAAAAATGCCAGAATTTATGGCTCTGACTTTCAGTTCCACATGGGTGCTTTTGAGGTAAAGGACGGCTATTTCGGTGCGGTCCTTCCTGAGAACGTTCCCGAGGATGCCATTGATCTGGAAGGTGCCACCGTCATCCCCGGTCTGATCGATGTCCACAGCCACGGCAATTCCGGTGCGGACTTTTCCGATGGCGATTATGAGGGCTTGAAGCGCATGGCTGAGCACTATGCCGCCTGCGGTATCACTTCCTTCGCCCCGGCTTCCATGACCCTGCCCTATGAGGTACTGTCCAAAGCCTTTGCCACGGCAAGACAGCTGGTGGAGGAAGCCCCCGAGGGCTGCAGTGTCCTTCGTGGCATCCAGATGGAGGGTCCCTACTTCTCCTACAAGAAGCGTGGTGCCCAGAACGCCGACTACTTGAAGGAGCCGGATTTTGAGGGCTTCCAAAAGCTGTATGAGGATTGCGGCGGTCTGGTTCGTATTGTAGACGTTGCCCCTGAGCTACCCGGTGCGGCGGAGTTTGTGGCGCAGGCAAGCAAGCTGTGTACCGTCTCCATCGCCCATACGGATTCTGATTATGACCACGCCCGTGCCGCCTTTGATGCCGGTGCCACCCACCTGACCCACCTGTATAATGCCATGCCCGGTATTAACCACCGTAACCCCGGTGTTATTCCTGCCGCTGTGGAGACGGAAGGTGTCCGTGCGGAGATCATTTCCGACGGCTACCATATCCATCCTGCCGCAGTTCGTCTGGCATTCTCCATGTTCGGCGGTGACAGAATGGTACTCATTTCCGACTCCGGTCGCTGTGAGGGTCTGCCTGAGGGGAGCAAGTTCGAGCTGGGCGGTCAGGATGCATGGCTTCGCAATGGAGTCGCCAAGCTGGCTGACGGTACCATCGCTTGCTCTGCCACCAACCTGTTCGACTGCATGAGAAACGCCATCTCCTTCGGTGTGAAAGAAGAGGATGCCATCCGTGCCGCCTCTTACAATCCTGCCTGCGCCATCGGTGCGGACCGAGAGGTTGGTTCCATTGAAACCGGAAAAGTCGCTGATTTTGTGGTCTGTAGTTCAGACTATACGCAAAAGCGTGTTTTCCTGGCAGGCAAGGAATTATAAATCAATACAAAAGGAGGAGCCGCGGCTCCTCCTTATCGCAATAACGAGGTTTTTATGCTGAAACGTTATATTGGCGACAGAGCCTTCTACCGTCATGTGTTTGCAATTGCCGTTCCTATCATCATTCAGAACGGGATCACTAATTTTGTGTCGCTTCTGGATAATATTATGGTGGGACAGGTTGGAACGCTGCAAATGAGCGGCGTATCCATTGTGAACAATCTGATTTTCGTCTTTAATCTTTGCGTATTTGGTGCTACCTCAGGAGCTGGGATATTTACCGCCCAGTTCCATGGCTCCCGGGACCATGAAGGGATTCGCCACACCTTCCGGTTTAAGCTGATCGCCTGTCTGTTGCTGTCCACATTGGGCTTGGGCGTATTTCTGGGTCTGGGAAATCCCCTGATTGGTATCTACCTCCGGGGGGAGGGAGACCCGACCGCCGCTGAGCAGACGCTCCAATATGGTCTTGAATATCTGAAAGTCATGCTCTGGGGCTTGCTGCCCTTTGCTTTGAGCAATGCCTACGCCGGTACGCTCCGGGAATGCGGACAAACCAGAGTTCCCATGTTGGCCGGTATTGTGGCGGTCTTTGTGAATCTGGGTCTGAATTACCTGCTGATATTCGGTCATCTGGGACTGCCTGCCATGGGAGTCCGGGGAGCCGCTTTGGCGACGGTGATTTCCCGTTATGTGGAGCTGGGAATTTTAGTTGTCTGGACCCACCTGCATTCCAAGGAGCATCCATTCATCCGTGGGGCTTACCGATCCTTACGAATCCCGGCATTGCTGCTGAAGGACATCTTCCTCCGGGGTACGCCTCTGATGGTCAATGAATTTTTGTGGTCGGTGTCCATGGCAGTGATGAACCAAAGCTACTCCACCTGTGGACTGGACGTGGTTCCTGCCATGAATATTTCCAGCACCATGTATAATTTGGGCAGTGTGGTCTATATCGCCATGGGCAGTGCCGTGGGAATCATCATGGGGCAAATGCTGGGAGCCTCGGAGCCGGAGGAGAAGATCCGTGACAGCAACCGAAAGCTCATCACTGCCGGTGTCGCTTCAGGTGTGATATTCGGTGCGGTGATGCTGAGCGTATCCGGTGTCTTCCCGCTGCTCTATAACACTACCGATGATGTCCGGCATTTGGCAACCCGTCTGATCTGCATCAGTGCGGTGATGCTGCCCATGAACTCCTATACCCACGCCACCTATTTCACCCTTCGCTCCGGCGGTCAGACCATGGTGACATTCCTGTTTGACAGCTGCTTCCAGTGGCTGATTTGCGTTCCTCTTGCCTATGGTCTGAGTCGGTTTACGGGAATTGGGATTCTGCCCCTGTACTTTATCTGCCAAAGCACGGATATTCTGAAGTGCTTGCTGGGCTACTATATGCTCAGACAGGGCAAATGGATCAAAAATCTGACACAGTGACAGCACGGTGTTCCCATGCCACAAGCCATCTCAACAAAAACCCCCTGAGAAACCACTTCTCAGGGGGTTATGTATAGCTTTTTTCGTATTTTTAAGTAAAGCATATGTACCAATGTCAAACATACAATGCCTGCCAAAACACCGGCGGTGTCAATGCCCACATCCTTGATGCTGGGACCTCGATCCGGGGAGAAGATTTGGATGGTCTCGTCAATAGAGGCGGCAGCGACACCGCAGACAAGGGGCAGCAGCAAAGAGGGGAGCCGTTTTTTGCACAGCATCCCATACAGCCATGTAAAGCCCATGCCCAAGGCGGCAAATTCGGAAAAATGGGCAGCCTTTCGCAAGAGATGCATACCACGCTCTGTGCTTAGATCCAAAAAGGGAAGAATGGTTTGCAGTAAAGCACCTACAAAGCCGCTGAGTTCACCGGAATCCTTTCCGGGAAGCAGGGAGTTACCCCAAATAAATGCCAGCACAGCCACCAGAAACGCGATACAAAGGGCAAGCCGTAATTTTGTTCGTTTCATCATAGCATCCAGAATTGATGTTCAATCAGAATTTTGATACCCAGACCGATCAGAATAAACCCACCGGCAGCCTGGGCCTTTTTCTCAAATCGACTGCCAAAGAGGTTGCCGATCTTGACACCCATACACGACAGGACAAAGGTAACGCCCCCGATCAGCCCGATGGCAAGAAAAATGTTCACGTCGCCTGCCATGGCAAGGGAAATACCTACCGCCAGGGCATCAATGCTGGTGGCGATTGCCATGATCAGCATGGTCTTAAAGGAAAGATCCGCCTCATTTTCTCCGCACTGCTCACATTCCTCATCCTTGGAAAAGGCCTCCCGCAGCATATTCACGCCGATGAAGACCAGTAGTCCGAAGGCGATCCAGTGGTCGACTTTCTCAATGGCTACAGCAAAAAGAGAACCCAGGAAAAAGCCAATCAGCGGCATCAAAGCCTGAAAGCCGCCAAACCAAATCCCACAAATTGCCCCTTCTTTGAAGCCGGCTTTTTTCATAGCCAGTCCCTTGCAAATGGACACGGCGCAGGCATCCATACTCAGACCCACTGCCAAAAGCAGCAGTGAACCAATTCCCATAGAATTACCTCCACAATCAAAGTGCAAACATTATAGCAAACCGACTGGCAGAAGTCAACAGCGCAGGAGAAGAAGGATGCAAGATGGAAGATACAAGATAATCTTTGGCGTGATGGTTGACGGTGTGAATCGGTGTGCGGTCCGGATATTCAGCATTGCTTCATCAGGCGGATATAAAATTCTACGGTTTTGCCAATGGCTTCCAGACGAATCCGCTCATTGTTGCCGTGGATGGTCTTTCGTTCTTCGGCGGTCAGCTCCATGGCACAGAAACGGTAAACATGATCGCTGATAACGCCGTAATGTCTGGCATCTGCGCACTGCACCATCAGATAGGGGGAGACGATGCAGCCCGGCCATGTTTGTGCCACAGCGGTGGCTACGCTGTCATAGGCGGTACAGTGGATTTGTGATACCGGACTTGGATCAAAGCCCTCCAGCACCCGAATCTCCACCCGGTCATCTTTTATGATTTTTCTCAGTCGTTTATGGGCTTTTTCTACCGTATCTCCCGGACTCAGCCGCATATTGCTGACCAATTTCCCCTGGGTAGGCAGAACATTGCGCCCGGTGCTGCCCTCCATTTGTGTGAAGGCGGTGGTGGTTCGCACCAGTGCGTTCAGCTCTCCACCACTGTGGCGGCAGATCAGATTCAGGGCAGGGGAGAAGCACCAAAGATTGGCAAAAATCACACGATATAAAAAGCTGGAGTGCCGCCCTAAGGTGTCAAAAAGCCCCTTTGCAGGCTTGGAAATGTCCATAGGGAAGGGGTGCTTGCAAATACGAAGACAAGCCCTTGCCAAAATGTCGATGGGAGTCTGCGTCGGAGGGGCAGAGGCATGACCGCCCCCGGAGCGGACGGCGTATTCCACATTCATCATGCCCTTTTCTGCAATGCCGATCAGACCGCAGGAGGCCTTCACACCGGGAAATACCTTTTCCACCACCGCGCCGCCCTCGTCCAGCACCAGAGCCGGACGGATTCCATTGGAGATGAAATGCTCCACAATTCGCTTTGCCCCATTGCCGTTGATCTCCTCACTGCCGGAGAAGGCAAAATAAATATCATTCTTCGGCTGAAAGCCCTGGGCGATCAGGGTCTCGGCGGCACAGAGGATGCCGCTGAAGGTGGCTTTGGTGTCCAGGGTTCCTCGCCCCCAAAGGACTCCGTCTTCAATGATGCCTGCAAAGGGCGGCTTTTCCCATTGACTTTCATCCACGTCCACCACATCGTAGTGGGCCATCATGACGCTGGGAGCGTCCCGGCTTACACCCTGCCAACACATCAAAAGTCCCCGATCCGGCAGCCGATCGAAGGAGCAGACCTGAAAGACCTTGGGGTAAAGCCTAGGAAGAAGCGAAATCAGCTTTTCAAATTCGGAGTCATCCTCCATCTGAGGGTCCACATGGGAGACGGTTCGGCACTGCACCAGCTTTTGCAGGGCATCCACGGCTTTCTCCCGGTCATAGTCCACCTCTTCCGCCTCAGAGCAGGGCTGTGCCTTGGGACGAAACAGCATAGCCCGGACAAGAAGCACAGAAAGAAACAGTCCTACTGCCAATAATGCATCATATAGCCACCACATACCGATCCCTCCCTCTATTTAGCACCAATATATCACAAAATCTCCCGGGAAACAAGTAATACTACTTCTTAATAGAGATTAAAAATTTCTGTTAAGAAGTAGTATTAAAAATCATATTTACTTGGAAGCCTTTTGCTCGCAGTAGATGCAGCGGTAGACTCGGTTTTGGGCATCGGTGAGCTTGAACTCGTGGGTCAGCTCCTGCTCAATGGAGGTGATGCACCGGGGATTTTTGCACTTAAGCACATCCACCACACGGCTGGGCAGGGAAAGATGACGACGCTCGCTGACCTTTCCATCCCGGATGATGTTCACGGTGATGCCGGGATCGATATAGCCCAGCACCTGAAAGTCAATATCCAGCACCTGACCGATTTTAATAATATCCTTGCTGCCCATCTTGGGACTGTCAGCCCGTTCGATCATGGCAACGGTACAGCTGAGGTTGCTCAGCCCCAGAATGTCGTAGATCCGCTTGCCCTGACCGGCGGTGATATGGTCCAGCACAATGCCATCCTTGATCTGTCCGATAATCATACGTCCACCTCCAGCAGTTTCAAAATCAGAGCCATACGCATGTATTTTCCGTTGAGTACCTGATCAAAATAGCAGGCTCTGGGGTCATCGTCCACCTTGACGCTGATCTCATTGACCCGGGGCAGAGGATGCATGATGGTCAAATCCTTCTTGGCAGGTACCAGCTTCTCCGGGGTCAGGATGTAGGTGTCTCTCAGGCGAATGTAGTCCGCTTCGTTGAAAAACCGCTCTCCCTGTACACGGGTCATGTACAGAATATCCAGCTGGGGCATGACCTGCTCCATGTCGGTGACTTCCTGATATTCAATGCCCAGAGGCTCCAGCACATCGGTGATGATGTAGTGGGGGATTTTCAGTTCCTCCGGGGAGATGAAGATAAACTTCACGCCCTTGTACCGGGACATGGCCTCCACCAATGAGTGGACGGTGCGTCCGAATTTCAGGTCGCCGCACAGACCCACGGTCAGGTTCTCGAAGGTGTGCTTCTTGCGCCAGATGGTCAGCAGGTCTGCCAAAGTCTGGGTGGGGTGATTGTGTCCGCCGTCACCGGCATTGATAACGGGAACCCCGGCATGACGTGCAGCCACCACAGGGGCACCCTCTTTGGGATGACGCATGGCAATGATATCGGCATAGCAGCCCACCACTCTTGTGGTATCGGCAACGCTTTCACCCTTGGCGGCAGAGGAGGAGCTGGCTTCGCTAAAGCCCAGCACATTGCCGCCCAGCTCCATCATTGCCGCCTCAAAGCTCAGCCGGGTACGGGTGGAAGGCTCGAAAAACAGGGTGGCAAGCTTTTTACCGTGGCATACCTCACTGTATTTCTTGGGATTTGCAATGATATCCTCGGCGGTGGTGATCAGCTGCTCCAGCTCCTGAGGGGAAAGGTCGGTGATGCTTAAGAGATTTTTCATGCCTTTGCTCCATTCACAGCCAGATAGTTTTTAATTCTTGCCACGTTCTCGGCGTTGGCTTCATCCTCTTCCAGATACTCGATGATGTCATACACATCCACCACGGAGTACACCGGGAAGCCAAATTCTTCCTCCACTTCCTTCATGGCGGACTTTTCGGTTTTGCCCTTTTCCTTCCGATCCACCATGACGAAGGTAGCAGCCACCTTCACGCCTTCCAGAGAGCTGAGGATCGCCATACTCTCCCGAATGGCAGTGCCGGCGGTGATCACGTCCTCAACAATGACCACTTCCTCACCGGCGGTGGGCACATATCCAACGAACACACCGCCTTCGCCATGGTCCTTTACTTCCTTCCGGTTGAAGAAGAAGGGAACGTCCAGACCGTTCTTGCTCAGGGCAACGGCAGCGGACACGGCAATGGAAATACCCTTGTAGGCAGGTCCGTAAAGCACGGTCTTCTTGCTGCCCACCTTGTCAAAGTAGGCCTTGGCATAAAACTCGCCCAGCTTGGCGATCTCGTCACCGGTTTTGATCATACCGGCATTGATAAAGTAGGGGATCTTCCGCCCACTCTTGGCGGTAAAGTCCCCAAATTTCAGCACCCCAGCCCCCTGAAGAAACTGGATAAACTCTCTCTTGTATGCTTCCATAGTTATGCTCCTTATCTTGTCTTGAAGATAGCCGGATAAATTGTTGTTTCGCGTACCACCGTAGGGACCGGCGTCCCCGACGGTCCGCAACGATTTTGGGGTTCGAGGCCCCAAAATCGTTCTTTCCGGGTATGTGGATTGTTCCAACAAACCGGCATTTCGGCAAGCGGTGAGTGCGGCAGGGACCGTCGAGGACGCCGGTCCCTACGATCAGTTATTCGTCGCAGAACTCTGCTACGCACCGCTCATAGGCTGCTACCGGGTCTGCGGCGGCGGTGATGGGTCTGCCAACCACGATGTAGTCAGAGCCGATTTCCTTCGCCTGTGCCGGGGTCATGACCCGCTTCTGATCGCCAATTTCACCATCGGCAAACCGAACGCCGGGGGTGATGGTCAGAAACGCTTTGCCGCAGCGTTCGTGGACGGAGCCTGCTTCCAGGGGGGAGCAGACGATGCCATCCAGACCGGCATTCTTTGCGGTCTCGGCATAGTGCATGACCACCTGCTCCATGGGCTTTTCAATGAGAATGTCCTTTTCCAGTGCCTCCTGATCTGTGGAGGTCAGCTGGGTCACAGCGATCAGCAGGGGACGGCTGCCATCCTCCCGGGTCAGACCTTCCAAGGCTGCCTTCATCATGGCAGTGGTACCGGCGGCGTGGAGGTTGGTAATGTCCACATCCAGATTTTTCAGCACTGCCATGGCCTTTTTGACCGTGTTGGGGATGTCGTGGAGCTTCAGATCCAAGAAAATCTTGTGTCCTCTGGCCTTGATCTCCCGAACAATGCTGGGACCTTCGGCATAGTACAGCTCCATGCCGATTTTCACAAAGGGCTTTCTAACCGTGAACTTGTCCAGAAACGCAAAGGTCTGTTCGGCACTGGCAAAGTCACAGGCTACGATTACGTCTTTTCCCATAAGGAAATACCTCCTATGATCTCACGCAAGGTGTTGATTTTGTATTTTTCCATGACCGCCGGAAGGTCGTTGATGATATCCCGGCAGACATAGGGATTGACCAGATTGGCGGCTCCCACCTCAACGGCGGTGGCACCTGCCATCATCATTTCGATCACATCCTCGGCACTGCTGACACCGCCCATGCCGATGACCGGGATCTTCACCGCCTGTGCCACCTGATAGACCATCCGCACCGCCACCGGGAAGATGGCAGAGCCGGAGAAGCCACCCATGGTGTTGGCGATGACGGGACGGCGGCGGTTTAAGTCGATACGCATCCCAAGCAAGGTGTTGATCAGACTGATGCCGTCCGCTCCTGCATCCTCGCAGGCCTTGGCAATGGAGACAATGTCGGTGACATTGGGGGACAGCTTGATGATGACGGGCTTTGTGGTGACGGCCTTTACCGCCTTGGTCACAGCCGCCGCCGCTTCCGGACTGGTGCCGAAGCTCATGCCGCCGCCATGGACATTGGGACAGCTGATGTTGACCTCCAGCCAGCCCACCTGCTCCTGAGTATCCAGCTTTTCACAGGTGTAGGCATAGTCTTCAATGGAAAAGCCGGAGACATTGGCCATGACCGGCTTGTGAAAGCATTCTTTCAGCTTGGGAAGCTCGGTCTCGATCACCGCCTGAACACCGGGGTTTTGCAGCCCCACGGCGTTGATCATACCGGCGGTGCACTCGGCAATGCGAGGGGTGGGATTTCCAAACCGGGGGTCCCGGGTGGTGCCCTTAAAGGAGAAGGTGCCGAGGCAGTTGATGTCATACAGCTGGGCAAATTCATAGCCGTAGCCGAAGGTTCCGGAGGCAGGAATCACTGGGTTATCCAGTTCAATGCCGCAAAGCTTGACGCTTAGCTGTTCCATGCGATCTCCTCCTTTCTCATAACCGGACCATCCTTACAGATGCGCTTGTAGCCCGTCAGAGTCTTGCAGCTGCAGCCCATGCAGGCACCGAAGCCACAGCCCATCCGTTCCTCAAAGCTCATCTGACCGGAGGTGGAGGTTGCCCGATACACCGCTTTCAGCATAGGCTCAGGACCGCAGGTGTAAAAGTGGCTGTAGCGTTCCGGCAGGGCATCGGTGACGAAGCCCTTCAAGCCGTAGCTGCCATCAACGGTGGTGACGGTGACGGCACAGCCCAGTGCCTTAAATTCTTCCTCATAGAAGATCTCGCAGGCGGTGTTGAAGCCCAGAATGACGGTAACTTCCTTGCCCAAACGGCGCAGCTTTTTTGCCAGATTGTACATGGGAGGGACCCCCACGCCGCCGCCCAGAAGAACCGGTGCCTCTCCGGCACAGCTTAAATCATAGCCGTTTCCAAGCCCTGTGAGAATGTCCAGAGCCTGACCGGGCACCATGTCCTTCATCTGTGCCGTGCCCTTGCCCACCACCTTGTAGATGATGGTCAGGGTCGTTTCGTCGTAATCACAGACGGAGATGGGGCGGCGAAGGAATTTACCCTCCAGTAAAATATTCACAAACTGCCCGGCGGCGGTGATGGCAGAGGTGTCGCCTTCCAATACCATTTTTATGACGTCCCTGGTCAGAGGGGTGTTCTCTTTGATGATAAAAATACTCTGTTTCATGTCCGCCTCTTATGCGTCAATGGTGGAAATGGTCAGGGTGGTTTCTTCCAGAACATCCAGCAGCACCTTAATGGTATCCAGGGCGGTGAACAGCGTCACATTATACTCCGTGGAGATCTGGCGGATTTGGATGCCGTCGTTTTCGTTGGAGCCGGGATCCTTTGTGTTGATGACGTAGGCAACATGACCCTGCCGCAAAGCGTTGGGAATTTCATCGCTGCCGTCGCTGATCTTTTTTAGAGCATGGGTGCGGATACCGTGCTCCTTCAGATACTTGGCAGTGCCGGGGGTGGCCTGAATGTTGAAGCCCAGCTGGTAGAACCGCTGCATCAGAG
>CAZENN010000026.1:0-21815 GCA_964513605.1 uncultured Oscillospiraceae bacterium
AGTTCAGGACGGTGCCGAAGACATCACCTGACGGGATGATCTGGGGTGTGGGGTCTTTTTTCTTCATAGGTCAGCACCTCTCAATAATCCACATAGCTGCAATCATTGATCTGGTCAACCATGTCTGCATCCATGACTACTTTTGTGTGATTGAAATAGAGATTGGTAACATACCGCTCAAATTCAGTCAGACAACCCAGTCTGAGGGTATTTTTCATATTACTCCCATCAATTGCAAGCGATACAATCTCAGTCTCATTCTCGCGGTAGCGGCAAAAGCGGATCTCGATATTCCCGTGTTCACCCGGTTCCCATTCGGAATACTCACTGAAACGACAGTTATAATGGGTGAATACACCGTTCTCTCTTATATCCAACTTACTGACAAAATTCTGCCGGTCGTGCTTGTCTCTTTCGTCTACGGCATTCATAACATACTCACGGTACCGGCGGAAGATATCGGACAGCTTGACGTTCTCATATCGGCGCACCAAAATTTCATCAACCGCCGCTTCGATTTTCTTGCCCAGATCCTCCGAAGCCAGCTGCTCCACGATAACCTTCACTCGCTCCGTGATAAAGGTGTTGTAAGCTGCCAGCCCACAGTCCTTGGCGACACTGGAAACTCCCTCCTGGAGCTGCTTTCCCAGACTGTCCTTGAATTGCCAACTCCCAAGCTGGTTGTCGATTGCGTCCATGATGGACTTTTCTAAGGCACTTTCGATTTTCTGCTGAATGATACCATCCTGCTCCATTTGCAGGAGCTTTTGGTTCACGATTTGATTGAAATCAATGTTCATATGCTCTTCCTCCCAGTCAGTTCTATGTACATATCCACCAACAATTTCAGGGTCTGACGGGTCACAGGCTCGGTACAGCCGGTGGTATAAACCGTGACCTTTCCCTGCTGGATGGTAATATGGCGGTTTGGGGCTTGCCATGCGGTGCAGCCACGGTAGCCGTATATCTTAGCTCCGGCGTGCTTGCGCTTCCACTTCCGGCTGTAATAGGGGTGATGTCTACCCATCTTCAGATCGCTCTCCCTTCGGTACGATCTTCGTTGTGCGATCCGACTGCCGGTGTACCAGCTCCAGTCGGTCGGGCATATCCTTGACCACCAGCCACATGGCAGGGTCCAGTTTTCGCTTCTGGAGAAGCTTGCGCTGGGCTACAGTGGGTTTACGTCCGTGTTTCATGGTTCATCCACTCCTTTTTCCTCGTGTTTCCGATGGTCTGGGCACTGACTTTGACTGCTCTGGCTATGGCTGCGTCACTCATGCCCTGCTTCCATAGCTCGTAGGCGGTCTCCTTATCCCAGTGCCTTCGGGATCTGCTGCCCCCACACTTCCCGGATGTAGTCCAGTTCCCCCTTGGACCAGTCCTTACCCCGGTAGCCTTTACGCTGGTATAAACCGAGCTTTCCTCGTCTTGCCTTGGTAGAGGACAGAGGATGGCCGACAGCTGCGGCCATATCCTCGTCACTCATTTCCGTCCAGTGGTCACGGAGAAATTGATCCTGCTCCGGGGTCCACAGGTTCTTGTTCATGGTTGCTGCTTATTTTTCCGCAGGCGGATCAAACAGAGGATGCGTACCTCTGCGCATCTGCCGTTCTTCATCAGATGTCTGGTAGCCCAGTTCCTCCAGGAAGTAGTACACCTCATCCAAAGTCTGATTGTCCTGCCAGCGGGCCATCCACAGCTGTGCCTTGCTATCCCAGTCGTGGTTGACGTAGGACTTGCTCTCGCCATCCATCAGCCAGAATGCCATGCACAGCAGGGTGAAATCAGGGGCTTCGCTACTGCGCTTCTTAAACGCTTCCTGGTCAATACTGTTGGATTTTTCGTCGGAGGGAATACCCATCAGCTTTGCCAGATCGCCGAAGTTGTAAGTGTGGTAATACCTGTATTTCCGGGACATGTGCATGATGGCGTTTGCAGCGTTCCGGGAAATAATGTCACCGTTGGTCTTTCCCTTACCGTAGTTGGCAACAAAGTCAGCCCGGAGTTTGTAGTGCCGCTTGCTGATCTCACAAAGTTGTTCGTACTTGGCTGCCTGCTTGTCTGTCAGTTCTTGTTTGCGCTGCTTTTCGGCTTCCTCCACTGAGTCCACAATACGCTCTTTGTAAATGTCGATTTGATCCTTATGGACGATATAGAAATAACGAACCTCGTCTGCATCGCTGGGTTTTTCAATATCGTCAACCCTGCTCCAACTACCGTAATTCCGGTAGTATTGCATCTCGACCCAGTCTTCTCCCACATAACCAATCTGTTCAATCTGGGTTGCGAAGGCGGGCAGCTGCTCCAGCCACCGGGCTCTACGCTTCTTTGCCTTCTGCCCATCCAGGACAGTGCTCAGTACATTCTTGAAATTCGCCGTACCGATAGCATCAAGACACTTTTCTTTATCTGCAGTATCTTCCACCTTGTCCAGCTTGGCAAAGTCGAACAGGGTCGCTCCACGCTCACAAGCCTTCTTGAACTTCTTCTCGTCCAGATCTGCCAATCTTTTACGCTTTCTGACGGTGGTTTCAGAAAAACCACTCATAGCGGAAATCTCCTCCACGCTCTTGCCGAAGTCGATAGACAGCTGCTGGAAGGACTTGGCCTGTTCATACAGGGTCAAATCGGTACGCTGCATATTTTCCGTGAGCATCGTTGCCAGCTGTTCTTCCTCGCTCATTTCCACGATCACGCAGGGAAGCTCTGTCAGACCGGCAAGCTTGGCAGCAGCCATACGCCGGTGTCCGATAATCACGGTGTAAGATCCCTCGATCACCCGATGATGTACCCGGGAGAAATAGGGCACAACTGTCAGGTTCTGCAATACGCCATTCGCCTTGATGCTCTCTGCCAGCTCAGTTACATCCCCTATGTCCTTGCGAGGGTTATCCGGGTGCGGGTTCAAATGATCGATGCGGATCATTACCATCTTACCAGTGTCAGCAATATGGTCGTCTGCCGGCACATCAGCAGGATCCTCGGCACCCTCGCCGGGATCGCCCTGGTCAGGATCACCACCGTAGAGTTCGGCATACATCCGCTCCTCCTGCTCTCGCTCCCGCTTCCGCCGGACGGCTTCCTGATCCTCGATCGTCAGCCCATACCTGGCATTATTGCAGTAGTAATCGCAATCCAGTTCGTGACCATTATGGGCACATTTACGCTCGCATTCCGCCTGCAGCGAGCAGCGTGCATTTAGTTTCTTTGCCATTAAGTTGCTCCTTTCATTGCCGCCATGGGCGGCACTCCCAAATTAGAAAAATGATAATTGACCAGCTTTGTTCTCGGTCAGGATGATTGCTGGTTCCTCCGGTTCGGGATCTGGCTCCGGCTGCACCGCTGGTACCGGTGCCGACCGGATCAGCGCATCTACCTGCCAGAAGCGGCGGCGCCAATGCCAAATATCCCGGAAGTAGAACGGGGTGTACCAGATGTTCTCGCCCGGCTTCGGGATCAGCGCCTGGCCGTCGATGCTGGTACAGGGGCTTGTGAGCGTGTTGTCGATCACCACATAACCGGCGCATCCCAACAAGCTCAGCTGGATGTAGCACATACACCCGGCAATCAGATCGATGTCCTGTGCTACAAAGAGGACAGAGGTCTGGTAGTTGATGTCGATACCGGGGCGGCGGCACTCATTTGCAAAGGCGATCAGCAGCGCCCCGGCGCCGCAGGCTGGATCATTCACGGATACCCAGCCCTGGTTCTCAATCCTTGCTTTGAGATCGTCTCCATAGGTCATTGCCGCCATTGCCCGACAAACGCAGTACGGGGTGAAGAACTGTCCGCCGGCATCATTGCCCAGTCCCAGGCACATGAACAGTTCCCCAAGGAAGTCCTGATCCTGGTCTCTGTCGATGGCCATGACAATCAGGGCGAACATCCGGACAAAGCAGTCCAGCTCCCGGCTGTCATACTTCCCTGCCAGAGAGAGGTACATTTTCTCCCGGGCTTCGACATGGCTTTTGTCCACTGTGTTTGATATGCTGATTGCAGCCATTACGATAAAATCCGACCATACCTGCCAGCGGTTATGCCGGTAACAGGCCTCGTCGAAGATCTTCACCAGTTCCTTTTGCGCTTGGTTCTTCACATTCCGTACAAGCTTGCCCATATCAGATCTCCCTTACTTGCCGACGTCAACGATGGCAGGCTGATTGACCGTTGCAGGCACTGTGTTCTGCCCCTGCTTGAAGCCTTTTTCATAGCCATTCTTATACGCTGCGTTGCACAGTTGGTCCAGGTAGTGAACCAGTTCGATCTTGGGCATGTGCTTGATGCGCTGGTAGTCTTCCTTGGACATGGTCTGCGCACGCTTGATGGCAGCGTCGGTGTACTTCTGTACGGTCCTGGCCTTAGCCATTCTCGGTTACCTCCTCGTCAGGCACATCGAAGGGAAGGACTTCCCGGGGCATGGAGCCGTTGAAGGGGCCAACCACACCACGGTCTTCCAGAATGTCGATGATCCTAGCTGCCAACGCATATCCGATGTTCATGCGCCGTTGCAACAGGCTCACAGTTGCTTTATTCTCCATCCGAATGATGGAGATAGCCTGATCGATCAGGTCCTCAGAAACGCCACCCAGGGCCTCACCGGCATCATCCTCGGTATCCTCGCTGTCGTCCTCATCAGCATCCCCACCATCATCGGTATCCGGGAGATCTGCGTCATTGTCGATCTCCTCAGCTGCTCCCTCACCAGCTTCGTCCTCGTATTCCTCCAGGGGCTCAGCTTCGGCCGGGATCACATCGGTATCGTTGGCATCGGACTCGTCAATCTCAGGCTTCATGCCATCCTTCAGGGCGTTGCGCTGGATCACATCCCGGAAGAAGTACTGCTGCCAGTATGTAATCATCTTGATCAGGATGTTCTCGATCTTGGTGCGCAGGGTCTTGGAGATCGTGAAGGTGCCGCCGGTGACCTTGGTCTGAAGGTTGCCGTCCTCGAAGATCCAGGTCATGGATGCATCCGGGCTTCTGTAGCCCACTTCCTCTACCTCTTCCAGCATGGACATCTGCGCACCAATGCCGCCGGTGGGCTTGATGGTAAAGATCAGGGGGTAGGTATCTTTCTGGAAGCGGAAGGTCAGATCGTGCTCCTCGCACAAGCCCTCCATCTTCTTTTTCTGAGCATCGTACATAGAAATTTCGCTCATGGTTAACTCTCCTTTACGGTTAATTTCACAGGAGGTACAGCGTGCCATTCCACGCTGTAGCCACCCTGTATTTTTGAATGTCGGCTTCGGTCACATACTTGCGGCCGAAGATCTGCTTCATGTCTCGCCACACGTCCCAGGGCAGGCGGTAGACCTCGCCGGATCCAAAGCCAACCACCACATAGCACCGAGCGCCGAGCTTGCTGTGCTTCTCCATGTAATCCTGCTGGCACGAGAGGACCCGGCTCTGCTCCATGCGGTCGGTGGATGTGAATTTCGCTTCAAACACCAACGCCCTGCCGCCCTTCAAGGTGCCCTTATAGTCTGGCTGGGCTTTTTTCTCGAAGTACGCAATGAACTTGCCGTTGCCCATGCTCTTGGTTGGGCGCATCGGTTCGGGTGTCTTTTCGACAATGGCGTATCCTCGCTCGTCGTAGTAAGCAAAGGTCTGATCCAGCCGTTCCTCGAACTGTTTTCCCATCGCCTTTGCCCTTCTTCCCAACCACTGGCGGAGAGGGTCTTTCTCGTGGGGTTCATTCTTTTCCATCATCTACTTTTACCGCCGGGATACCTCCCGAAATACCTGCCTGCCCGGAAGCAAATGACTGTCTGGCATCCAATCAGCACAGGGATACCGAACACCGCAGCAACCAGTCCAAGTTTTAGAGCAATACCTACAACCACAGATGCAGCAAGCACCTTTAGTTCCTGCTTGAACAGGCGAATAGTTGCCCTTTCCCAACGTTTTTCTTCCTTTGTCATCTCCAAATTTCTCTGCTGCTGTGCCCTTTCCGCCTCAACAGCAAGGCGTTCATGCTCAGATCTACGCTTGCCGGTCCTGCGGTTTAATCTGCTCAGCTCCAGAAGCTCTTCACTAATGTGAACAGCAGTAACACCTTTGTTGGTCTTAACGGCCGTATATACTCCATTTTCACTCACGGTAAATCCCTCCATAAAATCAATCTGCTTGCAGCAGTTTTTTGACAGCTTCCTGTTTTGCTTTCGCTTCATCTATAACGCTCACTTGCTGGGGTGCTTCTAAAATGCCAAAGGATTGATTAGTCAACCCTTCCACAAAGTTCCTTAGTCCCGACGGAAGCTTTTCCCAATCACGTTCCCTTTGGCTGGTCATCCGATAAGACCTCTGGAAGTTTGATGCAACCACCGATTGCACTGTTTCGGTGTCCATCTTTGCCCAATCCCTGAGCTGGGATGCGCCGCCCACTGCCCGCTGCACAGCAGGAGGCAGTTTTTCAAATTCATCATCCGCATTGTAAGTACTATTCTTGAGAGCCTTTGCGACCATCCCCCAAGCTTCCTGCTCGGTCATTTCATCGGGATTCTGTAACTCAGAAATCTTTGCCTTTATCACTCCCACAGGCGGCATAAACCTGTTTGTATCGGATATCATGTGCGACATAACAGCCGCAGACACAAGGGAATACGCCTCGTCAGCAAAGGCTCGTGCCCAAAGATCGACTGTTGCCTTGATGACATCATCGGACTTGCTGCGAAAATTTTCGGGGTAGTTCAGCTGCAAAATGGCAATAATCTTCGCTGCCTCCGTTTTATTCATCAAATTCACCTCTTCCAATCATGTCAAGTATTCGGTCTGTTCCAGCGGATGTTGTCGGTTGTGAGTTGTGTCTACTCCCCCACTGGTCACGATGGCACTTACGCACAACAAGGTTCCAGTCAGTCCACTTATTGCGGTTGCTATTTGATTGCGCTGACTCGTCCACATATCGGATGCAACGTTCAAGTTCTTCGATACCAAGATCATTGAGCAGCCGCTGATATTCTGTGTCTGTCAGCTTGACCCATCCGTATTCGCCGTATTTATGTCGGGGTTCCTCCGGCTTTTTGGGCTTTGGTTCATTGGGCGTATACGGCGCAGTCACCGTTTTCCGGGAATTATACAGATCTGCAAGATATGTACGGAAACCATCATTTTTGATTTTTCGGATCTCAGCCAGCAGCGGCTTATTAAGTTTATCTGATTCTGCCCAGTTGTACTTCGCCCAATTAACGATCAGCAGTTCTTTGGATTTAGCGTCATACCGGATCACATTATGCATACTGTCCAGCCGCTTGAGCAGATGGATCACCGCATCCTCGGTGTATCCGATTTCTCTGGAGATGGTCTTTACACTCACCTCATAGCAGCCACACAGATTTGTATGGGTATTGGTCATACAGTAGAGGAAACCGTAACGATCCTCCGGAGTAAAATCATCCACGACCTTTCCATCCTCCCAGAAAGACATATTGATATTTCTGAAATTAGCCACTCGGCTCACCTCCTTTGCTTAGCTGCCCCGAAGGGCAGCTAACTGTTTTACCAGAGCGGCAACTGTGCGTCGTCTTCTTCAATGAGTTCAAAATTCGACGGTGGACACACGGCAGCTTGCCGGTCGTAATTGTTGTATCCGCTGTAATGGTCCTGGGCCTGTTCACTGACGCCAGCAGCTGTGCCGTCCTTTTTACTGTCGCCGAAATAACAGCTATCGGCAACGACCTCGGCTGAACGGCGTTTGTTTCCTTCTTTATCCGCCCAGGATCGGATCTGGAGCCTGCCGGAGACTACGATCATGCGCCCCTTAGTGAAATACTTGGAGACAAATTCACCAGTATTACGCCACGCAACACAGTCGATGAAATCAGTCTCTTTTTCGCCGCCATCTTTACCGCTATAATCCCGATCTACCGCCACTGTGAAGCTCGCTACAGCGATACCGCTGCCGGTACGGCGGAGTTCAGGATCCCGGGTCAGGCGACCCATAATAATGATGTGGTTCAGCATGGTAGTCACCTCAAAGCGTTGGATACGTCACGGACGATGGCCATATAGCTGTCGCAGGACACATTGACAAGCAACTCCCGACCATTACGGCGCACCACATGAACGTTTTCCTTATCATCCAGGTAAGCTGAAAGTATCCCCTCACGGGTCTGTGACAGGAGCCATCCCAGATTCTCAACAAACTGGCTGCGATCGGCCATTGCATCCTTGGAAGCCGCAAGCAGACTGCCGGACTCACTCGCAAGCTTCAGCATCATCGGGTTCCTCCTGCCCCTCCCCTTCCGGCTTGGTACTCTCATTCTCTGCCGCTTCTGTGGGCGGATCTGCCTCAATTCCGATGCACAACATTCCACGCTGCTGCCACTTCTTACGGGCAGTCTTGATTGCATCCAAGATATCATCGATGCAGTACCTGTGTTCCCCCTCGATAGCAGCCTCCAGGATATTACGCTCGGTCTCGGCACGGATCAGATCCTCATACTGGGACACAGGGATAGAGATGTAGTCCGTTTCCATCATGACGCCGGTTTCGGCGATTTCAGAATTTACAATACTCATTGATATTTCTCCTCGTTGTACATGATTTGAATGACTTGTTTAACATGGGACACGTTTCCATGCAGCGAAGTCTAAAAAAGCTTGTTAATCAGTTCCATGGCATACTGGCTATCAACCTTATCCGACCCGGTTGCATCCATGTGCTCACGCAGTTCATCAACCATCATCTGGAAGTATGTAGTGTCAACGCCCGTCAGCTGATCTTCCAGCACACGAACATCGGTCAAATCCAAAGCGTTCAGCTGCATACACATTTTCACATACTGGCCAGCGTTGATGTGGTATCCACGAGCGATGAATTTCCTCGTTCTGATGATGGAGCACAAGGGGTATTTCGACCCCACATAAAAGAGCTCCTTGTTGATGATGCACTCCAAAGCCTTTCGGGGTAAGAACACCTCATTGTTCCATGAACTCCATGCACAGGTGCAGTGAGCAAAGTCGTAATTCTTGTGGATTTCCTCGACTTCTCCATAAAAGCGACACACAAGCTGAATTTTATCGGTCAGCGTAATTGCGTTGCTCGTAATGAACCTGGGGCGATACTTGCCCTTCTGGTCGTCCGTTTCGGTGTCTTCCTGTTTGCTATCGCCGGTTTCTGCGCCGGTATCTTCGGAATCGAAGTTGTACCAAACATGGCTCTCCTGAGCCTCGTTTTCATCGGCGATACCCTTAGAGCTGATGAAGCAGTCAATACGCCCGGTTTCCTCCGTAAAGCGTACATGCACGGGCTTGTCGGGATGGTCTTTATTCCATCTGGCAACGTAATACTTAGTAACCGCAAAACAGGCGTCTTTGGTTCTGAAATATACATCATAGTCGTTTACTGGTTCACCAGTAAGCAGAGATACCATTGCTCCGCCGGTGATGATTGTATTTTGGGAAATGATCGTCCTGACATTTTCGTCGTCAATACTTTTCAGCCAATCCCTCAACTTGCCGTTCAGGTGGCGTTTAATATTCTTACTGTTCAACTATTTCTTCCTCCTCTACATGGCAATGGAGGTAAACATACTCCCCTCCACAACCAATATTTCGATAAATAAAGTCATCACACTTGGCTTTTGATAAGTGATTCCGCATGGCGTAAACTTCGTAGGCGTACTCGCCGGCCGCTTTCTTGTCGGCAATCTTCTGCAAAATCACATCGTCCTCGTAGTTGGCTTCGACCATGTACAGATCGTAATGCCGGGCTGTAATTCCGTTCAGGTTGTTGGTATCAGTAGCATAGAAAACCTTCCCCTCTTGGAAATGTATCTTATAGCCACAGTTGGGGACGTTATGGACCAGCGACACCGGGATTACATTGCATATACCGTAGCCATACATAACCCCAGGCTCCAGAATGTCAATATTTCTCGCTGACACACCTGCCTCTACCAGATCAGCAACCAACCATGTGCAGCATGCAAAGCGGAGAGTTGGTCGCTCTTTGGAAAGTGTACGGAGCGTGGACGGTCTAAAATGGTCGCTGTGAATGTGGGTCAAAAGCACCAGCTTCAGTTTGGAAACAAACGGCTTGATAGCCTTAAATGGAACACCGCAGTCCACCAGGATAAAGTCGTTGATTACAACAGCATTTCCTTTTGAGCCGGTGGAAATGATGTGGTATGGGATTCTCACAGATCAGCCAGGTTCACTTGTTCCACAACATTCTCAACTTCAGGCTGAGCAAGCTGCAGATTTTCTTCGGCAGTAGTAACGATCTCGTTAGTTTCGCCAATCTCCGCCATGGAGCCGTCGCTTGCGTAGGCCTTCTGCATCTCCGTGGACATGATACCCCACTTGGAAATCAGCTGTCGAAGCAATGTCTTTTTTGCCATGCCGTCAAAGTCCTTGTACCAAAAAGAGGAGAATTTCCACATATCCTTGTCGGCAATCTCGCCAGCCATGATCTTCTTGTGAGCTGCAGCGGAGTACGCCGGGGAGTATGTGTCTGCATGGGTCATCATTTTTCCCTTAGTCCAGTAAATGACCTTTCGGAAGCCGTTGAGGTACTCGAAATAAGCCATGTAGCCGATAACAGGCAGTTTATCCCGTTCATCGTCGTCCTCGACAAAGCTAAACTGAGGCTTGCCAGTAAACTGGTTCTTACCCTTGTACTCGCCCTCACGGATTTCCATTACATCCAGATCGGCATAGGCACCGCTGCGGAGAGCAAGCTGGATGTAGCCCTTGTAGCCAAGGACAAACTGTGCCTTAACCGTTTCAGGCTGAATGAGTTCGTTATTCCGGTTGTACTTCGCCTTGGTCTTGAACGGAACAAGGTAGTACTGCCCCAACTGAGGAGAGGGGGACAGATTGAGGCTTTCGCCCAACAGAGCGCCGGCAAGGATGGTGCCAGCCTCACACTCCTGCAGAGCCGGGTTAACAGCTACCGCAGAGGTGATGGAGGCGACGAACCGCTTCGCATGATCGGGGTCGCCCAGGGTGTTGTTGATCAGGTTCTTGTACCCGGTGGTCGTGATTGCCACCGAGAATTTAGGCTGCTGCCTGACAGCAGGGGTATTAGGTGAGTTGCTCATATACATATCCTCCATCTTCTAGAAATTTCTTGAGGGCTTTCAGCTGCTCAATAGTACCAGTTACCTTGAAAGCCGTTTCGTACTGCTTAGGGGGCTCTGCCTCTTCGGTTCTCTCGACCACCACAGGGGGCTGCATAACCGCAGGAGATTCTATTGCAGCTTCCTGAGCCTGTGTCTCTTCAGCAACACGCTGGACATGCTCAGCAACTGCGTTCTGCTGCTCGGCAATTGCCGCCCTTTCCTCACGCATTCTGCGCTGCTGTTCGATCGCAGTATGACGATTGGTAACAGTAGTAACCGCCTGTGATACATTGAGCGACTTGCGGTATTCTACAAGGATCTCATCCTTGTGTTCCTGGGTGTCGATGAGAGCCATATCTCCGCTGATGCGGTCGAGGAACGCTTTTGCTTGAGTCTTGAGAGACTTTGCAGAAGCAGACAGCGTAACAGCAATACCTGCACGATCGTAGGAAACAAGGTCAGCAGAAATACCGAGGCTTTCACGATATTCATCGAAGTAAGCACAAACCTGTTCTGCTTTCTTCTGCTTCATACCATTCTCTACAGCAGCAACCTTCGCCGCCAACTGCTTATCAGCTTCAGCGAAAAGATCACCAGCACATACTTTGTAGACTGCTTCAAACCTTTTATAAGGTGCCTCAATTTGAGCCTTGACTTCCTTGCGTCGCTGTTCCAAGTCCCTATACTGGGCATTGAGCTCGCTTCTGGCTTTCTTGACCTCCTTGTAGGTCTCCTCGGTGCATTCCATGCTGAGGACAGCATCCACCCGAGCCTGGATGGTGTCCCGAACAGTCCGAAGCTGATCCTCAATGATGGGCAGCTGTCGAACAACAATTAAATCCGTCGACATATCAATTTTTCTCACTTTCCGGGAAGCACAGATTCACTTCCCATGCGTCTTTGGTTTCGACACACACATCACAGCCGATGTATGCACCGTGGCGATCTTTGTACATGGTTTCGCATTCCTTGTCGCAGAACGGGCAATGGGGATATGTAGGTTTCTTGCCATCCGGGGTGCCGGTGCGTTCCATGTTAAAGATCACGGGGTGATCTGGGATGTTCACTTTACATCCTCCTTTTCTTTCAGGTACCGCCGAACCAGATCGGTAAGCAGTTCCTGCATGGTGGAGTATCCATCGGCTTCCAGATGCTGTTGCAACGCCTTGTAGTCGCCGTCTTCCAACCGGGCAGATATACGACAGGTCAACCGGTGTTTCTCCTTTGGGGGCTTTTTACGCCCCTCTAAAGCCATCGGTTCATACGTCTTGTAGAGCAATGCCATTGTATCCGGCATCAGTTGCGTGCCGTAAGAGCTGCTGTTTTCACATTTGCTCTGCACGGTCTTGTCGTACTTCGGATACAGGGTGCGGACAACTTCGACCATGTCTCTAACCGGCAGCTGATGCCGCAGCCGGAAATCTCTCAGCTCATTGCCTGCCAAAGGATAACCTCCTTTCAAACATTGACTTTTGGTTTGCCCCTTGGTAGAATTGAACTGGTCTTGTGCCAGAGGTCATTCCCGATGCAGCGGGGGTGGCCTCATTTTTTTCGTTCTCCCGGCAATCACAGCGTTCGTCGGGGTCATTGTTGGCACCGCACCAGGGGCAGCGTCTGTAATATGCCATTTTCTATCAACTCCTTTCATTTTGCAGCAGCTGCCGCTTTTCTTGCAGCGGTCTTTGCATCCAGCGCAGCACGTCCTCCTGGCTGCTGTAGGATTCCGTGAATTAGGTTTAACGTTGCCGCAGACAGATCATCCCATACTTCAGCCGGGATGGCTGAGATGTCGATTTCGATTGCGCTGGTTATTTCTCCGTCGTTGGGAGAAGATATGTACTGCGAATCTCTCACACTGTCACCTCCAAAGTATCAACTAAAAATTTCGCTGGAAGCCCATTCGAAGAACTCCTCTGCCCCATCCTTGCTGGAAAACAACCTGAGCGCAAGCAATCCATCCCTATTGACGCAAACGGCCAGTGTATTCTTGAGACCAATGTCTATCCTGCATTTTTCATCAGGCAAGAGTCTTTTGGATTCGTGATTTGGGTTTTTGTAGCCCAGCACTTTGCAAATATCAGCGAAAACAATCCATTTCTGGTCGTCGTACTCGACAACCCGAATTCTGCTGCCTTTAAAGCTCATTTTCTCAATTCGTTCAGAAATTTCTTTGAGTTGCTGCCTCGTCATAGAATTGCGATTTCTTACATATGCATCTGCCATTCAAAACTCCTTTCGTACAGAGGTTCATTATCTATGAACCATTTTCTTAAAAAAATAAACCCCCACTTCTTCGCAGGGAATGCCGAGTAGCCAAAGAGCCTTGTCCATCTCCTGTTGCTTCCATCCAACCTTGTTGGTCATTTTCAGGGAGACTGTGCGATCAGACAACCCCATAGCCCTAGCAAACTCTCCATTGGTACCAAACACCTCACGGATCTTGCCACTCAGCTTGCTATAATCATATGCCATATGTTATTCCTCCTTTCATAAAAGTTCATAGGCTATGAACCTATAAGCAATATAACACAACTAAATTCAAAATGCAATAGGTAAGTTCAAAAAAAGAGAACTTTTTTATTTTCTCTGTTGAACTTTAATTCAAAACGGTATATAATATAGTCAACCTAACGGGGAGGAAAAGATTATGAAGCCTTACACTACAAGTCAACGTCTTCAGGAAATCATGAAAAACCGCAATATCCGTCAAGCCGATATCGTCCGTGCCTCCCAGCCTTTTTGTCAGCGTTATGGAGTTAATCTGGGTAAGAATACACTAAGTCAATACGTTTCTGGCAAAACCGAGCCTGGCCAAGAGAAACTCACCATTCTAGGGCTTGCGCTGAATGTTTCCGAAGCATGGCTTATGGGCTACGACGTACCCATGGAAAGAAACATAATGCCCACCGCTGAAAACAGCGATGGGCGCAAGGCGGAGTATATCGAACTTTTTGAAATGTTGACAGAGGAACAGCAAGCCTTCATCATTGCTTCGATAAAAGGTCTTTTAGCTGTGTAATAATTTGATCTTGGGTGGATTCCGACAGCTTAGCGAATAACTCAGCTGCAAGAATCGTTTTCAAGTCAGGTTTTGGCTGGTCTTGCTTCATTGCAACTTCTCCTTTCTTTCGACTGCCGGCAAAACCATTATATCACAATATCCCCAACTTTAGAAAAACTGGGATAATATAACTATTTTTATGATCTAAGGAATGAATTCTATGCCAAAATGCTGGAGCTGTGGGAAACACAGCCTGTTTCTAAAACTTAGCTTTGCAGGACGCTGTTATGATTGCGAACGCGAAATTTTACGCAAAGAAGAAGAAAGAAAAAAACGCATTATCGAACTTGAAGCCAAGCAAGAAATTGAGAGACAGCGGAAACTCTCGCAATTTAGAGATTATTATCCACTAAAGGCTGATAATGAGCAAACATCCTCATTCCTTTCGGTATGGGATAATAGAATACATGATGATGAGAGTCAGGTAACACGGCAACGGCGAGCATTATGCCAAACTACCCCCATTGAAATAAACACCAAATTGTGTTCTGCCACTTTCATTTCACGTTTCTCAGACAGAATATATAAAAGTGACTTGGTAAACTGTACTTGCGCCGATTTCTCTAAACATAACCTACCTTGCAAACATATGTATCGGCTATTTTACGAGTTGAACCATGCCCCGTCAAATTCTAAAATCATTGATATTTCGTACATATTTCTTGATAAGTTTGAAGGTCTCAGCAACGAAGCAAAGCTAGAGTTCATACATTCCTGTGCATACAACAAACTCAACCGACCAAGATTGAGAGTATACAAAGGTGTCTGGACAGAACTTGTAGAAGCTGGCGTGTTTGTTACTTCCACCATCTCCGATTATACCCCACTCTTAAACAACCTGACAAAAGATGAGATTATCTTAGCATTGGCCAAAAAAGGAATTTCAGGCTATAGACCCAGTTGGTCGAAGGTTAAACTAATAGATTGGGTAAACAACACACAGAAGGCATTCCTTGTGAAACATTTTAGGGATTATGCACTCCTTCAGATGTCTCCTGATCTGCTGGAGTGGGCAAATGGAATATCCATAGAGTGGGATAACTATCAACTTGACACTTTCTCAGATCCTTTCTCTGTGCCAAATCGCTAACCCTATTTATACTATGCGACCCCATATCGATGCCATATACGCAAAAATTTTCTACAGCTGATATGGTAGTGATACCTCTTTCTAGTATAGACTAGTCTATTCTATACTATCCTATACTATTCTATTCCTATACTATAACTGTTATATATTCTGTAATAGTTAATTAGTTCTTAATTAGATAACCTTATGTAGAAGGAGTGATTGGAAATGCCGAGAAAAGTCAAGCCGCCAGCGAAGCCCAAACGTGGCACAAAAGTAATTGCATCCGGTGACGTCGGCATTATCTACACCCGGTACAGCAGTCACAATCAGCGTGATGTCAGCATCGAACAGCAGATCAAGGAAGGCATGGCGTACGCCCAGGAGCTGGGGATCCCCATCATAGAAACCTATGCGGATCGAGCGGTTTCGGGTAAGACTGATAAGCGCAAGGACTTCCAACGCATGATGCGTGATGCTGCAAAGGGTAAGTTCCAGTACGTTATAGCGTGGAAATCCAACCGCATGGGCCGCAATATGCTTGAGGCCATGATCAACGAAGCCAAACTGGATGAAATGGGCATTCGTGTCCTCTACATCGAAGAAGACTTCGACGATTCCGCTGCGGGTCGTTTTGCTGCCCGATCCATGATGAATGTAAACCAATTCTATTCCGAGAATATGGCTGAGGACATCAAGCGTGGAATGTATGACAATGCTGCCAAATGCATGATTACCAACGGAGCTCTGCCTTTTGGATATAAGAAGGGCGAAGACAAGCTTTATGCTATTGACGAGCCAAAGGATGCAATTGTGCGTGAGATATTCAGCAGAGTAGTCTGTGGTGAGCCACTTGTGGATATCGCAGCAGATCTAAACTCCAGAGGAATTAAAACCTCTGCCGGCAATGCTTGGAATAAAGGCAGCTTCCACCGGATGCTTGCCAATGAGCGTTACCGTGGAATTTACATCTACGGAGATGTCCGAATCGAAGGTGGTGTCCCCCGGATCGTCAGCGACGAATTATTTTTCAAGGCACAGGAGGTGCTGAAAATGAGGAAAGGCGTAAAAGGTCGCCATAGCGTCAACGGAGACTATCTGCTTACCGGAAAACTGTTCTGCGGACGTTGCAACAGCCATATGACCGGCATTTCCGGAACTGGCAGACATGGATCAACGCATTATTACTATATCTGCCGGAAACGTCGTTTCGAGAAAACCTGTGATAAAGAGATGGTTCGCCGTGATCTGATAGAACTTACTGTTGCCAAAGCTATTCGTGAGCATTTTCTGAAAGATGGTGTAATCGAAGCAATTGCCGACCACACCGTGAATTACTTCAAAAGCCAGGCAGCCATGAGTACTGTCTCCGTTCTTGAGGACGAGCTGGCAGAGGTTAAAAAATCAATCAAGAATTTAATGACTGCAATAGAAATGGGAATTATCACCGATACCACAAAAGCAAGACTATTGGAATTAGAGAGTGAACAGACACGGTTATCCGCCAAAATCAAGGTCGAGAGATCTAACCTGATCGACATTTCCAGAGATGATATCATATCGGGGCTTGAAATGTTTAGGGACGGCGATGTAACCAGTAAAAAGTATCAGGCTAAGCTGTTCAACACTTTCCTCATCGCCGTTCATGTGTATGATGATGATTTGAGACTACAACTAAATTTTGCTGGGAAGAATGATGCCTTGACAGTGCCACTGGACGCTTCTGTGATAGCAAACATCGAAAATGAGGATGTTACCAGTCATTGTCTAACGTCTCCACTGCTCCACCACTCAGAAACCGCCTAAAACGATGGTTTTAGGCGGTTTCTTTCTCTGTTCACTATGTTACAAAAACTTTTCATGCGCTTTTGTGGAACCAAATTCTGTCACCCTGAACCACTTTTGCTAGGCAGCGCACTGTTCCCATCTACATAGGTAGTCTGCCGCTCCCCCTCAATGCTCCGCTCGGCTTGTCCCAGCCAGCTGTTGGTGAGACCTTGGGTCATATAATTTGCCGCGGCACTGACCACCAGCTGGAGCATGTTGTTTTCGGAAAAACGTATATTATCCAAGGTGTCATTGACTCCTTGCAACATTGACATCTCCACCAAAGGATCTGCTATAGAGGTGAGCGCACTTTCCCAATCCTTCAGCTCAACACCGCCATCTTCCGACAGCTTCTGAATTTGAGCACCTACAAACATAGGAATCGCCGCAGGTGACAGAAAATCAATGGTGATATAAGTGTCGCCAATCTTTAAGGCGTAATTCTGCTGTCCGTTCATTTGCTGGAAATATTCCAGATCTTCGTCATCCTCAGCACCGCCGACCAAGACTCCCACGCTGCTCAGCCACATTCCAAGGAAGAACAGCCCTGTGCCAGTCAAACCCTTTGCCAGACTATTCACAATGTCCGCACCGGTGATTGTTTCGCCGCCACGGGCAAATGCTCCAATCACATCCCCCTTTTCTGTCAGCTTCGTTGTGCTAGCTGCCTTTTTTGTCATAAGGTACAAAGCGTTCACGAAACCAAGAGGGCTGTATTCCTCGGCTCTGACCAGAATATTCGCAGGTGTTTTACGGAATGGCATGATCCCCTCAGAAATCGCTTTCACCGCCCCCGGAGTATCGCTTCTCCTGCCAACCTTAGATATCCAGCCGGACAAAACATTAGTATCCCGGAACGTCGCCTCCTGCGCCTCCTTGACTGCGTAGATTCGGGCAGCATCCATTAAGGAAGCATCCACCTTGGAAAAGTCGCTGTCCTTGATGCCATTCGCCCGGAGATACCCAGCCAAAGCATTGGCATAAGCGACTTTTGAAAAGATTAGGTCGCCCTGATCCATTGCCCAGTTGGTGGCTCCCCGGTACTTCTCCAAAATCTTGCTCTTGAAGATACGCTGGTTATCTCTGACCGCCTGTACCAGCTCGGAGGATGCCCAGCTACTGTCGGAATACTTACCGCCACCTAAGACCATAGATTTGATTATCTTGAAATCCTCCGCTGCTGCCTTCACCATAGCCGGACTTGCAAACGCCTTCGTCCTCTGGAACTTGCCGCCGGAAACTGTGTAAGCAAGCTGCTCAATGCCTATGGCGGTTGTATTTTTCAGCGTTGTGACCAGTCCCATTGCCGTATTACCGGCGATATTTCTGATCTGCGTCCGGGGATTACCCAGCATATTGAGATAGCGAAGTGCGGTAAATTTGTCCATAAAGGTAGACGGCACATATTGCGCAATGGTTGCACCGATCTCTTTGAGTGCCCAGTCTTCCTCCTCATAGGTTTCAGCCTGTTTGTACAGTTCTATGATGTCCGGGTCGATTTTGCTCATAATATCTTTAGCGCTGAATTTAATATTGGTATCCTGTATCAATTGTTCCACCGAACGCTTCATAAGGTATAGCTTGTCCTCCGGTGCCAGCTGTTTCAGAATGCGCATGGCCTGGATCGCCTGACCGGCAGAGGTGCCCATAAGCTGATAATGATACAGAATATCCAGCCAAGTTTTTTTGTCGCCATTCTGAGCGGCGTTGTTCAGGAGAATTGCGCCAGTAGCAGACATCTTAGCACTGACCTTTCCACTGAGGACATCTCGCTCCCAGTTCTTTAGAGTCCGTTCCCAACCATCACGCTCGATCTTCTCCCGTGCCGCTTTGGTGGTTGCATTGTTGGTGATGGGCAGATAGGTAAGCTTTCCTTCAGCCACCTGCTCATCAATCAGCTCGGCAAATTCATCTGTGGTGGCAGCAGCACCCTTGACGGTTCTGGCAGTCAGAGAAACCTTATTCTCACCGTCTGTGGACTTAGGCAGAGCGTCATCCCGAACCTTCTTTTCGCCGGAAGCCAGCTTGCCATACTTCTCCACCAGCCCCTTGAACGCCTTATCCTTCTCACGCTTCAAAAGATCCTGTAACGGCTTCGTTGCCTCCAGCCGGAGCAGCTGCGTGTCCCTGATATCCAGTCGCTTCTCAGCGTGGAGTTTTTCTGCTCTCAGCTCCCGGATTTTAGGTTTATCCTTGGGATTGTTGGCAGTTTCCAGTTTTTTGAGCTGCGCATTGACCTCCCTCAGTTTCTGTTCATCCTGCTCGATCTCCTGAATCTTATCCTTGTACTCTTTGAGCCGTCTCTTCTCCCACTCATTTTGGGTGGTAGACTCCAGCGCATTCACCAGCAGAGAGCGGTTGGAGGTTTCGGTGGGGTTGCGGTCGGAGAAAATTTTATTACCAAATTCATCAATAATACCGGCATCAAACAATGCTTTCTGCACATCGGTCATATTTTTAGCATTTTGCACCTTGACTTTCCCATCAGCATATGCTATCTTACGGATGGAACCGTAGCGGTTCTCCCCAAACGGCAATTGGAGCCTAGTCAGGGAGAGCCAGCTGTCGGTTCTTTTTTTATCCGGATCAATGTATAGGATGCTGTTCTCATTAAGGTACTGTTGCAGTGCATTTTTGCTGTATGCACTCTTAATGATGGCAAAATTCAGCACAGTTGCCCCTTTATTTTTCGTAGGAAGCAGCTCTAATGAGACAAGAACAGGCTTTATAACCGTTTTACCTTCCTCGACCACATTTGCATACAATTCGCCCAAAACTGTGATACTACTATCGTATTTCGGTCTTTTTGTTTTAGGATCGATAGCATCGGAAAACTGTACGATAACCGGATGTTCCAAAAGCTCAGGGATGCCCTTGAAGATATCAAATGTCATCTCTGGATGGTCCTTAAGCTTCTGTAGCACAGTGCCAGATCTGAGGACAATGTTCTGGTCCTTCATACCGATAGACTCGAGGACATCGGATGTGGTGCCGATAATGAATGACACATGGGTATCCTTTTTGTCCCAAGCATCAAATTCTTTATAGAAATTTGCTCTCACGGAATATGCAACATCCACACCGCCATCAGCGGTGTTTTTTTGCACCTCCGGGTCAGAAAGAATCGCCTCATCCCCCCGGCACGGTCCCCTTCCTGAAATTCTCTCCAGCGTCCACCAGAGCCTCCATACACAGTTCCTGGATGCGCTCAAAGGTTTTCAGTTGGGATGTCTTATGACCTTCAAGGGAAATAGTTGGATTCTCCTTGTAGAACCCCCGGAGCTTGGATACCCACTTGGCCACAAAGTTCTTGATGCGGTTAACGAGCTCCTTGTCAGACTTGCGCAGCCGCTGGAGAATTTCCAGAGCGTTCCACTGAGTGAAGACCGTTTCCAGAGAGTCCGCTACAAAGTCGCTGAATGCTCGCTGACGAACGATATTGTCCGCTGCCGTCTTGGACATTCCTTTCATCATAAAGTATTTCACGCCGTGCCCAGCGGCTTCCGCCTTCTCGATCTGTTTTTCCACCATGGCTTCCACGCTGTCCAGCCCCAGTTCTTTCACAAGAAACTCCGCCAGCTGCTGTGCTTTCTCATGAGACCACTTTTCGATGTGGTGATACAGCTCATGGGCGAAGGTATTCATAACCAGCCCCTCACCGTTATCACCAGCGTTCAGGTCAATGTAGATATCGCCGTTTTCCTTGATGTACTTTCCGTTGGGGGCGGTATGGATTTCTCCTTCGCTGTCCCGGTAGTATCGTTTCCCGTTGGAGTCTTTCCAGGACTCAAAGACGTGCACCGTTACGTCACCGGCAAATTCACGGGCGACGAAATCCAGAAAAGCCACGTCGGCTCTCTGTTTCTCCCCCCATTTCTTGATCCTGCCCTCAAAGCGGATGTTCTTGTACGTCTTGCCATCGGGGGCTTTTGTGCCTTTGCCGCCGGAATCCTTACTCCGATTTGCGGCAGTAGCCTGTCGGTTCACTGCGTCTCTTTCATTGCGATAATTCAAGCCCCGCCGGTAGGCAACATTACGCTGCCGCTCAGTCAGCGAAGATGAATAGGTATTACTGTCCGTGATGGAATTCTTTCCGTATCCGGCAAAGCCGTATTTGTATGCCTGCGTAACGCCCTGCACAAAGGTATCCGAAATCGGCTCTCCCCGATCGACCAGCTCCAACAGGTGCTTTGCCAATCCATCCGCCGCTTTGCTGTCAATGATACCTTCGAGCTGTGCCACTGCCTCATAAACCAAATTTTCAGCCTCAGTACCATAAGCAACATCCGCAGCATCCACCTCAGAGCCGTCCTCCAGCCGCAGGGTCATCTTGCCGTTTTTGATGGAGGCGATCTCCTTAATTTTGATCTCCTGATTGGTGGACTTCTGGATAGTCACACCGTCCGCAGAAGCCTCATAATTCGCCTCTGTGGGCGTTTCTGTTGGGGTATCCACCGGGTCGGGGGTGGCTGAGTTTGTTTCAGTGGCGGCAACGGTGGGGGTCTCGGAGGTCTGCTTTTGCGACAGCGTAGCGATTGCCTCTTTTACAGCAGCCCGTTTAGCGGACATCGTTACAGCGTCTGAAAGCTCCATACCGGTCTCCTGAGCCAGCTGGGCGACTGCTACGAAAAAGATATATTCGGTAGTTTTGCGTATGAATTCGAACTCTCGCAATAAATTCTAAATCATCCGCGAAGCGGATACCTTTACTTCTTCACTATTACTTATTACCTAATTGACAAGTTTCGAAAGAGAAGAGTGAAAAGTGAAGAGTTAATAGTGAAAAAGTAAA
>CAZENN010000027.1:0-19919 GCA_964513605.1 uncultured Oscillospiraceae bacterium
ATCGTGTATACCCCAAAAGGGTATCGAGGGTTCAAATCCCTCCTTCTCCGCCATAGAGATTATCCCGGTATTCTTCGGAATATCGGGATTTTTCTTGTGCGTCCGGCATGGACGATGACTTGGTGGTAAAAGTCCACTGCACTCGTAAGCCCTAACTCACTCTCCGTATCCTGAATAACCTTCGGGGAGTAATTCGTGATCAATTTCTACCAGATACATCACATCGCCTTGCAGATTGGTGATGCAGTAATAAGTGGTGCCATTATAATTCAGTGCATGGTGATGACCGTTGGCATCGTAGGAAAAGTTGAGCGTATTGTCACCGTAGGTCTCCTGCAGCAATTGTCCGCTGGCATAGAGGTAGTTATGAGTGACGGCATCCACGGTGTTGGCATCATAGGCATAGGAGATACTTGTGGTGCCGTTGTTGGCGTAGACCAAGCTTCTGTCGTTTTCCAGGGTAAAGGTGGTCCACCGGGGCAGTTTAAGCCTTTGTTTTGTCAAGACAGAAGTAGCTTAGAAGTACTGCTTTTTTAGTGGTTTCAGACGGCTCTGTGTACTATGCCAGCAGCGGTAAAGACCGGCACTGGTGGGTTTCACAGGGAGGGGACTGCGCATTTTCTAATTTGTGAAATATATTTAGGGAACACACAGAACCGTCCCCCTGTGTCATGTGTCATGTGTCAAGCCATATACATGAACACCGCCGTACCAAATATGGAAGGCTATCTGGTTCTTGAAGTGCGTGAAATGTGTGGAACAGCTGGTTTAGCTGTGGAGAAATTAGAAGCACAAAAAGGGCATCGGCTGCATTTAGTGGCAAGAAAAAGTAAAAAAGTAAGAACTCGTTCTGTGCAGGTCGCTTTTATTGATGCCAACTGAGTATGGCTTCTTTTAATCCTTCCATATCAAGAACACCGTAGGCGAAGCCTTTGCGGACAAGTTCTTCCGGAAGGTACTCATCGTACTTGTCGAACAGGGGCAGTTCCTTGGGGTATACCAGCTCCAGTGGGTCAATTGGCTTTTCAATCTCTTCTAAAACAATTCGGTAGAAAGTTTCCTCAGATACCTTCATGGTAAATTGCATATAGTAGGGTCGGGCGGAGTCGAAATTTTTCAGACCCAACCGGTCGCCGCATTTGATCTTTAAAAAACGTTCCATGGCGAGGAAGGGATAGGTGCCGACCCAAGGGAGAAGACACCACATATTGCCGCCCAGATTGATAAGAGGTGTTTTGGCAACGCCGGAGTGCTCCGTGGTGTATCGGGCTTGATGCAGCCGCGCAACGGCGTTTTGCATCAGATAGGGATATTGCTTGTTTTCCTGAAGAACTTTACGCATCCGCTGCAGTATCTTCGTATGCAGATCTCCGGGACACTCACCAAAATAGGCCGGGATGCTGCCCTTGACCTGTTCACAGTACACCAGATGCCGCTTGTGATCAACCTCCAGAACCACCCATACATGACCAGCAATGGCTAGTTTTTCGCCTGCCGGGGGAGGAAGCACCACAGTGCCCAGCTCCTGAGATTCACTGCGGACGGTGTATTCCTCACTTTCAACAAATACGCCGTAGAACTTGAAGGAGTTGACCACTCGTTCACCGGCAAGACCCACGATCAGACCGCCCTGCTCTGTCTGCTGGATGTGGTCGGTCTTGATCAGATGCCGCAGGAGAATCCTGTAGTCATCCTGGGTAACTCGGTGGAAGTAATGAAGCCGAAGGATTCGGTCAGCCAGAGCTTTGGGAGATAACTCTCCGCAGGAAGCAAGCGTAGACATGGTCTGGTGGTACAGAAGGCTGTAGGGGTATCTGTCCAACCGCGGTGGCTCGCACCATCTCTCCTCCAGATAAAGCTGTACCAGTGCAATACCCTGCAGCAGCTTCCAGGGAATAGTGCTGGGGAGCATTGCCCGGGCCTCTGGCTCATCCTCTCTCATAACGAACCACATTTCCGGTGGACTTTCACGCCTGCCTGTGCGGCCCATGCGCTGAAGAAAGGAAGATACGGTCCACGGCGCATCGATCTGGAAAGCTCGTTCCAGCCTTCCAATGTCGATGCCCAATTCCAGTGTAGCGGTGGTCACTGTGGTCATATACTGGGAGTCGTCCTTCATGATATCCTCAGCGGTCTCGCGATAGGAAGCAGAGAGATTACCGTGATGGATCAGAAAACGGTCCCGTTCGTGCTGCACCTCGCAGTACTGGCGCAGTGTGGTGGTTACAGTCTCACATTCCTCCCGGGAATTGACGAACACCAGACACTTCTTGCCTCGGGTATGCTCGTAGATATAGCCGATGCCCGGATCGGCATTTTGGGGAGCCTCAGCGGTCTTTTCCTCCAGAACCGGCAGAGCATCGAAAACATCCTTTCCTTCGGCGGCCTGTACATCCTTCACATAGAAATGCTCCATACTTAGCCGCCATTTGCTCCCTTTAGCCTCGATTTTCGGGATGATGGTTTGGCGACCGGTGCCCAGGGAAAGGAATGCCCCTGTCCCCTCTGGATCGCCGATGGTGGCACTCAAACCAATGCGCCGGGGATTGACACCGGCGATGCGGCTCAGACGCTCTATCAGACACAGGGTTTGGCCACCCCGGTCACCCCGGAGTAGTGAATGGACTTCATCGATAACCACGAACCGCAGATCTCCGAAGAGTTTCGGAATAGCAGCGTGCTTATGAAGCAGCATGGCTTCAAGGGATTCCGGCGTGATCTGGAGAATGCCGGAGGGGTGCTTCATCATTTTATTTTTATGGCTCTGGGCTACGTCTCCGTGCCAGTGCCACACCGGGATGTCCGCTTCCGCACACAAATCATTCAGACGGGTAAACTGGTCGTTGATCAGTGCTTTCAAGGGTCCTACATAGATACAGCCAACGGATGCCGGAGGATCCTCGGAAAACAAAGTGATAATGGGAAAGAAGGCGGCTTCCGTCTTTCCGGAGGCGGTGGATGCGGTCAGCAGTACATTTTCGTCTGTGTTAAAAATGGCATCTGCAGCGGCGACCTGAATGGCCCGCAGGTTCTCCCAACGGTTGCGGTAGATATATTCCTGAACAAAGGGGGCATAACGGTCAAAGGCACTCATAAGCTACCTCTTATAAATCAAATTCCGCGAATTCGGCATGTGTGGTTTCTTCATTCACCGCGTTCTGTGCGTAGGTGAAGCTGTCGCTGCCCAGAAGGGTCCGAACCTTTGTGCCGGGATTCTGATAAATAATGTCCAGCACCTCGATAAAGTCGCGAATGACCTCACGGGGGGTAATATGGGTATCCGCGCCGATGCGGCTGAATTCGATTTCTATGAAGTCTACCATATCCTGCTGGGTGACGATCTGTTTGTATTCATACAACCCTGCGTGGATATCTGCCAGCTTTTCAATGAGTATCAGCATTTCCTCGTTGGTCAAGGGCAAGAGCCGAATGACAGGGGAGAGCAGATCCTTGTGTGTCCCGGAGAAATGACCCTCGGCCAGCCGTGATCGCAGAGCTTCGTAGCTGTATACCCCCCGGCGAGGGTCTTCCATACACTGGGGGGTGCCGCAGAGAATGAAGCCGATGTGTTGTGCTTTGCCCTGCATGGCATCGTTGTACATGGTCAGGATCTTTTCATAGTTATACTGTCGGGTGATCGCATTGGGGATCTTATAGATGTTCACCAACTCGTCGATGAGAACCAGCATACCGCTGTAGCCTGCCTGTTTCAGGAAAGCGGCGAAGATTTTTAGGTACTCGTACCAGTCATCATCGGTAATGACGATGTTAACTCCAAGTTCCTGTCGGGCTTCGGTTTTGGTGGCATACTCGCCCCGGAACCATTTAAGAACCTTGGCCTTCACCTCGTCATTTCCAGAAATATGGGCCTGATAATACAGCGTCAGCAGTCGCACAAAGTCGAAGCCGTGGACCATCTCATTCAGTGAATAGATCACAGCAGAAATTTTCTTTTCAACCAAGGGTGCCAGTCCCGGATTGCCGGTTCCGAGGCTGTTTTCCTCCATGACCTGCTGCTGCACACTGCTGATCCAGCGATCCAGAATCAGGCTCAGGGCACCTCCCTCTGGCTTGGTTTTTGTGGACATATTGCGGACCAACTCTTTATAAGTGGCGAGCCCCTGACCCCGGGTGCCTTGCAGCCGCCGCTCGGGTGAAAGATCCGCATCTAAAACCACAAAGTTCTTAGCCATTACATAGTTGCGGATGGTTTGGAGCAGGAAACTCTTGCCGCTTCCGTACTTGCCCATGATGAAACGGAAGGAGGCACCGCCGTCAGCAATAATCTCTACATCCCGCAGAAGAGCGTCGATTTCTGCAGTCCTGCCCACGGTCACATATTGCAGACCTACACGGGGTACAACACCGCCTTTCAGAGAGTTCATCAGAGTTTGTGCAATTCGTTTTGGTATTTTCATGGCTTTACCATCTCTTTCAGTTCTTCAATATAGTCTTCAATCAATTCCGGTGTATCATCCAGAACGGAATCCATAAAGGTATCGTACAGCTTCTCGTTGATGCTGTCTACCAGCACCGAGAGCATATGTCCTTCAGCTTGCACCCAAGCGGTACTGCTGTCATACAAAAGACACTGGATCAACCGGTATTCCGATTCATTCAGTGGACAGCCCGACACATCGATGTCGTTGAGAACCGGCGCAGCAATTTCCTGTGGCTCGTTGATGTCTTCCAAATCTTCGTCTACAGTCAGCTTGTCCTGGGTAATGGCGGCCTCTCGGCGGATTTTGGCAAGCTGAGAATAGTCGATGGCGATTTTCTTTACCGCTGCTGCGTTCTTTTCAGCCAGAAGTGTCTGAGCCTCTTCGCGGATGATCTTGAGCAGCCACTTGGTTTCTGTTTTGTATTTTACTGGATGCTTGTAGGCGTATTCTTCCCGCATGACTGCGTCAATGGTTTTCAGGATATCCTCCAACTTGGCATTAGGGCGCAGAGGTTCGGTGTGCTTTGTCACAGTCCACAGACCATTCTGACAGCGGTAGATACAACGCTCATCTAAAGCATACTCGCAGCTGCGCTTTTTGAGAGAATCGCAGAATACAGCGGCATCAAAGAGCCGTATTTGATACTCGGTGCATTTGCCGAAAAACTGCTCCACCATGGTCTTTTTGGTTCGGGTGGCATAGTGGTTCGAGACCCGACGAAGGGTGCGAACAATAACGGTATCACAGTCAGCCTGATTTGTGCTGTAGAATTTGGACCGGGACAGCCATTTAGGTGCCAATTGCTTCACTGCGTACATTACCTTTGCCTGGTCCTGCTCCTGAATCAGATCCAGAACGGATATACTCCGGTCAAAGAGCACCTGCCGGGAATCAGCAAGAAGATTGGCATCCAGCTCATAGTATACTACATAGTCGGTCAGCCATCTATCCAGATAAGATAGGATTCTGTTGTCTACTGCTCCGTAAGCATCCCGAAATGCGTTCAGCTTCTGATAGCCATCCAATGGATTTTCTGCACCCACCTGATTGATCAGTTCATAAATATACAGAAATGCAAAGGATAGGGAGGTTTTTTGTATCTCTCCTTTGCGCAGTTTAGTCCGCCATGAAAAATAACCACGCAGCTCTGGATCAGTCAGGGATTGATAGGTTGGATAGTAGCGAACAACAGCGGCGTCAAACGGATAGTCATCCTCATAGTTTGCCAACAGCTTTGCCTGTTTCAGAAAGATGGATTCTCTTGGGTGCCAAGTGCTGTTGAAATTAGTTTCCAGAGTACGGGCAGTACGGAGCAGGGAGGGAACCTTCTCGGAAGGTGCGGAAGCCTTGGGTTTGATGGCTTCATCCCGGAATATCGTGCTGTAAAACCACTCTGTTGCTTTCTTTATTCGGTTGGTATCCATTTCCTAACTCCTTTCGTCCATTTGTTTGTATTATAATACATGATTTACTAATAACAGTCAAGTGTCTATGATTTTGTTGGTCTATTATAAAAGGCTGCAACCAAGCGAGGTTGCAGCCTTTTGGCATAAAAGACCAGCAGTAGGGAATTTCTTAATAAAACAGAATATCTGAGTATGTTGGGAAAGGCCAATAGGTTTTGTCGGTCAGGAGCTCTAAAGCATCCGCTTCCTTGCGAACAGCTTCCATTGCCGGTACAATGACTTGATAGCAGTAGTCCGCAGCTTCAATGCTGGGAGTTGGGATGGATGTGAGATGCTTGGAAAGGGTTTCACAGCATTCGTACAACCGGTCAATTCCTGAGGAGAGCTTTTCCGCAAGAGAACGCTCTGCGGAGCAGCTGCATCCGATGCTGGTTTTTGTAACAATCCGTTCAGCAAGATCCGCACTGTATTTACTGACAGCAGGGAGAATCTGACGAAGGGCAATGTCAGCAGTGGCTTTTGCTTCAATATTCAGAATCTTACGATAGGTTTCAAGGTGAATTTCGTTTCTGGCACGGAACTCAGACTCGGAGAAAATACCGTGCTTTGTTACCAGCCCCACGTTCTTCTCGGAGACATATCTGGGCATTGCCTGAGTGGTGGAGCGAAGGTTGCTCAGACCACGTCTGGCAGCTTCCTGACACCATTCGTCGGAATAACCATTGCCATTGAATAGGATTCTTTGATGCTGCCGAAACGTATCAGTGACCAGCTGGTGCAGTGCAGTGTCAAAGTCTTCGGCGTTTTCAAGAATGTTCGCAAATTTGCTAAGTTCCTCAGCCATGATGGTATTGAGTGCAATGTTAGGACCGGCAATGGATTGAGATGAGCCCAGCATTCTGAATTCAAACTTATTACCGGTAAACGCCAAGGGACTGGTGCGGTTTCGGTCGGTGGTATCCTTAGGGATAGGGGGGAGTACATCCACACCGATGCGCATGATGTTTTTCTCGGGATCTGTATAGCTGCTTCCGTTAATGATCGATTCTACCACAGCGTGAAGCTCATCGCCCAGATAAATAGAAATGATGACGGGGGGTGCTTCGTTTGCGCCAAGACGATGGTCATTACCGGCGTATGCAACCGAGCACCGGAGGAAATCTTGATATTCATCCACGCCTTTTACAAATGCGGCCAGAAATACAAGAAACTGAGCATTTTGTCTGGGAGTTTTACCGGGGCTAAAGAGATTTTTACCCGTATCAGTCGTCAGTGACCAGTTGTTGTGCTTACCGGAGCCACTGACGCATGCGAAAGGCTTTTCGTGGAGTAGACAAACAAGATTGTGCTTGGCAGCGCATTTTTTCATGATCTCCATGATCAATTGATTTGCGTCGCAGGCACTGTTGGCATCGGTATAGATCGGTGCTAGCTCATGCTGACAGGGAGCGACCTCGTTATGCTTGGTTTTGGAAAGAATGCCAAGTCTCCAGAGCTGCTCATCAAGATCCTTCATAAAAGCGGAAACACGGGTGCGAATGGTACCAAAATAGTGATCCTCAAGCTCCTCACCCTTGGGAGCGGGGGCACCAAAGAGTGTGCGCCCAGTCAAGCGAAGATCTTCACGCTGTGCGTATAGATCTTTCGGGAGAAGAAAGTACTCCTGCTCAGCACCCACTGAAGATGTGATACGATGGGTTTGAGTATCACCAAAAAGCCGCAGAATTCGCAGAGCCTCACGGGATACTTCATCCATGGAGCGCAGGAGAGGCGTTTTTTCGTCCAGTGCCTCACCTGTGTAAGAAAAAAAGCAGGTGGGGATGTAGAGACTGTTATCCTTCACAAAAGCGAAGGAGGTTGGGTCCCAAGCCGTGTAACCCCGGGCTTCAAAGGTTGCCCGAAGACCGCCGGAAGGAAAGGAACTGGCATCAGATTCGCCCTTCACCAATTCTTTACCGGAAAAATCCATGATGACTCGCCCGTCACCGGAGGGGGTAATAAAGGAATCGTGCTTCTCGGCTGTGATACCGGTCATAGGCTGGAACCAATGCGTATAGTGGGTTGCACCCTTTTCCGTTGCCCAAACCTTCATAGCCTCGGCAATATCGTTTGCAATATCTAAAGGGAGGGAAGAACCGGTTTCAATGCAATGCTTCCACGCATTATAAACCTTTGGAGCGAGACGTTGTTTCATTGTTGCTTCATTGAAAACATCACTGCCGAAAATAGCTGGAATATTTAAAAATGGACCCATAAAATAGCTTCCTTTCCACCATAACAGGGGATTTCTTTCATTACCGTCTGGATTATCACTTTCTAATGGAATTTTATGCGATAGAATACCAAAATGCAAGTGTGAAAATGAATAAATTTACGGAACGATGGTCAACTGTTTTAGTTAATGGATACAAAAATGCATGAATATCAAGATGAAATGAATTTTTTGCGGTATTTGACTTGCATTTTTGACGTTTTGGCGTATAATATCCATATAATTTATGGGAAAGGATGATGGAATTGTCTACTTACTCTTGCAGAAGCAGGGAAGAACTCCGTATTGAGGCCAAAAAAATGATCGCTCGTTACGGTGCAATGATGCAGGAAAATTTGAAGCTGGATATGTCCAGAGGCAAACCCAGTACTCTCCAGCTGGATATGGTTAGTGACATTTTAAACGTATTGAATGATGCTGAGGATTGTGTACTCAGCGGCAACGACAGCCGTAATTATGGTGAATTAGCCGGTTTACGCTGCGCCCGGGAGTATTGGGCAGATGTTTTGGGCTGTAAGCCTACAGAAACCTTTGTTGGCGGCAATGCCAGCCTGAGTTTGATGCACGATTTGATTGCCCGTGCCTATACCCACGGCTTGAAGGATAGCCCACGCCCATGGTGCAAGGAAGAGCGTGTGAAATTTCTCTGTCCCTCTCCTGGTTACGATCGTCATTTTAAGATCACAGAGCATTTTGGCTTTGAACTGATTACTGTTCCGATGCATCCGGAAGGACCGGATATGGATATCATTGAGGAACTGGTCAAGGATCCACAGGTGAAAGGTGTTTGGTGTGTTCCTAAGTATTCCAATCCTCAGGGATATACTTATTCCGAAGAGACTGTTGACCGGTTTGCGAATTTGAAGCCTGCCGCACCGGATTTTGCGATTATGTGGGACAATGCTTATTGCGTCCACGAATTTGATGGAGAATTCGAACCTTTCCGGGATATCATCTCCTTGTGTGCACAGGCTGGCCGTCCCAATATGGTTTATGAATTTGCATCGACCTCGAAAATTACGTTTCCCGGTGCCGGCATTTCTGTTATGGCTACGTCCGAGGAAAATATTGCCTATCACCTGAAGATGATCTCCGTTCAGACCATTTCCTATGATAAGGTAAATCAGCTTCGTCATGTAAAATATCTGAAGGATCGCGCTCATACCTTGGAGTTGATGAAAAAGCATGCCCAGATTCTGGGACCCAAGTTTGATATGGTATTAAAAATGCTCCGTTCTGAGCTGACCAATAAGGGAATTGCTCACTGGCATTTGCCGAAAGGCGGTTACTTTGTTTGTGTGGCAGCCATGCCGGGAACTGCGAAGCGCACTTTGGAGCTGTGCCAAAAGGCAGGCGTTGTGATGACCGAGGCAGGTGCTACCTATCCCTATGGTCATGACCCTCACGACTCTATGATCCGTATTGCGCCCAGTCTGCCGCCTATTGAAGAGCTTGAAAAAGCAATGCTGGTCTTCTGTACTTGCTTGAAGATTGCAGCGTTGGAAAAATATCTGGGATTGAAAATTATAGAATGATTACGAAGCAGCGGAACGTTTTTTTGTTCCGCTGCTTTACTTTTTTTATTTTTTCGGTTATGATAGAAACGAGAATATCCGGTAACGGCTATTATTGATACTTCTGAACATAGGGGTGTATAGTATGACGCAAATGCATAAACAGTATTATGAAAAACGCGGGGCTATTCTGGTGAAAAATCTTAACAGTCGCCACTTTGAGGCCTACTACTGCTCAACGAAGGAGGAAGCCTGTGCGAAAGCTTTGGAGCTGATTCCGAAAGGAGCCACAGTTGGCTGGGGCGGTGTTATGTCAGCACATCAGATTGGTCTTGTAGAAGCACTTCATAAGGGCGACTACCATCCCATCGACCGTGACAATTGCGCAACTCCGGAGGAAAAGCTGCAGGCCGCTAAGGACTCTATGTTTGCGGATGTGTTTCTGACCGGTGCCAATGGTTTGAGCCTGGATGGGCAGATGGTAAATATTGATGGTACCGGAAATCGTGTGGCTGCCATTGTATATGGTCCCAAGGAGGTTTTGGTCATTGCCGGCATGAATAAGGTGACAGATACATTGGAGGAAGCAATTACCAGAGCAAGAACGGTGGCTGCTCCGCTGAACCAGCAGAGATTTATGCTGAACAATCCCTGCTCCGTTACTGGTAGCTGCGCAGACTGTAAGAGTGAGAGCTGCATCTGCAATCAGATACTCATTACTCGCCATTGTCGACCTGTTGGCCGTATCAAATTTATTCTGGTTGGAGAGGACTTAGGTCTATAACTTAATGTTAAAAAATGGAGATACCATGGAACTGCAACTATTAAAAGAAAAAATGGACCGGGCGAATTATATTTATGATGATACGCTTGCGACGGTTTTGTATGTTTCCCTTCAACTTGGTCGGCCTTTGCTGATCGAGGGAGCTGCCGGCGTGGGCAAAACAGAAGTAGCAAAGGTAATGGCGGCAGCTTTAGATCGGGATCTTATACGCCTTCAATGCTATGAGGGATTGGATGAAAGCAAGGCATTATATGAGTGGAACTATCAAAAACAGCTATTGGCGATTCAGGTCAATCGGGATGCTCAGGATAAATCCAAGCTTACCGATGATCTATTCCGTGATGAATACCTTTTGGAACGTCCACTGCTAAGATCCATCCGGTCAGAAAAGCCGGTCGTGCTCCTGATTGATGAGATCGATAAGGCGGACGAGGAATTTGAGGCTTTCTTGCTGGAACTCCTTTCTGATATGCAGGTTTCGATTCCTGAAATTGGAACGATTACAGCAAAATCCGTTCCTTTTATTGTGCTGACCTCCAATCGGGCAAGACCTTTATCGGAAGCACTGCGTCGCCGGTGTGCTTATTTGTATATTGAATATCCGGATATGGAAAAAGAGCTTGCTATTCTGCGAGCCAAGCTGCCGCATGTGGACGATCGGCTCTGCTTTCAGGTGGCTGCTGCCGTTCAAAAACTGCGAAGCAATGAGGCAATTTTGAAGAAGCCCTCCATTGCGGAGACCCTTGATTGGGCGGCGGCTTTGGATGCGCTGGGAGTGCGCGAGCTGACCCCGGATGCGCTGCGGCAGACCGCTGGATTTATTCTAAAAAATAGTGATGATATCGCACTGATGGATCAGTCTCAGCAGGAGCAGTCCTGCAGCCACGGAAGTCATTGCGGAGGTCATCATCATGGATGACCCACAGGTCTATTTGGATAAGCTTTCCGGTTTTTCCAGAATGCTTCGACTGAACGGCATCAATGCGACCCATCAGGAAACATCAGATGCTTGTAAGATTCTGTTAAAATTAGGCTTCGAGGATCGCAGTTCCGTTAAGGTAGCACTGTGTGCTATTTACGCAAAGACCAGAGAAGAACAGTTAATTTTTAATAGAGTTTTTGATGGATATTTCATCAGCGAGGAAGCAATGCGCACGCAGGCTTCCCAGCAGGCACAGCGTGAGGCAGAAATGGAAGAGGCAAAAAGGGAAGCGCAGCAGCTTAATGTCAATGGACAGCCGATGCTGCTGAGTGACGAACAGCGCAGGACCTATGCTTCCATGCCTTTGGAAGAACGCCAACGACTGCTTAATTTTTTAGATCGCTATAAGACCAGCGCGGAACGAAGTCCAGAGCTTTATGGAAACTTTATCCACTCAGTTTTTACAAAGGCACTTTTGGAGCAGCAGATGCGCATGGAGGATTCAGGCACTGATGCGGCTGCATCAGATCCGGAGCTGGGACTGTTGTTTCGTGATATCTCAGAATTTCGAGATGAAGAAATTCCGAAAGCAATTACCATCATTCAGGATGCGGCGCGGAAGATCAATGGTGAGTTGGCGGCACGCAATAAGACCTCTGGCTACAGCAATCATTTGAATTTCAGAAAGACCATTCGAAAAGGACTGGAAACCGGTGGTACTTTTTACCGGCTGAAATATAAAAAGAAGCCCCGTCGCAGACGTCGGATGGTACTCATGTGCGATGTTTCCGGATCAATGATTCAATTTTCGGAGTTTGCTCTTCGTTTCATACAGTCTCTGAATCAAGCGTCTGAAAGCTCCAGAACCTTCCTTTTTTCGGAACAGATCGTGGAAGCAGATGTTTTCAGCCTTCAAAATATGGATATGTTCCGGGACTATGTAGGTCGCACCGGCATTTATGGGAAGGGAACCAATTTAGCTACAGCACTGGAGCATTTGTGCAGTCAAAAGCCGGCAATTTTAAATGACGCTACTACGCTGGTTATCCTCTCGGATGCAAAAACGGTAGAGCAGGGGAGAGCGGTGGCAGCGTTATCAAAGGCAAAGCAATTGAGCGGCAGGATGATCTGGTTAAATCCGATTCCGGAAAGCAGATGGCAGTACCTCCGAAGTACGCAGTTGATGAGTTCAATATGCACTATGGTCAGCTGTAATACCTTGAATGCTCTGACCGCAGCCTTCCGCAAATTTTCTCTATAAATTTAACCACGATATTTCCGTTAGTTTGAAATTGGAATATAAATAAGGGCTGTCTGTCCATGTTTGAACATGGACAGACAGCCCTTAAGTAATCAAATGATAGTGAATTTCTTAGTGACAACATGGTATCCATTAAAGTAAATTTCAATGGTATACTTTCCAACAACGGAGGGAAGTCTGGGAATATCCAATTCGCAGAAATTCTTTTCCCACATATTATTCCAAGTGGTCGCTTCCGTATCCAAACTGATGGGAGCTCCATTCTCATCTCGGATAATATAGCTGATGCTGATCTCGTCATCAGACTTTTTGTAGTCACTCCAAACCTCTACCAAGAAGGAAGCCTTTTCCCCTGCTGTGAATTTCTTTTTGTAGTCATCAGCGGGGACATCAAACCGGTCCCAATCCTCTTTGTCAGGAGTCAGGCACATATAGAAACTCAGATCCTCAGCTGCGTTGACTCGGTATTGATTAAAGGTCTCAGCCTCGCTTGCATCATAGGAGTAGGTTTCTCCCAGTACGGTTACTTCCTCCGCCGGATAGATATCCACATCGTAGTGACTGCCCGGATAGTAGGGAAGCTGGGCATTACTCGACTCGCAGTTGATGGAAATTGCGGCAGTTTCATCGATGCTGTAGCTAACAATCCAACCGCTGGCAGGTTCGTTTCCGGTGAAGCTCCAGCTTATAGCCAGTGTACCATCTTCAGAAACTTCTTCGTTCACCTCGGTGATGGTGATGGGGTTGGCACTGACTGTGATTGAGGAGCTGGTGGTCATTCCCTCGGCAGTAACTTCAATGGTATAATCACACTCATGGGTAGGAACAGTGAATTGAGCGGCTGTTTCATTGGAAGTAATGGTCTCGTCGAAGCCGGAATCACCATAGCAACGAACAATCCAATTCTGTTCCGTTATTTCTTCCGGCATGGACCATGCGACATTGATGCTGCCATCACCGCAGGCGGTAAGGTGAAGATTTTGGGCATAGAGGATTTTTCGAGCGGTGTAATCCAGTTCGTAAGTGCCGGTCAGGTAGTATTTCTCATTAGCTGTCAATGTGAAATGATAAGTGCTGCCAACGGTCAAACCGTTGATCGTAGTGGTGTGACCACTGAAGGTCTGGGAGTGTTCATCCTCGTTTTCGGAGCGGAATGTCACAATCCATTCATCAGGCTCGGGCCCATTAACGGTGAAGCTAAGCTTAGCAGAACCGTCCTCAGAACCAGTGACGGCATTGAAACTTATAATTTCCGTCTGTGCGGCGGTGGAAAAGCTCTGTTTTGTCGTTCCAACAAGGCGATGCGTACCGGAGATTTTAACCTGAATGTTGTATTGGGTATTGGGTGTCAGATCGGTAAACTGTGCTACGCCACCGTACACATCACTGCTGCGAGTGTTGCCGTAAGTATCCGTACAGATTACTTTGAGCAGTGCGTCATCAATATCGGAACTGATTTGAACGGTTAAGGAGTTCACATCTCCATCGATAGTGATATCATCAATGGATTGCAAATAATATCTCTGATAGTAGAACGAAATACCAAAGCCGGCAGCTACCATGAAAATCAGGACAGCAGCAATACTGATCAAAATCTTGAAATTAATTTTGGATTTTCTCTTTTTTCGCTCTCTTTCGTGTATGGGCGTTTCTGCGGAAGCCTCTGTATCTTCTGCAGTGGAAGCCTGTGGATCAACGGTTGCTTCTTGGGACACTTCAGGATCCGTAGAAAGCGCAGCCTCATCATCTTCGGATGGCGCAGCTTCGTCAGAGCCTCCATCTGTATCCACTTCCTGTTCCTGCGCATCCGAATCGATTACTTCCGGGACAGAAGTGGGTTGATTTCCATCTGCATCTAAAATAATCGGAGCAGGGAAGGGAATATCGATCGGTTCAGGAGCAACGACAGGCTCGGGTAACTCATGGGAGATCAAATCGTCAGCCTGCGCGAGCATTTGCTCGACCTCTTGCGTGACCTCTACATCTTCCAGTTCTGCTGCACTTTCGTCAGAAGGAATGGTTTCGTCAACAGCGGGATCAACCATAAATGAAAGATCCTCATCCGCCGGTGTAGTTGAATCATTTTCCGGCTCATCCGGCGGCTCCTCATCAAGAAGGCTTTGCATTAGATCTGCAAGGGCAGCTTCGTTTTCACTCTCATTAAGAAAATCATCTTCCGGTTCATCCTCCGGTTCCGGCGGAAGCTCAACAGGGGGTGGCACAATGGGTGTGTCATTGATGCTGTTGCGCTGCATATAGTCCACAATGGCCTGCCCCATTTGCGCCGGATCAGCCCAGCGTTTGCCGGGATCAGGGTCGCAAGCTCTGAGAATGATTTCCGCCAACTCATAGTCGGCGTACATGGGAGGAGGAAGCGGATATTCCGGAACATTGCCTTCGAAGGGAAGCTGTCCGTTATTGTATACTTGATACAAAACCAGTCCTAAGGCGTAAATGTCTATCTTATCATTCAGCTCCGACATTTCATCGACAATTTCCGGAGCGGTATATTCACTGCGGTATTTATCCGGGAGCGATGCGTATTTAAGAGAGGACAAGGGCATAAAGCCCAGATCGCCGATGCGCCAGCCCTGCGTCTGCGTGAGAAAAACATTGCTTGGTTTCAGATCAACGTATAGATATCCTGCACGGCGGCTGGCGGCCAATGCGGCGCACAGATCGAGCCCTAGATTGACAGCTCCTAAATGCGTTAGTGGAGCCAGATTCATATGCTTTCGCAAAGATCGCTTGTAAGGACTGAGCAGATATATCTCATAGCCAATTCCCTCGCTCATTTCCACGAGCTGTGAGTTGGTATATGGCAAAAACCCTTCCAGCTTTGTCAATTGCGCCAATGTCTCAGCCTCTGCTAAAACCCCCTTGGTCAGTTCTTGGAAATAGGAAAGAGCCTGGGAACGGGAAGAAAACGCACCTGTCAGCAGCAGAGCATCCAGCTGAACTTGAGATGCGGGGATGGAAATGATTTTTACGATATAGCGTTCGCCGGTGTCTTCACGGATCGCAGGGCAGCAGCAAACACCATGGTGGTCACTCATTGGTTCACCAATCACAAAGCCATCCAATAACGGAGATATCAGCTTAGGTTCTGGCAAATCCATCGCCTCCTTATGTTAACTCCCTACATCATAAATGAAAACAGGAAAAAAAGCAACTGCTTTCTGCACAATTTTAATGGTCAATGAGAGAAAAACTTTTCTTCCTATGCTATTTCTCCAACGAAAGTAATTCTGCGACAGACTTCGGCAAAGAAAGCTGATCTGTTTGGTGACGGCAGCCGGAGTTAACAATAAATTTTTAATATTTTATCACAGGAGGTTGTTTTCCGAGTAAATTGGTGCTATAATGAGTCCGAAATATGGCGTGGAATTCTTGCGCCGGAATGGAGGTTAATTATGAATAAAGTTATTTGCGATGTCTGTGGAACAGACTATCCAGAAACCGCTGCACAGTGTCCAATTTGTGGCTGTGCTACGGCTGGCGGTCAGACATCTGCCGGTAACGCTGCACCTGGAGAAGAAAAAGCGGCATATACATATGTAAAAGGTGGCCGCTTTTCAAAGTCCAATGTTCGTAAACGTCTGAAAGCAAGCCAAGCACAGGAGAGCCGGATCATTGAACCGGAGCCAGAAGATATTGACGATGAGGCGGACGAGGATGAGGAGGAAGATCTGGAGCAGGAGGAGGCTTCTAATCGCGGACTGATCATAATTGTTGTCCTTTTGCTGCTGGCTATCATTGCGGTTTCTGTTTACATCGCATTTTCTTTCTTCGGATTCGGTTCAGATGATGATGCATCTAATGCAGGCAATCCGGTTTCCCAGAATACCTCAGCTACAACCACGGCAACTGAGGAAGCGGAACGGGTAGCTTGTACCAGCCTGAGCCTGAAGAATCCTGAAATCCGCTTCCAGAATAAGGATAGCGCATGGGATTTGATCGTAACGAAGGAGCCTGAGAATACAACAGATAATGTGGTATTCTCTTCCAGTGATGAAAGCATTGCTGCTGTAGACGCTGTTACCGGTCGCGTGACTGCGGTTGGTAGTGGTGAGGCTGTGATCACGGTTAAATGCGGCGATGTGTCGGTAGAGTGTCCGGTATTCTGCGATTTCAGCACCGCGCCTACTGTCAATACTGATGTAACCACAGAACCTTCCGATACATCAGATCCTACCACCGAAACAGATCCGACTAATGAGACAGATGCCACGGACGTAACGGAACCGGAGGATACTACAGCTGCGACTGACGTTGTCGATGGCTTTGTATTGGAGCTGCGAAATAATGATTTCACGCTGTTCGCTGCCGGAGATACCTATGTGCTGTATAACGGCGAGGTAGATGCGGCTCAGATCACATGGACTTCTGACGATGAAACGGTTGCCTCTGTCAAGGATGGTGTTGTTACTGCTGTCGGTCCCGGCAATACGAGAGTGTATGCCAAATACAACGATCAGGAGAAGGTCTGCTGGGTAAGATGCCGTTTTGAGGCGGAGGAAAACACGGAAGCAACGGAAACAACGCCTCCAACTGAGACAACGGAGCCTACTCAAGCCACAGAGTCTGCTGAAGGAGCCTATGTACTGCGTAAGAACGGTGCCCGGTGCACATATGGCGATGACTACACAGCCCACGCCACGATCAAGGTAGGGGAGTCCTTCAAGCTTGCGATCGTAGACAGTAATGATGTTGCTCAGGATGTAGTTTGGTCCGCCTCCACAGAAGGGATTTGCAGCATCAACGGTACCACTGTTACCGGTTCTGCTGCTGGCAAGGTTACCTTGACCGTCACCTATGAGGGTCAAACATATACCTGTGTACTGATCGTTCGTTGATTTACAAAGGTTTGGATCGGACGTTTTTAGCAGAATAAAGACCTGCAAAAAGTTCCTATAAATGCAGGCTGCGCTGGATGGTGCAGCCTGCATAATTCTACGTCGTTTATTCTAATTTGAAGAGGTAACATATGTTCAAATTACTGAAAACAGAGGGTAAGGCGCGTCGTGGTGAGTTTACTTGTGCCCACGGTACGGTGCAGACTCCTGTCTTTATGAATGTAGGCACACAAGGCGCAATCAAAGGCGCGTTGAGTGCAAAGGACCTGAAGGATATCGGTTGTCAGGTCGAGCTATCCAACACTTACCATCTGCATTTACGTCCCGGCGATCAACTGGTGAAGGACTGCGGTGGTCTTCATAAGTTTATGACATGGGATGGCCCAATTTTGACTGACTCTGGCGGATTTCAGGTCTTTTCGTTGTCATCCCTTCGAAAGATCAAGGAAGAAGGTGTTTACTTTTCTTCACACATTGATGGCAGGAAGATATTCATGGGACCGGAAGAAAGCATGCAGATTCAGTCCAATCTGGGCAGCGACATTTGTATGGCTTTTGATGAATGTATCGAAAATCCCGCGCCCAGAGACTATGTTTTGAAAAGTGTTGACCGCACCTACCGCTGGCTGGAACGCTGTAAGGCAGAAAACGCAAGATTAAATGCACTGCCCGATACGGTCAATCCCCAGCAGATGCTTTGGGGAATCAATCAGGGCGGCACCTATGCGGATATCCGTATCGACCATATGAAGCGCATTGCAGAGCTTGATTTGCCCGGCTATGCCATTGGCGGTTTGGCTGTTGGCGAAACTGCGCAGGAAATGTATGACATCATCGAAGCGGTGGAACCCCATATGCCTGCTGATAAAACCCGATATCTCATGGGAGTTGGGACACCCAGCAACATCATTGAAGCTGTTGCGCGAGGTGTGGATTTCTTTGATTGCGTCATGCCTGCGCGAAATGCTCGACATGCCAGACTGTTCACATGGGAAGGCGCGATCAACCTGAAGAATGCAAAATACGCCCGTGATCTAAATCCAATCGATTCTCAATGCAATTGCCCGGTGTGCAGACGGTACAGTCGGGCCTATATCCGTCATCTGTTTGTAGCGGAAGAAATGCTGGCGATGCGTTTGAGTGTGATGCATAACTTGTATTTTTATAATAAGTTAATGGAGCGGATTCGGGATGCACTGGATAAAGGGAATTTTGAGGCGTTCCGAAATGAATATTCTGTAAAATTAAGCCGCCGGATTTAATTTGTTCTTGCATTTTACTGTATAAATGGTATAATGGCTTGGAAAACATATTGAAAAGGAGTAAATTCTATGGGTCCTTCTACTATTTTGATGCTTGTAGTCATGATCGCGGTCTTCTACTTTATGCTGATCCGTCCTGAAAACAAGCGCAAGAAAGAGGCTGAGGAGCAGCGTTCTTCCGTAAAGGTGGGAGATCAGATCACGACCATTGGTGGCATTGTTGGCACTGTAGTAAATGTGAAAGAAGATAAGTTTGTTATCGAGACCAGTGCCGATCAGGTTCGCATTGAACTGGCAAAGTGGGCTCTTTCTACCAACGATACTGCTGTTGCAGCTGCTCAGGAAGAGGCTAAGAAAAAGCAGGAAGCCAGAGCCAAGGCTGTCGCTGCTAAGAAGGCTGAGAGAGCAAACAAGAAAAAGAAGAAAAAAGAAGAGTAATATCTTTAAGCTCAAAAAGCCTGAAATCTGCGGATTTCAGGCTTTTTGAGCTTATATGAGGAGGGTAAAAATGGATAAGACTGTTGTTAGTGCGCTCATTGAGATTCCGTTGGGTTCTAAGAATAAATATGAGATCGACCATCGTACCGGAAGAATTCATCTGGACCGTGTAATCTATGCGGCTATGAGTTATCCTGCGGAATACGGCATCATTGAGAATACATTGGCCCCTGATGGCGACCCGCTGGATATTCTGGTAATTGCATCAGAACCGACATTTCCGGGATGTACAGTTCCGGCCAGAGTTCTCGGTTATCTGTCTACAAAAGACAACGGAAAAGAGGATTACAAGCTGATATCCGTGGTAGATTGTGATCCCAGATATGACAATATCCATCACTTGGAGGATGTATCGGAATTTGTACGGAAGGAGATTCGGAACTTTTTCCAGAACTATAAGGTTTTGCAGAATATCACTGTAGAAGTAGGAGATTACCACGGATTGGACGAGACAATTCAGATCATTCAGGAGTGCCGCCAACGTTATTTAAATACAAGCAAGTAAGAAAAACGGGAAGCAGACAACTCCGCTTCCCGATTTTTTAATCTTTCGGCTCCAGAACTTCTTTTGCAATATAAATGGGACGGCTCTTGCTTTGCTCAAAGGTACGACCTACATATTCGCCGATGATGCCAATACAGAATAACTGCATACTGCTGAAAAACAGTAAAAGAACGATCAAAGTCGCATAACCAGGGATA
>CAZENN010000028.1:0-7743 GCA_964513605.1 uncultured Oscillospiraceae bacterium
GAGGCAAACCGCACCGCCGCGGATACCCTGAGTCTGGATACCCCCGTGGGTGATGAGGAGGATACCTCCATCGGCTCCTTCGTAGAAGACGAGCGGACCCCCGGACCGGCAGACGCCACCTCCAACGCCCTCCTTGCCGAGGCTTTAAAGGAGATTCTGGACACTCTGACGGAACGGGAAGCGGACGTGCTGAGAATGCGCTTCGGCATGTACGACGGGCGCACCCACACACTGGAAGAAGTGGGTCAGATCTTCGGCGTGACCCGTGAGCGGATTCGTCAGATTGAAAACAAAGCCATCCGCAAGCTCCGCCACCCCAGCCGGGCAAAGAAGATCAAGGATTTTTACTGCTGATGGAATGAAAGTTAACACTCCAGCGTAAGGTTTTTCCTGCGCTGGAGTTATTTTTTATCCCATTGCAAAAAAGGGATCTTTGTTAAAAAACGTGTTGAATGTCAAATATCCACATGCTAGAATACACTCAGGAACCCCCATTTTCCATAAGGAGTGACAGATCATGACAAGCAACATCAAATGGACAAAGCGTTTACTCAGCGGAGCCCTGGCGATGCTGATGGTGCTATGCATCGTCGGCGATCAATTCTCCCAGGCAGCCGCCCAGAGCCGTGTTCCCACGGTGCTGTCAGCGGAGCGGATCTCCAGAGAAAGCCTTCCTGACGGGAACCTTGTGTATTTCGGCACCGCCTCCGCCACCCTGGACGAGGGCGACCATTATTTCGCCGTTCCCCTCTACCGGGAGGGCGATCTGACTGCCGAGGCCACCGTTCAGGTGCGAACCATGGACATGACCGCTATATATGGTCAGGACTACGAGCTGTATATGCCCGGAGTCGAGGTCACCGCCACCGGGCAGACCCTCCTGCAGACCTATATGGAGAGTGCCAGCCAAGAGCAGGTGGAAGCGACCCAGGAAACCGTCATTTCTGAATCCGTGACCACAGAAACGGTCATCCCCGAATCCGTGACCACGGAAACCGGCAAGCTGGCTCAGCTTAAGGAGGAGGCCACCGGGCAGCCCACCCGGGACACCTACGAAACCCAGTCCGACGATCTGGTCACCTCCATCGCCCAGTCCCTGCTGCCGCAGACAATAGAGGAGCTGGATCACTCCGCCGAGCTGACGGTGACATTCGCTGCCGGCGAAGACGAGAAGCTGATCACCTTCCGGCTGATGGACGATTCCCAGTCCGAGGGCACTGAGAATTTCACCATCTCTCTGGCTAACGGTCAGGGGGTGGAGCCCTATTCCGTCACCAGCTTTTCCGCTTCCATCACCGATGACGAGCCGGCAGTTCAGTCTGTGGTGACCTTCACCCAGGCTCGCTACGATTCCTCCGAGGGCATTGCCACCGTCACCGTAGAGCGTACCGGAGCGGAGTATTCTCTGGTGGATATGCGCATCTTCACCAGTGAGGACACCGCCAAAGCGGATACCAACTATGATGCCATGGATGGGACCTTGTCCTTCATGCCCTACGAAACCAAGAAGGATGTGGAATTTTACGTTGGTGGGGAAGGGTACTTTACGGTGCTGCTGGACGACTTCACGGCCTGCCAGCCCGGTCGCTACACCCGTACCAAGGTGTACATCTCCCCAGAGGACAGTGCCCCCATGCTGAAAAGTTCCAACGACAACACCCAGTCCTTCACCATCACCCTGCCTCAGCTCAGCGGAGACAAGTCATTCACCGTAGAATACGTTCCCGGCGAGTCCACGGGTAAAATTATGGATACCACCTACACCCCGGCTCTGGAGGTAGGCTGTTACTACTTCGCCCTTTCCTCGGATAAGCAAGGCTATTTCCACTATTCCACCACTAATTTCACCGGCACCAAACCCGGTTGGAAGGGAACCCTGACCTGCGAGTATGTGGAAAACTCCACCCAGAGCGAATCCTACGGTTTGCTGGAATACTACCACTCCACCGTCTGGAAGGAGGGCAAGGTCTGGACCTACAGCGATGTGGTCATGCCCGGTGTGTACTATCAGTATGTTTCCGCGGATTGGGAAACCACCAGCGATTTCGGCAACTATCAGCGCTATCGTCTGAATTCCACCACACTGGGGCTGAAAAAGGAGCTGACCAAGAGTTCAAAATTCAGCCGCACGCAATCCAACGCCGCTCTGGTGCTTCTGAACAAGGAAAGCACCGAATACAACAAAAAGTTCCACATTTCCGTGGATGCTTACGATTCCACCTCCAACTATACCCCCAAGTGCTACCTGCGCTTTTACGGCGCGGTCGCCATGTACAAATCCTATAAGATCAGCGTCAATGAGCCGGCACAGATGGACTATCTCACAGGCACCGGCGGAAGCGACAGCTTCACACCCGTTCAGGTCAATCTCAATTGCGGTGCTCAGACGCTCGAAGCCGGAAAAGGGCAAAGCTGTTATATCTTTGCCAATCCGGACACAGATCAGTCCAATCTGGTATTTTCGCTGAAAGCCTCCACTGTCAACGGTGCCGCGGACAAGTTCGGTATCCTCACCGGCTATACCATCGACATTGATCCGGGCGTCTCCGCGGACAAGGTGCGCGTCAACTACCCGGAGGATTTCATCTCCTACCTGAATAAGAGCAAGGGTACCACCGGTAAGGTATCCGACTACAGTGCCGCCGCTGTGGATGCCGAGATCCAGAAGGTTCAGCAGAATTTGGATACCGTCCCCTATGACTCTTACTTCATCGACTGGATCGATTCTCTCCAGAAGAACGTGGTAAGCATGGGTATGGGCTACTATCAGAATCTGGTATTTACCCCTAAGTTCCGCTACGTCGATGTGACGGTGGAAGTGCGTGAGCCGGACATCAGCGTTTCCACCAGTCCCATCGGTTCCTTCACCGATGCCACTCTCTCCCAGCTCGGCACCTATATCTACCACGCCGGTGACGTGCTGGATCTCAGCGCAGTGTGCAATGACTCACGCTACCGCGTTATAGGTTACGAATACTCCGTGAATGGAGATGTCACCTCCGATGTGATCTCCAGTACCACATCCCTGCAGCTTCTGCCCAAATATGACCATTACATCATCCGTCCGGTGATTGCGAACAGCGACAATTGCATCGAGATTAAATACGATGGCGATCCATCCAATATCATGGGCGTTGACGGTTATGGGCTGGTCGATAATGATCTGCTTGATAAAGATCTCAGCGGCCGCTATTTTCTGAATCTGAATCCCGCGTTCAAAACCGCCGAGGCGCAGATGCCCCCGGAGGTGGGCAAGATTTACAGCATTTTCTTCAAGAGCTATGTGGTTGATGGCAAAACCTATGTCCCGGTGATCACCGATGCCACCGGCAATGTTTACCGTACGCAGCGTTTTGACTTTGTGGCCAGCCAGCGGAAATCAAACAATATTCTGACCCTGACCTATCAAGAGCAAACCGCCATGCAGTCCTACACCATCACCGGTTATCTGATGTCCAGCTACCGCCCCATTCTCTCCACCGGTCTGGAAACCCAACAGCTGAGCGTAGAGGGCTTCACCGTATCTCTGCCTGCCAAGCAAAGCGTCACCGAGAGCGGCATCACGCTCGTCGAGACTGCCAGCAGCACCACCGCCAGCGACGGCAGCTTCACCCTCACCGGCGTTCAGGGTCAAAGCGGCGACCGGCTGACCATGCTGGTATCCAACGGCAGCACCTCCCAGGTGGTGGAGGTGGTTCTGGGCGACAGCAAGGAGCAGGATGTCGGTAAACTGATGCTGGACTACCCCCGGGACGCACCCTATGTGGCAAGCCTGCAGTACCGGTACCAAAAGTCAGCCAACAACACCATCAGCGACAATACCAACAACTCCGTGCAGATCATGGATGACAGCTTTACCATCACCATTGTTGTCAACGACATGGGCCGCAATGTCACAAAAGCCAAATTCACGGCCTACACTGTCAACGAAAAGAATAATGCCGGAAACAGCCAAACTGTATATTGGGCGTATGCTGATCCCCTGAACCCCGGTGTGTTCAAAGTGACCATCCCCAAGATGACGGAGAATCTCTACAACGGTCACCGCATCCGGGTAAGCCTCATAGAAGAGCAATCCATCACCTTTGTGGAGAGTGATGCGAATGGGAACATCATAGAAACCACGACCTCTACCGTAGAGGTGGAACACCCGGCGGTAGAAACCGGTCTGGTTTTCTATGTGAAGAATGTCTTGATGGTGCCTCAGACCTATGACACCCCCTCCACCCCCACAGTGAACATTCCCATTCTCGGCTCATCCAACGCCAGTGCCAGCTCCGGTCTGCTGAGCTTCAGCCGCACCAACTGGGAGGGGAACACCGGCTATACTTTGTCCATCAACGTGGATGCGGTAGCGAACACCACCACCGCTTCCACCAAGGATAAACTGGCAAAGTACGATCAGCTTCAGGCCAGTACCCAAACCGCCCACGACACCAAAAAAGCGGCAGAGGCAGGCGGAATCTACCTCAATGACCTGGCCAATACCGCAGGCTTTATTGTATCCGAAATGGAAAACGGCAATGTTGACCGCAATGCGCTGATTCACTCCTACGCCAGTATTCAGGATCAGATCGATCAGACCAAGGCGCAGCTTGCCAAGATCGACACAGCCGGAGAGGAGGCGAAAAACGCCGTAGCCGGCTACAGCGATTCTTATACGTTGAAGGTGGATATTCTGGTGCTGATAGCCTTCGACTTCGTTTACAACGCAGAAACGGATGAGTACGTATTCTGCTCCGGCAGTGTATCCTTGGGCGGCAGTGTCAACTATTCCAAGTCCTTCTACTGTGTCTTCTACGGTGTGCCGCTGTACCTGAATCTCGCCGGCTTCCTCCAGGCGGATCTGACCATCTATTATCCCAATACCGGCATGGATACCCTGACCGCCGCCCAGTTTGAAGCCTACGCAGGCAACATTGCTGAAAGGATGAGCGAAGTAGATGCGAATATGACCATTATGCTGAACTTGAAGGCATCTGTGGGCGTGGGCATGTGCAATGTCATCGGTGCCGGCGGCTCCCTGAGCTTTAAGCTCCAGTTCCTCGTCCCCTTCACTTCCGATGAGTACGGCGTACTGATCTCCGCCACAGGCAGTTTGTATGTGGATCTTCTGGTGGGCAGATTCAACGTGGATCTGATCTCCGGCACCTTCGGTCTTGGCAAATACGAGGGTAAAACCAGCTTCGACTTCATTGGCGAGAATCTGCTCCAGTCCTCCGGTCGGCAATCTTCGGCAGAAGACACCTCCGGTATGCAAAATTACGGTGCCGGTACCGCCGATCTGTCCGGCTTTGGCTCCAACGGAATGCTCCAGTCCACCCTCGAGGAAATCCAACGCACCGTCCTGTTGGAAAATGCCGCCGAGCGCACCGCTCCCCAGATCGTGGAACTGGATGACGGCAAGAAGATGGTCTTCTTCATCGGCAACCGGGGCACCGAAGACTCCCTGAGCAGCCGGGCGCTGTACTGGTCCGTCTGGAACAAGGGCACTTGGTCTGCGCCTCAACTCGTAGCCGATGACGGCACCTTTGACGCCAGCCCCACTGTTCTGCAGAAAAACGGCAAGGTGATCGTGGCTTGGGTGGATGCGGACGGCTCCGCATCCCAGCAGAGCACCACCATGGAAAAGCTGAATTCTCTGGGCATTTCCGCCGCCGTTTATGAAAACGGCATCATGGGTCAGGAGATCACCTTGGTGGAGGACGCATTCTTCAATGCCGCTCCTCAGCTCAATCTGGTAGGAGATACCCTGTACTGCAGCTACATGAAGCGCGACATCACCGGTGTCACCACAGACGCGGATCTGCTGGACATGACCGGCACCTACTCCACCATGGCGTATGTCGCCTGCGACATTCCCAGCCGTACCGTCCAGAAGGAGCAGTTTATCGTCATCCAGCATCCCACCCTGACAGACCCGTTGGTGATGGACTATCACTGCGTCACCACGACCATGGGCGGCGAAAACTATATGCTGGCCACCTACACCGTAGACGAGGACGGAAACCTGAACACCGGCGAGGATCGGGAGCTGTTCCTGTCCATCACCAACCTGACCACCGGCACCACCTATTATCCCATCCAGCTTACCAGCGACCAGGCTAACCAGGCACTTCCTGAGTTGACCGAGCTGGACGGCGTGGTGTACCTGAGCTGGCTGGAATCGGGCAGTGTGTTCCATCTTTTGAACGTGTCGGAGATTTTGGAGGCCTTCTTCCACACCGACGAGGCAGGAGATGCCTACCGCAATTCCACCGCCGCCGGCTGGCATCGCAAGAGTGCCGCTGACCTGCCAAATCTCAGCTCCATCACCTACGAAGGCTCCTTCTACGATCTGGTCAGCCGGGATCTGTTTTTCGATGACCAGGTAAATCTCCACCCGGACCAAAACGCCAGCATTAGCATTTCCGACTACACCCTGACCACTAACGGGGATGATCTGTACCTGTTCTACACCGATTTCGGCTCCGACGACCCCGACGAGCTGGGCATGGAGCTGTACGCACTGCGGTATCAGCGGGACATGGTCGATGATGACGTACAGGAAAACTGGGGCTTCGGTCTGCCGGTGAAGATCACCGATTACGGCAAGGTCATCGATGAATTTGACCTGTACATGACCGAAGACAACAAGATTTCTCTGGTTTCCAACCACTACAAACAGTGGATCGACAGCACCGGTGTCACCCGTCAGAGTGCCAATGAGCTGGTGCAGATCGAATTTGATACCAGAAGCTCCCTGTCCATTGTGGGCGATGTGAACATCCCCGACCGGCTGGTGGCCGATGAAGTGACCAGCATCACCTTTGACGTGACCAATAACGGTCTGGTGGATGCCACCGGCTTCGATGTTACCGTCATCCAGATCAGCGGCGGCGAACAGCAGACCGTCTTTACGGAAAGCTACAATACCCCCCTTGGCTCCGGCGAAAGCTGTGAGATCGAAGTGCCCTGGACCGTTCCCGGAGACGTTTCCGATACCCAGATCAAGGTTGTGGTCACCGAGCATGATGTTGCCGTCTCCAAGCCTGCCGAGGCTGTGGCGAAGGTTCCCTACCGTTGTGCGCTGAACTTTACCGACATCACCGTGGCACCGGAAAACGGCACTTACTACATCAGTGCCACCGTGACCAATCTGGGCAACGCCCCAGCTCCCGCCTCCACTGCGCAGGTAGGCACCGCCGACGGCACCAAGCTGGATAAGCTGTACGCCACCGGCTCCATTCCTGCTCTGGCCTCCGGCGAAAGTACTCAGATCAAGATTTCCTTCACCCCTGCGCCGGAGGATTTCTCCGATTTGGGCATCATTAACCTGACCCTCCGGGCTGTCAGCGGCGAGGAACTGCTGAAGGACTGCTACACCAAGCTGGTATCCACCCTGCCTGTGGTGGCTCAGATCAACGGCGGCGCAGAAACCGTGACCCTGAGTACCGGCAAGCAAACATCCCTGACCACCAAGGTCGCCCCTTACGATCGGCTTACCTGGGAGGTTCACTACACCTCCAGTGATGCCACCGTAGCCTATGTGGACAGCAACGGCAACGTCCACGGTGCCGGTGAGGGCTCAGCCACCATTACTGCCTATTATCCCACCCTCGGCATCAGCGACACCATTCAGGTGACGGTGATTCAGGACTCCAACACCTCTGATGCCCCTGACACTCCCGGCACCTCCGACGAACCCGGCACCTCCGACAACCCCGGTGCCTCCGACAACCCCGGTGCCTCCGACAACCCCGG
>CAZENN010000028.1:7843-19832 GCA_964513605.1 uncultured Oscillospiraceae bacterium
ACAACCCCGGCACCTCCGACAACCCCGGCACCTCCGACAACCCCGGTGCCTCCGACAACCCCGGTGCCTCCGACAACCCCGGCACCTCCGACAACCCCGGCACCTCCGACAACCCCGGTGCCTCCGATTCCCCCACCACCGGCGATACCAATGCGCCGTGGCTGTTGCCGGCATTGCTGTTCCTCAGCACTGCTGCCGTGACCATTCTGCTTCTGGATCGCAAAAAGCACATCCGAGCCGGATGGAACAGGAAATAAAATAAGCAAAACACATCCAATGATTCAAACCGAATCATTGGATGTGTTTTTGTAAAGAGCATTGCCAATTTTATAATTTCCGGTCGGTTTTATGCCTCCACCTGTGCCACGTTTTCCGGACCTAAATTTTCTGCCATCAGAGCAAAGATCTCGTCGGAGATGTCCACGGTGGTTCTGCCTTTCAGGGCTTCCGGCGGGATGACCTTCAGCACTGACAGCTGAATATCCGATGCTTTCAGCTTCAGGAGGTTGGGAATGGCACGGGCGGTGTTGGTCAGGGTGCAGACCACAATGGGCACTTGCGCCTTTTGCGCGATCTTAAAGACACCGGGACGGAAGCTGTGGAGCTTGCGATCCGGGTGGATGTAACCCTCCGGGAAGACACCGATGGAAGCCTTATCCTCCTTTAGCATCTGGATACATTTCAGAATGGTCTTCAACGCTTCCCGGTCGTTTTCCCGGTCGATGAGCTGACACTGGATCTTATGCATCATCTTACCCACCAGAAACAGATCCCGATTCTCCTTCTTGGAGATAAAGGACAACTGATGCCCCGCAAACTGCCCCAGAAGAATCACCGGGTCGATGTTGCTGCAATGGTTGCATACCAGCAGATACCGACCTTCACTAGGAACTTTTTCCATACCCTTAGCACTGACCCGTACTCGCAGCACAGGAAGGGCGGCTTCCACATAGGCCTCCAGGACTTTTCGGTAATGCCTGGAGTCATAGGTCTGCTCCTTGTCATAATCCACAATTTTGCAGATCAGTACCAAATACAAAAAGGCCAGCAAAATCAGCACCACCATTGTTCCCAAAGAGAACAGGGGCAGCATCCACAGCCAGCGATAGCTTTCAAATGCCTCCAGCAGCAAGCACAGCACCGTACCCACCGCCAGAGCAACAACTCCAAATCCACGAAGCAGCATTTTTTATACGCCTCCATCTTTTATGCGCTCTCTTTATTATAGCGCAGATACCTCCCGGAAACAAGTCATTTTTTTCTCAGAAAGGGTAGAAATCCACGGCACCGGGTGGTATAATGAACGGTGATAAAAAGGATGTATGGTATTTCCATATATCACCGCCGGAGGGTCATGGGTTGAAAAAACGTATCTGGGAGCTGGATGTCCTTCGGGGCGGCAACCTTTTTTTGATGATGGCGATTCACTTTGTCTATGATATTACCTGTCTGTTTCCTCTGGTGCGGTGGGACTTCCCTCAGTGGTATGACGCGGTGATCTCTTTCTGCGGCACGCTCTTTGTTGCCCTTTCCGGTATCTGCGTCACCTTTGGAAAGCATCCGGTTCGCCGGGGACTGACGGTTCTGGGCGGTGGACTGCTGTGTACCGCTGTGACAACGGTACTGGCACTGACAGGACTTTGCCATAAAAGCATCATCATCTATTTCGGCGTTCTGCACTGTCTGGGCTGCTGTATGCTGCTGTGGCCGCTGTTTCGCCGGTGCCCCGGGTGGCTGCGGATGGTTCTGGGAATCGGGCTGATCGTTTTGGGTCGATACCTGTCCACCCTTCAGGGGAATACGGTTTGGCTGATTCCCTTCGGTGTCACCACAGCGGATTTTCAATCCTCAGACTACTTCCCACTGGTACGGCATCTGGGCACCTTCCTATGCGGTGCAGGTGTCGCGCGGTATCTGTACCCGGAGGGCACCAGCTTGCTGCCAAATGTAAACCAGAATAATCCCATCCTGAGATTTTTGGGATGGTGCGGCAGGAAATCTCTTTGGATCTATCTGCTGCATCAACCGGTGCTGGCTGCTCTGGCAGCGGTGCTGTACTATACTTGATTCGGAGGCCTTTTCATGAAAAAATTCATCAATCCCAAAACCATCCCCATTATCGTGATCCTCAGCAGCCTTGCCGGTCTGGCACTGCGGCTGTGGACCATAGGAGATGGACCCGATGCCTTTGGGCTGTATCCCTCCAAGCCGCTGGCCTGGGGGCTGCTGTGGCTGCTGACCGGTCTTGTTGCCATTGCGATCATTGCCGCCAACTGGAAATTAAAGAAAACCGGCAGCTATGAGGATAATTTCCCCAAATCAGTCCCCGGCATGATCGGCAATGTGCTGGCAGGCATCAGTATTCTGGTAAGCAGTGTGCAGCTGCTCATAGGCATGTCCCAGCCGAGCTTCATGGAGCTGCTTCTGGGACTTGTGGGACTGGGAGCAGGAGCAGTGCTGATCGTGCTGGGCGTATACCGGTTCCAGGGGAAAAAACCCAACTTCCTGCTTCATGGTCTGCTGTGTCTTTATTTTGCGTTGCGGCTGTTCATCTGCTGCCGGACCTGGAGCAATGAGCCTCAGCTGGGCGTGATCGTGCTGCCCTTTCTGGCTTCGCTGGTGCTGATGCTGGCATGTTACCAGCGGACCTGCTTTGATGTGGATCTGGGCAACCGGCGTCACAGCCTGCTGTGGAGCCTGCTGGGAACCTATCTGTGCATTCTGGCGATACTGAGCTTTGAGGATGTCCACTTCTACGGAGCCTGCGCTCTGTGGCTGATGACGGACCTGTGCAGCCTGCGCCCCATCAAGCGCAAAAAGCTTCCCACCGAAGAACCGGCAGAAGAAACCGCCGATGAAACGGTGGAGGAGCCCAGGACCTCCTGTGATCCCGAGCGGATGACCATGGAGGAACTGGAAAACTGGATGAAAAATCAAGATAACCAATGAGTCACCTGCGTAGGGAACGGCCTGCGTGCCATTCCCGATCTCGCAGGGAACGACACATGGGCCGTTCTCTGTTACCAAAATACGAAAGGAGCGCAGGACTGTGAAGCTGCCACCCCATGTAACATTTTGCATTGAAACGCTGGAAAACGCCGGCTTTGCCGCCTACGCTGTCGGCGGCTGTGTCCGGGATTCCCTTTTGGGGCTGCGTCCCCACGACTTTGACCTGTGTACCTGCGCCCGTCCGGAGCAGATACAAGCACTGTTCCCCCATCATCCACAGGTGCTGGCAGGGCTGAAGCATGGCACGGTGGGCGTTATTTTCCCCGGGGATGTGGTGGAGATCACCACCTTCCGTCAGGAGGGAAGCTACACCGATTGCCGCCACCCGGATTGGGTGGAATTTGTGGATACCATCGAAGGAGATCTGGCACGGCGAGACTTTACCATCAACGCCATGGCATGGTCTCCCAGCCGGGGGCTTGCGGACCCCTTCGGCGGTGCGGATGACCTGAAACAAGGGATCTTACGGGCAGTCCGGGACCCCTACGAGCGGTTCCGGGAGGATGCCCTTCGGATTCTCCGGGGCGCACGGTTTGCGGCGAAGTATCGTCTGAAGCCCCAGCCGCAGACCTTGGATGCCATGATCGCCCTGTCTCCTTCGATGGAGGGGCTGGCACGGGAACGGGTCTTTTCCGAATTATGTAAACTTATCCTATATGCCGATGCCGATGACCTGCTTCGCTATGCGCCCCTGATCACCCAAGTGATTCCGGAGCTTGCCCCGGCGGTGGGCTTTGACCAGCACTCACCCTATCACCGCTACGACCTTTATACCCACATTGCCAACGTCACCGCCGGTGTTCCCCGGGAGCAGACCCTGCGCTGGGCGGCACTGCTGCATGATGTGGGAAAGCCGGAGACCTTTACCATGGACGAAGCCGGGCGAGGACATTTCTATGGTCACGCCCAAACCGGCAGTGCCATGGCAGATGACATTCTGCGCCGCCTGAAAGCTCCCAACGCCTTGCGTGAGCAGGTAACACAGCTGGTGAAGCTGCACATGACCCAGATCGAACCCCAGCGAAAACCCCTGCGCCGGTGGCTCAGCCGTCTGGGAGAGCCGACCTTTTTACAGCTTTTGCAGCTGCAAGAAGCGGATATGGGCAGCAAAGGCACCGGAAAGGAAGACGATCACCACCATTTCCGGGAGCTGCGGCAGATGGTTCAGGAAATGGCGCAGGAGGAGCTATGCCTGACCATCCGGGATCTTGCGATCAACGGGAATGATTTGCTGGAGCTGGGATATCCTGAGGGAAAGGCACTGGGGCAATGTCTCCGGCGGCTGCTGACCCTTGTGATGGAGGAACAGCTGGAAAACCAACGGACAGCCCTTCTCCGGCAAGCGAGAGAAGATATGAAAACAAATATCATGTGAGGTGTCATGCCATGAAGAAAATCATAGCCGTGCTGCTGGTGCTGCTTTTGCTCACCGGCTGTACACCAAAGGAAAATCAGGAAACCACCACCGTCCCACCCGAAGCCACCACCACGGCACAGACCGAGCCTTCCGCCACGCAAGCGGCAGAAACCACCGGTTTGAAGGTCCATTTTGTGGATGTGAATCAGGCGGATGGTATCGTTTTGGAATGTGACGGAGAATTCGCGGTGATCGATGCCGGATACCCGGAAAGCGGACCTTTGATGGTGGAGTACCTGCAGGAGCTGGGGGCACAGGAGCTGGAGCTGGTAGTGGGCACCCATCCCCATGGCGATCACATCGGCGGTCTGCCGGATGTGCTGGATGCCTACCCCACGAACACGGTCTGGACATCCCAGCTGCCCTATTCCAATGATTATGTCTTCAGCTTTGAAAGCGCGGCAGAGCGGCAGGGCATCCAGCTGGAGCAGCCCAGACCCGGGGAGACATTTGAGCTGGGCAGCGCAACCATCAGCGTCATCGGACCTTTGAATTTGAACTATGAGGATACCAATAATTTATCCCTGGTACTGATGGTGGAGCACGGCGAAAACCGCTTCCTGTTCACCGGGGACATGGAGGAGCTGGCAGAGCATGAGCTGCTGGAGGCCGGTGTGTATTTGAAGGCAGACGTGCTGAAGGTAGGACACCATGGCAGCTATTCCTCCACCAGCTACCGTTTCCTCAGAGAAGTGGCCCCCACCTATGCGGTCATCAGCTGCGGTGCGGCAAACGATTACGGACATCCCCACGACGTTACCATGTCCCGTCTTCAGGATGCGGACACCATCATTTATCGAACAGACCGGATGTACACCGTGATCGCCGAAAGCGACGGCGAGGACATCCAATTCACATGGGAAAACACCTTCGCTCAGCCCTGGACGCCGGAAACAACCTAACAGCCGGCATCCCCGATGGTCTATGCACCCATGAAATCAAGCACCCCAGCGTTTTTACCGGAGAGCCGGAAAACGCTGGGGTGCTTATTTTTTAAGCAAGAAGCATTTTGTATCGTTGCCTTATTCTTCAATCAATGCTTTGAAGATCGGCAAACTCCGTTCAATCAGATCCAAACTGACGCAGTAGCAGACCCGGAAATAGCCGGGGCAGCCGAAGCCGTCACCGGGGACCACCAGAAGATCCTTTTTCTTTGCCCTTTCAGAGAAGGCGTTGGCATCGCCGCCGGGAGCTTTTACGAACAGGTAGAAAGCACCGTCGGGCTTGGCACATTCGTAGCCCATGGAAATCAGACCCTCATACAGCGTCCGGCGGTTCCGGTCATAGCTTTCCAGATCGGGACGCAGGTGAGCGCACCGGGCAATGACCTTCTGCCACAGGCTGGGGGCGCAGACGTGACCGGCGGCACGGGAGGCACCGGCGATGGCGGCATAGAGAGCGTCATGGTCTTGCGCCTGCTCCGGCACATAGACATAGCCGATCCGTTCACCGGGCAGGGACAGGGACTTGGAATAGGAGTAGCAGACAATGGTATTTTTATAAATGGTGGGGATAAAGGGAACCTCCACACCGCCATAGACCAGCTCCCGGTAGGGCTCATCGGCAATGATGTAGATGGGGTGTCCGTACTGGGCGGATTTCTTTTCCAGCAGGGCCGCCAGCTCCTGAAGGGTCTGACGGGTGTAGACCGTACCGGCAGGATTGTTGGGGGAGTTGAGAATGATGCCCACGGTATTCTCCGTCAGCATGTCCTCCACCGCATCCAGCTTGATCTGGAACCCCGGCACATCCGGCGGCACCACCTTAAAGGTGGCTCCCACCCCCTCAGTAAAGGGCTTATACTCCGGGAAATAGGGTGCCACTGCCAAAATCTCCGCTCCGGGCACTGCCAGCCCACGAAGCACCGCCACCAGCTCCGGCGCGGCACCGCAGCCGATGAAAAGATCCTGGGCACGAACGCCGGCACTGTAACGGCTGTTCAGATCATCGGCAATGGCCTGCCGGGTAGCAAGATCGCCCACCGCCGAGGTGTAGCCATGGATGGCAAGAGAATCCGTGTCCTCCAGAATGTCCTTGATCGCCTGATCCACTTCCTTGGGAGCCGGAATGGAAGGATTGCCCAAGCTGTAGTCAAAGACATTTTCTCTGCCCACAATGGCGGCCCGGGCACAGCCGTATTCAAACAGATCCCGGATACAGGAACGGTTGGAGCCTAATTGATAAGCAACTTCATTGATCATTTTCTTTTTTCCTCCTGTTTAAAGCTGATAAAGGGGTGCTTTGGGGTCGTAGGGCTGGGGCTTATAGCGCACCGAGCCGATACGCTTCCCATCCACACCAAATTGGGGGATATACCCAAATAGGTTTACATAATTCAAAAGATCGTCCTTTTCCCGAACCATTTCCTTCATCACCGCCACCGTTGCCAACACATCGTCAATGGCACTGTGGGAATTGACCACCTGACCGGACAGACCATAGGCTTCAATGGCATTGCTCAGCCGGTGGGGATAGGGGCGGCGATCCCGGTAGACCGTCAGAAGATCCAGCTTATCCTTGCCTTTCAGGATGGCAGGATCTCCATGGCGCAGCAGCAGATAGTACAGAAAGCTCAGGTCAAAATGGGCATTGTACGCCAGCAGAAGGGTATTGCCCTCAATGAGCCGGGCGATGTCCTGACAGACCCGGGTCTTGGGCAGGCCACGCTCCCGGATGTCCTGATCGGTAATGCCGGTGAGCTGCTGAATCTTAGGCGGCACAAATCCTCCGGGGCTGAGGGTCACCAAGTTGTCATACTGCTCTGCCACCGCCACCGTTCCGTCCCGGTTTTCCAGCACCACGGCAGAGAACTGGATGATCTCATCCCGGCTGTAATTCAGACCGGTGGTCTCCGTATCGAGAAGCAGCAGACGATCGTATTTTTGAAACAGCGTATCCATAGATCATTCTCCTTTTGCCAGAGACAGTGCCCGGCGGAATTTGCTTTGTTTCTGGGGGATCAGATCAAATTCCCTCATCAGCTCCATCCCGAAGGCCACTGCCAGCTCCGGTTTCCCGGATTTCAGCTCCACTTCCACCTCACACAAAGGCAGCTCCCGACCGCCGCCGGTGAGGACCCCCCGATCCAGTGCGATCTCCAGCTGGGCACCGCCGAAATCCACCTGGGCAGCCAGCCGGGTAAACCGGGCACCGCAGACCTCCTGCAAGCCCTCTTGGGTCAATGTAAGCAGCTGCTCCGGCGCGCCCTTGGCACAGAGTATGGGAACGCTCTGGCGGATCTCCTCACAGCGGCAGTCCCATTCTCCCCGACCGTAGCCATCCAGAGGGGTCTTGACGGTACACACCGCCTGACCGTTTTCCATCCGGCAGCGCAGGGTGATATGCCGCTGAGACAACGCACCCGAGGGGGTATCATAATAGGTGGTCTGCATTTGGTATCGCTGGTATGTCTGAAAATACTTTTTTTCAATGGCCTGCTGCTGCTGAGGGGCAGCGGTGTATTTCAGTTCAAATTCTATGCCCATACGAAGCCTCCCACTTGATTTTTTCTCTATTATACACCCGAATTGGTCATCATGCAAGAAACTTTCGCTTCCATCTGAATCCGACAGAAAAATTTCCTCTTTCGTGATAGGATTTGGGTACGATCAATTGTGAAAGGCGTGGTACATATGATGATATCCGTGGGGAGCTATATGCGCCGGGGGCAGCGGCTTTTGCGCCGGTGGACCTCCCACCCCCGAACACAGCGCATGGTGAAGGGCTGTGGTTATTTTCTTGCCGGTATGGTGCTCAGCGCAGCCAGTCTGGGGCATACCCCTCAGCCCCTGTCCCTTGCCGCCTTATGCGCCGGAGCTTCCGGGTTTCCGGCGGTTCTTCTGGCACTGGGGAGCAGTCTGGGCTACTGGCTCTTCTGGGGTCGTGCCGGAATCCCGGGGATGATCTGGTGCGCCGTGGGATTGGCGATCAGCCTGTGTCTGGGTGGGAGGAAGCTGACCCGTCATATGCCCCTGCTGATGCCCATGCTCAGCGGTGTCACGGTTGCCATCACCGGGCTGGTGCTCCAGCTGTCTGTGGGATCAGCGGAGCCCATTCCCATGTACCTGCTGCAAATTGGTCTGGCGGTAGGTGCGGCCCGGGTCTTTTCCGTTGTCATGGAGCGGCGAAATCCGGTGACGGACTGGCTTGCCCTGGCACTGGGGGTGCTGGCATTGGCGCAGGTGGTCCCCTTTCCCATACTGGGGCTGGGATTTATCGCCGCCGGTGTGCTGGGGACTCGGGCACCCCTTCCGGCGGTGGCTCTGGCAGGACTGGCTCTGGATCTTTCTCAGATCACCCCCACACCCATGACGGCAGTGCTGTGTCTTGCCTTCCTGATCCGGCTGGTGCCCAGACTTCCAAAATGGGTCGGCTATCTTGCCCCTGCTCTGATGTATCTGCTGGTTGCGCCGTTGTGCGGTGTCAGCGATCTGACCCCCGTGTTTCCTCTGGCTCTTGGCAGTGGTCTTGGAACGCTGCTGCCGCCGCAGACTCCCATTTCTCATCGCCGTGGGGAGACGGGGCTGGCGCAGGTCCGCTTGGAGCTGGCCGCCGGTGCGCTGGGACAGACGGAACAGATCTTATCGGAGGTGCCGGATTTTCCCATTGACGAGGATGCATTGATGGTCAAGGCGGCGGAGCGAGCCTGTGGCTGCTGTCCCTGCCGGAAAAACTGCCCGGATCTTTCCTCCGCCATGAAGCTGCCCTCCTCCTTGCTCCACCGCCCTCTGGTGACGGTGGAGGATCTCCCCTTTACCTGCCGGAAACGGGGGCGGCTGCTGCTGGAGCTGCGACGGGGACAGGATCAATACCGAACCATTCGGGCAGACCGGGAACGGCAGAAGGAGTACCGCTGGGCGGTGATTCAGCAGTACCGGTTCCTGTGTGAATACCTTCAGGAGCTGGCAGATCAGCTGCCCCGTCGGGGTGAGACGGTACGGCAGCGGTATCGTCCGGAGGTATCGGTACGCTCCGCCGGCTTGGAGGCTGCCAACGGAGACCGGTGCCTTTGGTTCGCAGGGGCAAATTGCCAATACTATGTGCTGCTGTGCGATGGCATGGGCACGGGCATGGGGGCAGAGGAGGAAGGGAGGACCGCCGCCCAGCTGCTCAAACGACTGCTCACTGCCGGGTATCCGGCAGAATATGCCCTGCGGAGCCTGAACAGCCTGTGTACCCTCCGGGGCAGTGCAGGAGCGGTGACGGTGGATCTGGCACAGTTGGATCTGCGGAAGGGGAAGGCCACCCTTTACAAATGGGGTGCCGCCCCCTCTTGGCTGCTCCATGGTGCTGTGACAGAAAAAATCGGGACAGCCGGAGCACCGCCCGGTCTGTCGGTGACAGAAACCAGAGAGACGGTGGACAGGCTGTCCCTGCGTCGGGGAGAGACGCTGATCCTGCTTAGCGACGGCGTAGACGGAGAGGCTGCCATGCGCCGTGCCTCGGAGCTGACTCATCTGACACCTGGGGAGATGGCGCCAAAGGTCCTGCAATACGGTAAGGGAAACGGCAGCGACGACGCAACAGCAGCAATCATCCGGCTGTATCCCCAAACCTTGTCTACATAATATCACCGCAGTCCTAAAAAATCTGTCGAAACACCAGATGTTGGAGTAAATAATAGGGAAGAACCACCATATTTAGCATAAGTAGGGACCGGCCTCCGGACGGTCCTTGGGCGGCCTCCGGACGGTCCCTGGACTGCTATTTTCTCTATCTGGAGGAGCTGGAAAAGTACAAACCCTAAAAAACCGCACTGCGATCGGTTCAGCCGATGGCAGTGCGGTTTTTTAGGTTTTCCTATTTCTATCCTATTTTTCAGCGATCTATATCTCATTCACCTGCCAGTGTCCAAAGCGTTTTCCGTTGACCCGGGTGATGATCCCTTTTTTCTCCAGAGACGCGGTGAGGGTCTTTACCGTTCGTTCCGACTTTTCTAGCTGCTGGGATAGCTGCTTCTGGGTCAACCTTGGATTCTCTCTCAGCAGATTGAGAAGCCCGACTTCCTCCAAAGTGCAATTCAAAGTGCAATTTTCACCTTCCTCTTTGCACTTTGGAGCATCAAAGTCACCGCTGATGTGCAAATGTCGGTTTTTTAAAGGGTTTTTCTCCCCTAACAGCAAATTCCTCAGAAACAGCTCCAGAAACTCCGTGGTTTCATGGATGCCCTTTTGCAAATTGGTATAATTGGCACGAACCAGCGCATTTCGGAAATACCAAGCGTTTTCCGCAAAAGTCTCATTGGTCACGTCAAAGCCCAAGCTCCTCAGATATTTAATAAAAAACACCGCTGTTGTTCTGGTGTTCCCCTCGCCAAACACATGAATCTGCCACAGTCTGGACACAAACTGTGCCAGATGCGCAATAATCTGCTCCATGGTCAGAGATTGATAGCGGAACTCCCGCTCTACCGAGAAATCATACTCCAGCGTTTGCCTGAGCGACAGTGCGCTTCCGTAAATCACCGTATCCCCATCCAGCACCCACTCTGATTTGGTGATATTGTAATCCCGAAGCTGCCCGGCATGGCGATAGATTCCGCTGAACAGCTGGGCATGGATGGAAAGATACTGTGCAGGAGAGAATACAAATGCCCTCTCCGAAAGCAGCTGCGCGATTCGAAGGGACACCTTATCTGCTTCCTCCGTTCGAGGACCACCGGTATGGATGCTGTTTTCCTGATAATAGCTTTGGATGCGCTCATCGGCTTCCTGAAACGAAATATCACCTTCGATATGCTTCTTAGCGGTGGACAGCAGATAATCGCTGGTTTCCAACCCATCCACACTCTGCAAGCCGATTGCCGTACTCCATGCATAGCCTTTTTCTTTTTTTTTCGGTTCTGTTTCCCTTAAATATTCATCAAAAATTTCGTTATACATACCAACCTCCGGTGAAAAGGATACTTTATTATACCATATATTCCTCTGATTATCTACATAAAAAATGCCGCTGCAAAACGCAGCGGCATTTGAAATTACTGATTCTTTTCCAGCTCCTTCAGCGCGTCTCTGCGGCTGAAGTTGGCGCGGCCCTTCTCGTCGAAGCCCATGAACTTTACCCAGGTCATGTCGCCCAGGTTCAGCACGTCTTCTACCTTTTCCACACGGCGGTTCTCCAGCTTGGAGATGTGAACCATGCCGTCGTGACCGGGAGCGATCTCAACGAAGGCACCGATGGGCAGGATGCGGACCACCTTGCCGTAGTACAGCTTGCCCACCTCGGGAACGAAGCAGATATCATCCACCATCTTCTTAGCTGCATAAGCGGCATTGGCATCCACAGCGGAGATGAAGACGGAGCCGTCATCATCGATGTCCACCTTGGCACCGGTGTCGGCGCAGATCTTCTGGATGGTCTTACCGCCGGAGCCGATGACCTCACGGATCTTGTCCACGGGAATCTTCAGGCTCAGCATCTTAGGAGCGTACTCGCTGACCTCGGCACGGGGCTCGGAAATGCAGGGCAGCATGACCTCGTTCAGGATCTCCAGACGGGCAACACGGCAACGCTCCAGAGCGTCGGCGATGATCTCCATGGTCAGACCCTTGTTCTTCAGGTCCA
>CAZENN010000029.1:0-19606 GCA_964513605.1 uncultured Oscillospiraceae bacterium
CTTCCTCGATGGTTGTCTCCTCGGTGGGGTCTTCCTCGATGGTTGTCTCCTCGGTAAGTTCCTCCTCCTCGGTGGGTGTCTCTTCCTCCGGGGCGGTGGGGAGCTGCACTTGGAAGGTCGCCGTCAGCGACTCCTTCCAGGTGACTTGAATGTTGATATTCAAGGGTTCGACTATCTGCTCCGCCTGCTCTGTAGGACTGAGACTCAGCACCAAAGTGGTGGGCACCTCTTGGGACAATCCGATAATGTCACCGACATTCAGCTCCGTGGACCCCATCCGCAGTCCCACATCCAGATACTCCGGCTGATCCACGCTCCAGGTCACATCGCCCGATCGGTTCAGTGCGCTGGTCAGGGTAAAGGGAATCTCCCGTGCCTCCTGACTCATCTGACCCAGCAGGATGACCCGGGGCGGTCCGTTTGCGTCCACCAGACAGTCGCTGGTGACTACCTCCCCGGCAGGCTCTGCCACCGTGTACCATGTTGCCCGATTGACATACCGGGCTTGACTCTCTCCCACGGACAACGCCATGCTTGCCGTACACAATGCCGCCGTCAGGAAAAGCCCGTATGCAATTTTTCTATTTTTTACCATACCGGCATTCCTTTCGGTCCGTTTTTAATCCGCAAAATACCCGGTGATCACCGGTTGGAGCAAGCTGGGGTCTGTCAGCTCCGTCCCCTCCAGAATCACGGTCATATCCACGCTGGAAAAGGTCTCCCCTTCCAGCAGCCATGTCATTTCTTCCCCGTCCTCATCCAGAAAGGAAAACACCCATCCATCGCCATAGGTGCGGTACAAGGGCGTTTCCGGCTGAATCCGGGTCCCCGTCCCCTGAATTTCGTCAAACTGGGGGTCGGTTTGCTCTGCTTCTTTCGGAATGCGCAGCGTCACATCCACAGTGACACTGCCGTCCCAAATCCCAAGGCTTCCCACCAGCCGGACAGAAAAACGCTGATCCTGCTGGGTATAGGCCTGGGTCGATGTACCGTTTGCCACGGTAAACGCCAGCCGGGAGCTGTCGAAGGTTGTCTCCCAACTGCCCACCGCCTGCGAGTCAAACACCGTTTCGCCGGTTTCCGCATCGGTCACCGTGGTTCCCAAATAAACCTGCACCGGATTTCGGGCAGTAAGCAGCAGGCTCTCACTCTGATTCGTCTGATAGCGAGCGAAACTGCTCCCCACTGCGGTCATTAGGCACAGGATCATCAGTACGAAGACAAGGCCCACTGACCAAGGGAATATTTTCAGCTTCCGTCTGTTCATGGGCCTGATCTCCTTACTCGGTATCTGCCTGTGTTGCAACAAGATACGCGCCGTCACTTTCCGTTTGCACGGAACCTTCGGCAAGATACGCCTGGTTCTGGGATTCGTCAAATCTGCCGCTGTAGATCTGCACCGTCACATTGTCCGCGTCCGGCTCAAAGACCTGCAGGGAGTAGCCGTGGTCACTGCTGATGACGCTCTCTCGGTAAGTCGTGGTATCCCCATCGGTCACATCGGCACCGCTGATCTGCAGCAGGATGTCATAGCCGTAGTTGGCTTCGATATAGATGCCGTCACCGGTATCAGCGAAGCCGCTTCCGGAGACCTGGGGGGATTGCTTGGCACCGCTGCCGGTCACCGTAGAGCCTTGGATGCTCACACTGCCGCCCTTGATGGCGATGCCGGTGTAGCCGGATACGGTGCTGTTATAAACGGTCAGGGTGCTGTCCTTCTGGGGATGGTAAATGCCCGCACTCACGTTGTCGGGATTGCTGGTCAGGGTGGAATTGAGGATCTGAATGTCAGTCCCCCATCTTCCGTCGCTGCCATTGGAGCAAAGCACCATGCCATCGCTGTAAAGTCTGCAATTGTCCACCACCAGCTGGGTCTTCTGCTCAGAGGCTGTGCCGTTACCTGAAACGAACACCGTGTAACCGCTGGCACTTATGTCGCAATCCACCAGCCGCACCACGGAATCCACCGTATTGTCATTGCTGTTATCTCCCACATAGACGCCATACCGGAAGCCGCTCAGCTCCACCTGATGGCAGACGACCTGGGCACCGGCGCAATACAGTCCGTAGCTGCCGGAGCCGGTGACCTGACCGTTAAGCAAGGTAAGGGAGCTGCCGGGCTGTGCCTCAATGAGCTTCTGATCCGGGGTGCCGGTAATGGTATGCCCGTTCAGATCCAGCGTCAGGCTGCTTCCCTGGGGTATCACCAGTTTTTCCTCGCCGGTCATGGTGATATCATCGGACAGCTGCACCGCTGTCTTGGAATTCAATTCCAGCAACCCCTGCAAGGAAGACAGGCTGCTCACACTGACCGCATTATTATTGTTTTTCTGGGCGCAGATCAGCAGCTTTGTCTCATAGACCTGGGGCTCGGTGCCATTTTCCAGAGCATCCTTTGCCGCCTGCCCCAGTGCCGTATCATACTCGGTGGCAAGCTCGATATCCGAATAGGTGCAAAGATAGGCATACACACCGTATCCATTTTCATCCACATCCACAGGGTAATAGCCGGAACCCAGCTTGGAGGCTGGGTCGATCTGTCCCTGATAGCCATCGGTTCGGGACAGTGCCACCAGAAAATCCTCCACGGTGGTCTCTCCGTCCACCGTCTTCAGCTCCATGGTCAGGGTATCTCCATTTTCGCTGAAGGTCGTGGTCGCCTGGTCATAATCATATTCAATGGGTCTTAGGTATTCTTCCTCAGACAAGGTATTGCGTTCTTCGGACCATGTACCCAGAACGTAATAGCCCAGCACATCGTAAACCCAATGCCATTTGATCTGGGCATCCGAGTGCATTTCTTCCGTCAAAATAAGATCTTCGCCTCCAAAGAGGGTATAAGTATAGCTTTCCTTGCTGCTCAGATAGACCCGTTCCATGGTCTCGTTATTTCGGGTCATGGGGGCATCCACATAGAAATACAGACGCTGCTGCATTTGGGTATCCATTCTCGCCTTGGACACACCGACGCTCACCTCAGAAACGCTCCGGTTGTTATTGTACGCCTCCAGGGAAACCACACCCTCGTCACCGGGTGCGGCGGTAATGACGGCATTGTTCACCTTGATCTCGCCGTCAAAGCCCCAGCTTTCCGCCTGGATCACCAAGCCGCCGGTCTGCACCACATTGGTATACCAGGCAGCACTCATGGAAAAGACGATGACGATGGTAAGCACCACAGTCAGCAGTGCCAGACCTGCCTGCCAAAAGATATTGCGATGCAGCTTCTTCATGGCAGGCGTGCTTCCGGATCGGGCTGCCGCTTTATTCTGTTTCCGACGTTTCAGCACACTCCATCAGCTCCTCCATCAGCTCAGCGTAAATTTTTGCGTAAAGCTGCTTATATTCTTCCTCCGTCATGCCGCCCAGAGCATCCTCGCCCTGTTTCGACTGTACGTCATTGTTTTCCAGTTCTTGTAAAGTAGTTTCCAGTTCACGCCGGATATTGCCGATACAGCTACGCAATACCAGCCCAGCCAGCAATATACAGGGCAGGACAATACAGCCTAAGAACCCCACACCATTTGAAAAAAATGAAAAAATCGATGCCAACACGCTGTCGTCCCCCGTATGCCAGATTACTTTACCAATGAAGTTGTCCCGGTCCACGAAGTAACTGTCCGCAACCAGGTTGGCGTCGCCCTGCGTTCTGAGAAGAACGCCGCCATCCGCCCCTTCCAAGCTTTCAACCACCCGGTGGGTGACGATCTTTCCGGATATCTGCGCTTCCTGGGTTCGGAAGCAGATAATATCGTTGACCTGAATCGAATCAATGTCGGTCTGCTGGGATATCATCAGTGCGCCGGTGGGAATCGTGGGCTCCATACTCCCCGTCACCACCCGGAACATCATATATCCGCCGAAGCTGGCATATCCGTTGCTCACGACCTGAATTGCCACATACAGGCAAAGCAGTACTGACAAAACCAGCAGTACCGTCACCAGAATGCTGATCCCGCGCCGCAGGGACAGCCCTTCGCTGTCTTTGCTTTCTTCCATAGTCATTTATTCACTGCCGCCGGCAAGCTCGATCTGCAGTGCGAAGCTGGAAGCGGAAACGCTGTTGACACAATCCACATCCTGCCCCTCCAACCAGATAAACATCCGGATCCGCTGGGGAATATGCTTCTCAAGCTCAATGATGTACACATCGCTGGTGGCTCCGGCAGTATCCAGAGTCCCAAGCTGCTCGGCGGTGATACTTTCACCAAATTTATTAAGATCCGCAGCATTTTGAATGAAAGCACCTTTGTCCACATAGGGCGCAAGCTGCTTCTGCAAGTAGCTGCCATAAAATGTATTGCTGATTTCCTCCGTGCTCATGCCATCGGTATCCATGCCCATCAAAGCCGCCTGGAAACGCTGGGAAAGGGCAGAGCCGGAGCCGTTTGCCGCCTCCATCCAGAGGCTGGACTTTTGTGCCGTCACCTGTCCGCAGACGGAGACCGGTGTGATGACCCCATCGATCACACCCAGAGGCTGTGTCAGGACATAGCTGCCCTCCGACGCGGCACCGGTGGGATGGGAATCGCAGTTGGGTTCATAAATGGTAAAACGGTTATCCGACTGAGTCCAGGCACCGGAATCCGGCTCCTGGTAATAACCACGAAGGCTGGTATAACGCTCATCAAAGCAGTCACTCGCCTGATATTGCAGCATGGCTTCATCTCCACTGCTCAGCGCGTTTGCCAAAAATCCCACCCGGACTGCCGCCCCGGCATTGTGACCGGTATCCCCCAGTTCATAGCCGGTGCTGTTATCCGCTTGTGTGGGTTGGGGCAGATCCATCAGGAAGCTGCCTCCCTGATCCTCGCCGGTGGAGATGCGCAGTGTGTAGTCTCCTCCATTGGAAACCACCCAGAAATCCAGATAAATATAGCTGCCTTCTTCGATCTTGTCAGCCTCCGAAGCGTCCAGATTGGCATATGCAAGCTCATTATCCAGAGTAAAATCCTGCACATCCTTGATCTGACCGCTGAACACCTGACCTTGAAGGACCTGTTCATCGGATTGATCGTAATAGGCAGGCAGCAGCCAATTGACACCGTCCGCAGTGGACACCGGGGTAAGTCCTCCCAGATCCTGGAGGTAGTCATAGCTTTCATGCTGACTGAAATACATCTTGTCAGAAAAGGCACCCGGATAATGGAAGGTCTGCCCGTCCACTACCTGGGTCAGATCCGGTGCAATGAGAATGGTATTGCCGCCTCCGATGGAGACTTCTATGCCGGTGGCAACGGGATTTTCCGACAGTACAAACCAGGCATAGGTAGACATGACCACCATAGATGCTGACAAGATCAAAATCAGGGTGATGGCTATTAACTTGGTATACATTTTTTTCATAGTCGATCACCTCAGAATGTGGCTGCTTGCTGGGTTATCGCCGGAATAACCCTCTCCGTGCGTGACGCTGCTGTCGCTGCTGCTCCTGCCGCTCCTGCTCCTGAATAATACGCCTTGCCTCTGCCTCACGCTGTTCCATGCGATAGGGCAGGTTATTCAGGAACATCACAATTTCCTGGCGGTAGGGATCGGTAGCAGCGGTATCCCGGGCATCCTGCTCCCTTCGCCGCTGTTCTTCCTGCTCCAGCTTTTCCTGCTCCTCACGCTGCGCGCGTTCCAGTGCCTCTTGTTGGGCACGCTGGGCAGCCAGGGCTTTTTCCCGGCGGATACGTTCCCGTTCTTCCTTGATACGCTTCTTTTCCCGTTCTTCCGCCTCCAGCTTACGCTGTTCCGCTTCCTCCAGCAGCTGCGCCGCATCTTCAAATTCCTTCAGCTCCGCCGCTTTCTTGGCAAGGGCATTTTCACGGGCTTTCAATTTCTTTTCCAGATTCTCAGCAAAATACTTCAGCTCTCTCTTCAGGCTCTTGCACCGCTGCGTATCCATGATCTCACGGAGTACAGCCTCCTGACGCAGACGTTCTTCCTCGGCTTCCTTTTCCTGCCGGATGCGCTCCTTCTCGGCAGCCTTTTCCTGCCGGATGCGCTCCTTCTCGGCTTCCTTCTCCTGACGAATGCGCTCTTGTTCTTCCTTCTTGCGCTGGGCCTGCTCCTCCACCAGACGGCGGCGTTCCGCAGCCTCTTCACGCATCAGCTGTTCCTTGGTCAGTTCCTCAATGAGAACCTTCCGAATCTCCACCTCAGGCAGATCGTAATCCTCCGTCAGCTCCTCGATGATCTCCTTGACAAACTTGGGTTTCAGTTCCCGTTTCTTTTCCTTCATGGGCGCAGGCATCTGACGATCCCTTTCACGCTCCATGTAACCTTTCAGGACCAGATAATTGAACAGCACATTGTGGTAGATATCCCTCTGGAATTCCTCGGTGATCGCGGGATTCTGTTCGACGATGTTCACCGCGTAGCCAACGTCATCGTAATCATTGAGAAATTCTCCCAGCTTCACGATGGTTCGGTAGTAAGGGTTCTTTTTCAGAACGTTGGTCTTGGTGATGGCACCCTTTACTCGGGGCAGTTTTGCCATTTGCTGGGCAAAGGGGCTGTTCATATACACGGTAAGCAGTCGAAGCAGCCGGGAGACCCGGTCAAAAACATTGATATGCTTACCGTCGGTATCCAGCGCACTGTCCACATCCCGGATGTGCAGGAACATATCCAAATGCACATGCTCGGTGGCACTTTCCATATCGGTACAAACCTTTAGCTTGGCACCGAATTCGTCGCTCATTTCGGCAAACAGCGCGTCATGGCGAATCTTGACAAAGTGGTGGGCGTTTTCCAGTACCGTGAAGATCAGCCGGTTCTCATACAGGGAGATGGAATCTTCCCGGTACTTCTGCATCAGTCTGCTGGGTCGCACGTCGCCGGTATCGGCATCGTACTTTTCCACCAGTGAGGCGTGCTGGGCAAGATGGACCACCACATCCGGTCCCGCTTTCTTGGCATTTGCCACGTTGACGATCAGTTCTTCCTCCCTGATCGCATTTCGGGGGGTAGCGATGATCTTCTGAAAGGCATCCAACGTGCCTTCGATGGCATCGACCCAAGATCGGTCGATCCACTTCTCCATACGGCGGTTTGAGAACTGAATCTCATTTTCCGCATGGGACACCGCATCCATAAAATATTCGTAAAATTCCATGCTGCCAATGGCACGGATGACACTTTTTGTAAATTTCAGGTAGACCGGATCGATCAGGGACTTTTTTTTCTTTCCACCGGTCTTTTCCTTTTCTTTTTCGTCCAAAATGTGCCTCCTTTCTGTTCCTGTTATTTGCGTTCGCCACAGCAGCGATTAGCTGTTCTTCTTCAGGTATTCGATATACTTCTTGCAGATGACCATGGTATTCTTGCCAAACAGCTTATCCAGGTAGCTATTGAGCTTGGTCAGCTCATCCTTCATAAAGCCCAGGCTCAGAGATTCAAATTTACGCAGGACTTTCTTTGCCACGATGAAGTCAATGGCCTGAATTTCGGTGCCGCCGCATCCGACGAAGCAGGGAACGTAGTCACGGATCTGCTTCATGATACGGTTACCGAAGGCAAGACGGAAATTCTTGATCAGATGGTTATTCAAAAGCTCCAGCTTGTCCAGACTTTCCTGAGAAATGGGGTAGTCCTGCTTTGCCTGATTAAACAGTTCGATCAGGTGATCCGTGGAAACATACACCGGCGGTGTCGGCTCGCACTCAAAGGCATCTGCACGGCTGTCAAGGTCAATGGGGATTGCACGGTCGTAGACCTTATCCGCCACCGCAAAGGTGGAGTCGTCGTTATTGATGGTGCCGACGAACCAAATGTTATCGGTGATCTGCACGTTGCCGCCATTGATCAAGCAGGGGTCATTGTCCCACACTGCGGTGACGATGTCCACCTTCCATTCCTCCGAACGGGGCATTTCCAGAATGGACAGCATTTCCGCAAAGTAATATTCCACACGGGCAATGTTCATCTCATCCAAGATCACCAAATGGGGATCCCGGTAGTAATTGCCCTCGTAAATGGCACGGAGGAACTCCGTCTCGGAATATCGCTTTGTAAATTCGTTAAAGTAGCCATACAGCTCGGTACGTTCACGCCAGGAAGGCTGGACGGAAACCACCGTGGTATCCTTCTGAACGAATTTGCCGAAGGCGTAGGGCAGAGAGGTTTTACCGGTACCGGATATACCCTGCAAGATGATGATTCGGCTGGTGCCCAGGGATGCCACGAAATAGCGCATCATATCCAGATCATAGTACAGCTTGAGCTGGGATGCGGCAAATTTTCGGAACTGCTCGCAGAAGCCTTCCAGAGTGATGGCATTGTCGTAGACCGGAGGAACATACTCGGTCTTATAATAATTATCCACAGAAGTAAGCCGGAAGAAACGGCTGTCCGCCGGATCCACGCAGGGCGAATTGATCGTATTGCGATTGGACACGGGAACAAGTCCCTCCTGCCCTGCTTCCTCCTCGGATGGCGCAGTTTCCTCGACGGTCTCCTCCTCGGACAGTTCGGGCAGCTCTACCCGATCGCCGCCCAGCTCTGCCACTTTCATGGCAAGCAGCTTATCTTTTTCATAGTTTGCACGAAGCAGATCCCGCTGAAGACTGCGCACCTGCTTTGCCATGGCATCATATTGTTTGGCAGAGACCCGGAAACGAAAGATCCTGCGAAACAGCTTCACCAGCAGATAGCCCAGCAGAATACATAGACCGATCAGCAGCAGATTGGCAATCAGCAGCATGATCCAGTCCCCGGTGGAAAAATCGCTGGAGTAGGACTTGATGATGTCCATTCGCATGGGGAAATTCAGCAGGTAATTTAAGAAATTAAAAAAGGCTGAAAAGATATCCAGGAATGCCCGAAACACCCGTCCAATATCCTGATAGAAATATCGCAAGAAATTATCCATGTTTTCTCCTGATTTCAGAGTTACTGATTATCGTTTGCTTGCTCTTCCCCGGCAGTGGGAGCTTCCTCGGAGGCAGCTTCCTCAGCAGGGGCTTCCTCTTCCGTGGGGGCTTCTTCGACAGGCTCTTGCTTTTCCTTCTTTTGTGCCGCCATGGATGCCATGATCTCTTCACGCAGTCGCTGGCGCAGCTCTTCTTCCATCTTTGCCCTTGCCTGTACCTGGGCTTCCATCTGCTGCTTCTTCTGCTCCTCGATCAGATCTTCCGTCTTGCCCCGTTCCTGCTCATACTTGATGCGGTTCTTCACATTTTGGTACTCAAACAGCACCCGGAAGAACTGGACCAGATGGAACACAAAGAACAGGAACACAGGAATCAAGATCACGATAAAGAAGCCGCTGGGAGATTGCAGGTAATCAAATACCTTGCCCAGTCCGCTGATGCAGACACCGGAATATTGACCAACGATCTCAGATTCATGGACCGTCAACGGGTCAACGGTGGAGGTCTTATCACCCATGGTCTCGAAGATCAGGTAGCCGCCGCCATCATAAATATTATTGATTCTATGGGTATTGAGCACTCGCTCACCATCGATCACTGTCCAGTAAGTAATGATATCCCCTTTTCTCAGCTCACCGGCATCGTCCACAGCCGTGTCGAAGATCATGTCACCGGGCTTCAGGGTGGGGTACATAGAATCGGTCTGCACGGAGAACATTCGGATACCGAATATACTGGGCACACCATTGCCTGAGGTATTGACATAGGATACATAGGTACAAATTGCGGCCAATGCGATGGCAATGACCAGCAGCACGTTCACGATGATGCTCAATACTCGCTTGACCTTGCTTTCCTTCTTTTCCGTCGTAACTTCGACTTCTTCGTTTTTGGTAGGTTCAGTCTGGGCTAATACTTCGGTTTCCGGCTTCTTCATGAAGAAATCTCCCTTCTTAATTTGGGTTTTACATTTGCATATTTTGTATTCTAAAAGCATGATCCACGCAAACCGCATGGATTGCGTTTTATTCATTGTTTTGATCAACCGGAACAATGTCCGGCTTTTATCTTCTATACAGAATTATTCGATGGGCTGCAAACCGGACTGTCCTTCCGACTGGGATGCCAGCTGGATGCATGCCAAGATCTGCGCCTGATTGATCTGATTGGTGCAGTCAATATCCTGCCCTTCCAGCCAGACATACAGGTCGATTTTGACCATCTCACCGGGGTCAAGAGAAAACAGCACGGTATCTGATTGAAATTCCCCCAGATCCTTTACCACCACATCCCGCTCGACAGGATAGGCCTCCGTCCATGTGGATGCGGTTTGCAGAATCAGCCGGTCTTCCGGCACCAGTGTGGGGGTATCGTGAATGCTTGGGGTGGGTACATAGCCCTGCGTTCCATCCACATGGATGTCACTGTTTGGCTCATAGATCATAAATTTGGAGGGTTCGTCCTTCGCTTCTCCCTGATCGTCCACCGGCGTGATCCGCATACCGATGCGTATCGCGCATTCGGCACCCTGACCGCCGTTGTAGTGGAGAAGCTGCTGGTCGTCCCATACCGGAGTGCCGATCACATAAGTGCCGGACCCTTCGATGCCATTGTCCACTTCCACAGCCTCAGACAGGGAAACGTGCTCGGCCTGTGCGGAACGGGCATAAAATGTGGCTTTAATATAGTAGCCGTCATAATTATCCTTATTTGCATTGCGCTCATCGGTCAGCGGCTCCCAGATATCATAGCTCTGGAGCCGACCATCCAGTCCATAGCTTGCGGCATAAAACCGCTGCTCTTGCTCTGACCAGGTCACCGGACGCAAGGGGGTGGTAACATCCACCATATCCCGGAAATCCAACTGCAGCTGCCAGTCCTCCGCCAGAGGATCGGCGGAAATTTCCAGACCGGAAACCGAATTGATAAACATATACATATCGCTGACTCGTGGGGTTCTGCTCAGGGAAAACCAAGTATAGGAGGCCACAGTGAGCAAAATTAGCAGCAGCAAAAGCATATAAAGGTACACAAGCACCGTTCTTTTGCGTGGAAACGCTTTCTTACGCTGGCTCAAGGCTGTCTCCTTTCTGAAAGTGCAAGGGTAATGTTAAAATACGGACGCTGGCTGGGCTGCCTGAAGCACTCTATTCAGGTCAGACCACAGCCGACTGTCCATGATCAAATTAAGCTGTGATTTTAAACATATCACACATCGCCGTAGGGACCGGCCTCCGGACGGTCCTGTGCTTTTGCGCCGCAAAAGCACATTGCCGACAGGCAATACAAAATACGGTTTATTTCCCTTCGGGAAATCCGAAAATGCGTCGCATTTTCGGCGGACCGTCGTTCGACCGATCCCTACGGAGTCGGGTGTTTACTCTGTTACCTCGGTGACACCGGGAATATTCAGAGCGGAATACTCCATGGGTACCAGATTGGCAGAGCTTGCGAACTGCAGGTTCATCGAGCCAGTCATGGAGCTGGCAGCGGTGGCAGCCACATCGTCGTTGCCCACGTTCTCGCCGTCCAGGTACACCAGCACGGACAGGGCGGTAGCCTCATTCTGGGTCAGAGGCATGATCGCGTTGTCTTCCAATTTGGTCTCACCGTCTTCGGTGATGGTATACAGGTACATCTTGGCGGTGATACCGTCTGTGCCCAGGGTGGCGTTGTCCACATCCAGCTTGGCGGTGGCTACGACCTTCTGATCATCAGTGGGATCAAAGAATACAATGCGGATGGCACTCATCAGACCCTTGACCTGATCGTTGGTAAAGTCTGTGGGGACAGCCTTAAAGGTCATGGAGCTTCCGCCGCCCAGCGTCTCTTCGTTGGTGTTGTCGCTGTAGATACGGTCAGCCGCATCCACCTGCAGCAGCAGATTGGACTCAGCCGCGTTGGTCCGGAAAGCCATATCAATGATGTAGCCATACATGTCAGTAATGGGCAGAACCGCGTTTCCGGTGCCCTCGGGGGAACCGGCCGCAGCAATCACAGTGCCGATCTGATCCAGATACGCAGGGTTAACGTCAGATTGGGTCTCCATTTGGGCAGCCATGTTGTTCAGGACAATGCCATTATACTCGACCTTCTCGATGGTAATGGAGGCATTGTAGTCGCCGCACTGGTCAGCAATATCCGCATATACGCCTGCGCCGGTCTTCATAATGACCTTCAGACCGCCCTGAGAGGTAACAGAGCTAACCAGATCACCCAAATTACTCTTAACCTCACTAGCCTTGAAGCCATTGATCAGCATGGCAGAAGGATCTGCCAGAGGAGTCAAGGCAGTTCTGATCTCCGCCCAAGTAAAGTCAGCGTTCGCATCGGCAGCCAATTCGGTCTCCAGAGTCTGCAGTGCTTCGTCTGCTTCGGCAACAGAAGCGACCATCTCATTGTACTCCTCAATGGCTGTCGCCAGTGCTTGGGGAAGTGCGAAGGTTCCGCCCATGGCAGTGATGATGCTATCCAGCGTGGCACCCTCAGCATTCACGGCACCCTTGACAGCCTGCCATGTGGTGTCTGCCTCGCCGGATGCGGCAGATGCGGCGTAAGCCAGGATGTACTGGATGTATGCGGTTTCAATACGATCCAGAACGCCCTCATCCTCATTCAGGTCATCGATGATGCTGCGCAAAGTCGTAACATCGGTCTGTCCAAAGGTGGCAGCAGTGCTATTCATACCATAAGAAATTGCGATATTCGCAAGGGCAGAACCGTTGTTATTCAGGGACTGAGCTGCCTGGTTGGCTGCCTGTGCCTTGGCGGTATTGGCAGTGGAACGGGCATTACGGTAGTCCAGCTGACGATCAGTCATGCCGGAGGCAGTACCCACCGCACGAACACCGTAGTAATCATTGGGGGAGAAAGAGGTGGTCTGGCTGTCGTAATAACCGGTGACCGTGTTTTTCAGCAGCTCACTGACACGACCGTCTGCTCCATAGCCGGGGGTTTCCAGCAGTGCCTCTGCCAGAGTCAGAGGATTGCCATTCGCATCCTCAGTCGCCGCATTCAGTGCGGAAGGATACAGAGAGATCTTGTCCAAACCATAGATGCTGGTATCGCTGACATCCACCAGGTTGCCCCAGGTTACATTCCGCCGCTCTATATCCAGGCCGCTGTCACCAGCTTGGGAGGTGATGTCCGCCAGAGAACCACTCTTGGGCAGCAGTGCCATTTCCAAGTTGCCGTTGGCACCGACAGCAGTGGTGATACCCTTGACCTCAGGGGCCGTAGACAGGGTAAACCAAGCGTAGGTCGTGGAGACCAACATGATGGTAGAAACCAGCAGCATGCAAATCGCGCCGATCAGCTTGGACTTAATGTCAACACGGCGCTTTCCTTGCTTCTTGTTCATTGTTACATCATTCCTTTCGATATTTTGCGAGTTTCAGCTCCCGCCGGAGCTATGTCATCCCGTCGACGGCAGAGTGCGTCCGCCGGTGGGGAGCATATGAATAAAAAAGTACCAATCGTAGGGACCGGCAGACTAAATCATTGTGCGATTGCCCCCGGCAATCGTTCTATTTGAATCAGCTGCGCTGAGCACCACGGTCCTGTGCTTTTGCGTCGCAAAAGCACATTGCCGACAGGCAATCCAAAGTACGGTTTATTTCCCTTCGGAAAATCCGAAAATGCGACGCATTTTCGGCGGACCGTCCGGAGGCCGGTCCCTACATTGCGTCGCGGTGGACCGTCCGGAGGCCGGTCCCTACATGCATTTACCAGAATTTCAGGCCGTTCCAGATGTCATCCCAGGAGAAGCCGTTTCCGTCGCCGCCGGAGCCGGACTCTTCGCCGACCAGTTGGAGGCGGAAATCCATACCCACATGACCGCCGATCAATTCATCAGTACAGTCCGGGTCGTCTCCTTCCAGCCAGATGACCACCGTATATTTATGCACATCGCCGGGAGCCACTTCTTCCTGTGTCCCCTGAGCAACCACCGAATCCGATACAAAGGGAACCGGTATCACACGGCTGTATTCATATCCGATGCCCTGCTTGATGGTCTGGTACTGGGCATCGGGATTCTTGTTAAATTTTTCAAGGGGACGCATGATATAGCCACGGCTGTTATCATCCAGCGCGGGCAGTGCCTCTGCCTTGCCGGTCTCGCTGTTTTTCTCCGCGTAAAAGGTCATCTCTCCGTCTTCAAAGACCATGACCCAGCAAGCGGAGGAAAGATTCAGGCTTTCGGAATTCAGATTGATCTGCCACTCATACCCCACCGTGGACTCTCCTTCGTTCCGGCAGTAGAAGGTATAGGCAAAATACTCCTCGTTGTGCTGACCATCGATCTCATCCAGATCTTCAGGAAGATTGCTGATGGAGATGCAGGGCACTTTCTCTGCCGGGGTGCAGAACAGGTGTGTGGTGGGATTGGCAAAATCCTTCGTCTCACTCAGGACAAAGCCTTCCCGGAACATCCCATCGCTCATATTGATGGTAAAATGTCCCCGAAGCTGGCTGATCAAGGAAAACACGAACAGGGTCAGCATCAGCAGTAACAGTGCTCCCAGCAGTGCCCACAGTCCCTTGCCATGAAACAGCCACCGCAGCCAAAGCAGTCCACGGCGTTTATCGAAATACAGACCCATGTTGGAGGCTGTCAGCTCGAAATCCGACTTATCCTTCAGCCCCTTTGCCTTCATCTCCCGGCGCAGTACCTTACGGCCTTTCTTGATGGCACGGACCTGTTCCCGGGTCAGGACCTCCCCTGCCCGCTTGCGCTTCAAAACAGGGCGGCGCTGCTTTTTGCCTTCGGTCTTCTCCGCGGCAATCAGATAGTTTTCCAGTTTTTCCATCGCTTATTTCTCTCTCGCCAGAGAATCCCGGATCAATTCGTCCTCGCTGACGGGTACACCGGTCAGGGTGCCGCTCATGTACGCTACACCGCAGGCCGCCAGCCATGCCAGTGCGTCATGGGTATCCGCACCGCCGCCGATCAGCGTAAAGCCGTCACGCCGGAGCAGGTTCATGGTATTGGCGGTCTCCTGCTTCAAATGCAGGGCAGGATCCAGCCGCAGGTATGTAAAGCCCATGGTCTTCAGGTTCTCCGAGGGCAGCTTCGCCGGGTCATAGCCATCCACCATCAGGCAAATGCCATTTCGCAGATATCGCTCGATGACCTCAATGGTGCTCTTCTTGGCATTCAGGATGGTGTCCATGGGGATGGTCAGCAGCAGCTTCTCCCGGGGGATGGGCTGGTCTTTAAACAGCTGATTCAATCGCTGGAGCTGGGTGCCCTGGAGGTAAAAATCCGGGAGCATTTGCAGCAGCACCGCCTGTATCTTCAGCTTGCAGTTCTCAATGCGCAGCACCGTATCTGCCGCTTCATATAGGAAATAGAAGGAAATGTCTGTTACCAGTTCTTTTCGTCTCAGTATTTCTTCCAGCTCCTGGGCAGTTTCCGTCTCGCCGGGGCGATCGGGAATGCCGCCGAACCAGGGAATTGCTTCGTAAGCCACCACACTTCCCTGGGTATCTCCCACCATCGGGCGGTATTGCAGTCCCATTGCCCGACCTTTTCGCTTCTCCACCAGAGGGATCGTCTTGGGCAGGGTCATGGTATAGTGGATATATTTATTGTAGACTGCCCGGCATTTGGTTCGGGCACCTTTCAAAACCTCGATCAGCTCAGGGCTCCACAGAGTTCCCATCTGGGAGATCAGGATACGGTAGGCATCATCGAAGGGGGTTTCGGATTTGGTCTCCGATGCCAGCCGGTCCAATTCCTTGGCAATGCCCACGATCTGGGCAATGGGGCTGATATCACTGCCCAAGCGATTGGCAGGATAGCCGCTGCCATCCCAACGCTCCATATGCTGTTCACAGGTCTCCCGAAGCATGAGATCAGGAATGTTCTGAGTCGGCTGCTCCAGCAGCTCACCTCTGCGCCGTTCCTTAGCCCGGTTGCCCCGCTCCTGCAAGATCGATACCAGGAGACGACCATCGGTGGTGTACTTTTTATACACCGCCTTTTCCTCGTCCGTAAAATCGTCCTGCCAGAGCTGGTACTCCGGCGGCACCAGAGCTTTACCCAACTGGTGGTACATTCCGCATTTGTACGCCAGATCCGCATATTGACCCTGCATACGCTCTTCGCCATCCCGGGTATTTGTCCCGAAGGACCCGGCACAGGCTTGTACAAACAAGGTCTGGGCATACGCCGCCACCCGGACGGACTGCTGCCGGACAGCCGGTGTCAGTCCACGGAATGCCTCGTCCCAGGTCTCATATTCTTTTCGTTTCCAATTATGCTCGTTTCGTGCCATAATGTTCCTTTCGCCTTCGAACCCGAAAACAGCCCCGGGTTACATGGTATCATCGAAAATGTCGTAGTCGACCAGAGGGGTGTTATCCCGCTGCTTCCGTTTTTTCTTCGTTGTGTAGACCACGATCACCACCGCCAGAACCACATTCAACGCCGCACTGGCGAAGAACAGCACCTGCCAGACCCGGTGGGTGGGAATGTTGCAGTAAGAATCCTTGGGATACACCTCCACAGGGACCTCCTGAATCACCACCTCCGGGGCAGGCTTGGTATCGATCGTTTCCTTGATCTGAGTCAGAAGAGCAGTGATTTCGGCGGCAGCGGCATCCACCGCGGCCTGATCACCGCTGGTCAGCAGACCTTTTCCCTTCTGGGCAGCCTGCATCAGCTCCAGCCACAGAGCATTGGCGGAATCATCCTCCCCCAGTGTCTGCATATCAGCCAGCGCAGCCTCCAGAGCGGTATAATCCATCCGCACCAAAGCGGTCATGGCGTTTTTTAACGTTTGCGCGGAGGCATCAACAGCACTTTGATCATTGCCTCCCAGAATTGCGCAGGCCTCATCCAGAGCAGACGTGACATTTGCCCAGGATTCTGCCGTATAGTCCATTTGGTTCAGACCATTGGCAATGGCGATCTGACGTGTCAGCTCCTGCGTATCCAGATCGGAGGGATCCCCGTCAGGCCGGGATGTGCTGAGATAGGAGGAATGGATGTATGCCAGTTCCCCTTCGTACATCACTTTGCTCCAGCCATTGCTTCCAACCGCAACCCGCCGGATGGACTTACCCTTACGCAGTACACCGATGATGGGATTGTCAGTCCCCGGACCGGTGCGAATATTCACAGATCCTGTGGCATAGACCACTTCACTGACCTGCGTATAGGCATACGCAGCGGAATCCGTCTTTTCTTCCGCCGCAAACGCCGCCGTTGTCGGCACGCAGAGCATCAGTGCCACAATGACCAATGCCATCCATTTTCTAAAAAACTTCAAATTCAAAATCCTCCTTGAGGTCTGCCCATCACACAAAAAACAGAAACGGCACAGCACCCCATATTAAAAATGACTATAACTCATCTTTATTGTATCACAAGCACCACTAAAATGCAACAATAATTCCCTTTTAAGGAAGGCACTTTTCTCGGAAATTGTTGGGTTCTTAAAGACTTTGTTGTGAAATATACAATCTATCGCATCACAGCAGTTTTTATTTTGGTAATATTTACATCCTTCAATTTTAGGATCTGTCTTTCCATGTTCAAACGGAGGAAAACAATCTAAGGACTGGGGGTTTTGGTTACAAAGTACTAAATGCATTTCCAAGAGAACCGTTGCGGCATTGGCCTGTTTGTAGTAAAATACACCTATGGAGGGGAGCAAAATGAAAGACCTTATCAATGAAGTGAATTCTCCGCTGTTTGATGGCATCAGTCCGGAAGATCGGAAGGCCGTGCTGGGCTGCATCGGCTATCATATCGGTGCCTTCCGGAAAGGTGACATCGTTGCCTTCGAGGAAGAAACTATCAGGCACATCGGCATTTTGCTTTCCGGTGCTGTGGATATGGTAAAAGAAGATCTCTGGGGCAATAAAACCATGCTGGTTCGGATTCGCAAGAACCAGCTGTTTGGCGAGACCTTTGCCTGTGGTGAGGATAATCTGTCCGTGGTGACCTTCATGGTCTGCGAGGATGCGAAGATCCTGTTTATCCCCTTTGACCGCTGTGTGCATAGCTGCACCATGGCCTGTGCGTTCCACCACCGGCTCATTGAGAACATGGTACACATCATCGCCAATAAAAACCGGGATCTGATTCGTAAGGTAGAGGTGGTCTCCAAGCGGACCATCCGGGAAAAGCTTCTGGCATACCTTTCCATTCAGGCGCAAGTCCACGAATCCCGTTACTTTGAAATTCCTCTTGGCAGAGTGGAGCTGGCAGAGTACCTCTGCGTTGACCGAAGTGCTTTGACGAGAGAATTAGTCAAAATGAAAGACGATGGACTGATCGACTACGACAGGAACTGCTTCCGAATCCTGTGATGATGTTGGGATGTGACTTTTGCAACATCATCTCTGCCCGGCAGCCTGTATGATAACAATATAAAATCATGATTGGAGGAATGACTATGATCCGAAGAATCATCACCATTGATGTGGAAAAATGCAACGGCTGCGGTCTGTGTGCCGATGCCTGCCACGAAGGTGCCATTGGCATTGTGGATGGCAAGGCGAAGCTGCTGCGTGAGGACTACTGTGATGGCTTGGGCGACTGTCTCCCGGCTTGTCCCATGAACGCCATTTCTTTTACAGAACGGGAAGCACCTGCTTACAACGAAGCGGCTGTGCTGGCAGCGAAGAAGGCAAAGGAACATCCACTGCCCTGCGGCTGTCCCGGTTCTGCCTGCCGGAGTATTGCGCCAAACGCGCCGGTCTCTGCGGTAAATGTACCCAGTCAATTGACCAATTTCCCGGTACAGATCAAACTTCTGCCGCCCAACGCACCTTACTTTGACGGCGCGGATCTGCTGATCGCGGCAGACTGCACCGCCTATGCCTACGGCAATTTCCACAAGGAATTCATGCGTGACAAGGTGACGCTGATTGGCTGTCCCAAGCTGGATGCGGTGGACTATTCCGAAAAGCTGACCCAGATTCTGAAATACAACAATATCCGTTCCATCACCGTCACCCGGATGACGGTACCTTGCTGCGGTGGTCTGAGCCACGCGGTTCAGACCACCTTGGAAAACAGTGGAAAGAATATCCCACTGTACATCGCAACCATCAGTCCCGACGGGCGGATCATCAGATAAGGAGAAATAATACTATGTTTTGTTTTCAATGTGAGCAGACCGCCGGCTGTAAGGGCTGTGCAGGCAATGTGGGTGTCTGCGGCAAGAAAGCGGATACAGCGCAGATCCAGGACAAGCTGACCGGCGCTCTGATCGGTCTGGCAAGAGCCACCGAGGGCAACGATCACATGGTCAGCCGCTCTACCGCTGCTGTGATCGTAGAAGGTCTGTTTGCCACACTGACCAATGTGAATTTTGATAACGACGCACTGCTTGCTATCATGGAGCGAGTGGAGATCGAAAAGCGGAAGCTGGTGCCGGAGTGCTTCAAGTGTGCTTCCTCCTGCGGCAAAAACAATGACTATGATATGCAGAAGCTGTGGAACGCCAACGAGGACATTCGCAGTTTGAAATCCCTGATTTTGTTCGGCATCCGTGGTATCGCCGCCTATGCTTACCATGCCGCTGTACTGGGCTACACGGATGACACCATCCACAGCTTTCTGTACAAGGCACTGTTCGCCATTGGCATGGAGGATTGGGGCATGGAGGAACTTCTGCCCATCGTTCTGGAAGTGGGCGAAGTGAACCTGAAGTGCATGGCTATGCTTGACAAGGCCAACACGGAAACCTTTGGTCATCCGGAGCCTACCGAGGTCGGCCTGACCGTGGAGA
>CAZENN010000030.1:0-18186 GCA_964513605.1 uncultured Oscillospiraceae bacterium
GGATGATCTTTACCAAGAGCCGTGGTCTGACCAAAAGCCGGAATATGGCAATCGAAGCCGCCACAGGGGATATTTGTCTGCTTTGTGACGATGATGAGCAATTTGTCGCCGATTACGAAACACGCATTCTGGATGCATGGCACTCTCTGCCGATGGCGGATGTGGTGATCTTTAAAATGAAGGATCGCCCTCCCTCCTTCCCTGACCGGGTGATGGAGCTGAAATTTCCAAAAACCATGAAGGTCAGCTCCTGGCAGATCTCCTTTCGTCGGGAAAGCCTGATAAAAACCGGGGTCCGATTTGACGAGCTTTTGGGGGCCGGCACCGGCAACGGTGCGGAGGAGGAACTAAAATTCCTTCTGGACTGCCAAAAAGCCAAGCTGAAAATTTACTATGTGCCTGTTGAAATTGCCTCGGTGGGACAGACCGTGTCCACCTGGTTTGAAGGCTTTGATGAAGCATTCTTCATAAACCGAGGGGCAACCACCCGTTACATTCTTGGCTTGCCGATGGCAATGCTTTACGGTGGATACTATGTGCTGAAAAAGCATTCTTTATACGCTGGGCAGCTGACCATGCTTCAAGCCATGAAAGCAACGCTCAAGGGAATAAAGGAAAACAAGATCACACGCCAGCGCAAGGCCATGGACAAGAAAGAGGAATCAACATGAAGCTGCTTTCTTTCATTATCCCCAGCTACAATTGCAGTGCCTATCTGAATAAGTGCGTCACTTCCCTGATGCACCCTGAGACAATGGATCAGCTGGAGGTGCTGATCATCAACGATGGCTCCACCGATGATACCTTGACCGTTGCTCAGAACCTGCAAGCCCGGTACCCCGGCATTGTTCAGGTCATCACCCAGGAAAACAAGGGGCACGGCGGTGCGCTGAACACCGGCTGTGCCGCGGCAAAAGGAAAATACCTAAAGGTTATCGATGCAGATGACTGGATCGAAACCCAAGAGCTGCCCCGGTTCCTTTCCCTTCTGGAAAACTGTGACAGCGATGTGGTCCTGACCCATCACTACACCCGTGACATTTCCACCGGCGAGGTCAAAAAGTGGAAAAGCTACCCGGAGGAATTCGGAAAAGCGTACACCTTGGAGCAGATCATGTCCTGCCCGAAAAGCTTCGAGCGGAGCCTGACCTTCCACGGCATCACCTACCGCACTGATTTCTACCATGAAAAAGCCATACAGCTTTCTGAGCATGTGTTTTATGAAGATCACGAGTACGCCACCATTCCCTGCTGCTATGCAAAATCGGTGACTCCCTTTGATCTGTTTCTTTATGACTACCGCATTGGTGATGTGCAGCAAAGCGTTTCCGATGCCAATCAGCTGAAACGGCTTTCCCATGTGGAGGCGGTGCTGGAACGGTTTATAAAGGAATACGCTCCACAGCGGCTGACTGGCGGCGGCAAAGCATTCTATGAGATGAAAGCCCAGGGTGTTCTGCTCAGCTACATCACCACCGTCATGCTGGTGGAGCCGAACCGGAAAAAGGGCCGCCGTCTGGGAGCTGCCATGATGAAACGATTTGAAGCCCAGCTTCCCGGTGCCTATGAACGCTCAAGGAAGCAATACCAGATCTTCCGGGTGATGAACCGGCTGCACATCCGTAAGTCCACTTGGGAGAAGGTGCTGCGCTCCGGATTTTACCGGAAGCTCCGCCGTCAAAACGATTTTAACTAAGGAGATGACTTCTCAACGTGAAACTGATAAGAGAAATTTGGAGCTACAAGGATCTGCTGCGGCTGCTGGTCAGCAGAGACATTAAGCTGAAGTACCGGCGCAGCGTCCTTGGATATATTTGGAGTATCCTGAATCCCCTGCTGATCATGAGCGTCATGGCAGTGGTATTCTCTACTATGTTCAAGCGTAATATTGAACATTTTCCGGTGTACCTGTTTTGCGGTCAGCTGCTGTTCAACTTCATGAACAACAGCACCCATCAGGCCATCTATTCCATCACCGCCAATGCCGCCCTATTGAAAAAGACCTATGTCCCCAGGTATATTTTTACCGTTTCCAAAATTACCAGCGGCATGGTGGATTTTGTTTTCTCACTGGGTGCGCTGCTGATCGTCATGCTGGTCACCGGCGTTCGGTTCTCCATGTACTTCTTTTTGTTCCCCCTGGTGGTTTTGCAGCTGTATATCTTCTGCGTGGGACTGGGACTGTTTCTCGCTCAGGCGAATGTGTTCTTCCGGGACATTCAGTACATCTACAACGCCATTACCACCGCCTGGATGTATCTGACTCCCATCTTCTATCCCATGGAGGCTCTGCCTGAGAATCTGCAATGGATCATCAAGCACTTTAATCCCATGTACTTCTATGTGGGACAGTTCCGGGACTTGGTATGGAGTGCCCGGATGCCCGGCTGGGGAATCATCGGTGCCGGATGTCTGGCTGCTGTGGCGGCACTGGGTCTTGGTATCTGGAGCTTCTCCAGATCTCAGGATAAGTTTATTTTGTATATTTGATCGGAGAGAATTGCTATGAGTGAAAAGAAGGTCATCATTGATGTGGATCATGTGACCATCCGGTTTAATAAAGCCAATCAGAAGGTCGATAACCTAAAGGAATATGTGGTAAAAATGCTGAAGCGGCAGCTGATGTTTCAGGAGTTTTTAGCCGTGCAGGACATCAGCTTCAAGGTCCATGCCGGTGAAGCCTGGGGTCTGATTGGCACCAACGGCTCCGGTAAGTCCACCATGCTGAAAGCCATCAGCGGTATTTTAAAGCCCTACAAGGGAAGTATCACCGTCAATGGTCGTGTTGCCCCTCTGATCGAGCTGGGTGCCGGCTTTGACCAGGAGATGACCGCCAGAGAGAATATCTTCCTCAACGGCTGTGTGCTGGGGCATTCGGAAAAGTTCATGCAGGAGCATTTTGATGAGATCGTGGACTTTGCGGAGCTTCATGATTTTCTGGACTCTCCCCTGAAGAATTTCTCCTCCGGTATGCGTGCCCGTCTGGGCTTTTCCATCGCTACCATGGTCAAGCCGGAGATCCTGATCGTGGATGAGATTTTGTCCGTGGGTGACTATAAATTCCGCAAAAAATGTGAGCAGAGAATGACGGAAATGCTCAGCGGCGGTACCACGCTGCTGTATGTCTCCCACACCATCGACGAAGTCAAGCGGCTGTGTGACCATGCCATTTGGATCGACAAAGGCGTGGAGCGGATGCAGGGCGAAGCCAAAACCGTTTGTGATGCTTATATTACAGAGATGAAAAAGGATTTGAAAAAATGATTTAAAAAGCCATTGCGTCGCTGAGGCGCAATGGCTTTTAAAGCTTATGGAGGATTTATGCTTTACAAATATGAGACCCACTGCCACAGCCGCTTTTGCAGCCGCTGTGCCCATTCCTCCCCTCAGGAGCTGGTGTACGCCTATCATAGGGCAGGCTTTGCAGGGCTGGTGCTGACGGATCATTTTATTCATGGCAACACCTGTGTCCCCTCTGACCTGCCGTGGGACGATCAGATGCGGCACTACTATGACGCCTATCTTGCGGCAAAGGAGGCAGCGGAGCCTTTGGATTTTGATGTGATCTTTGGCATTGAGCACGCCTACGGAAATGGGTTGGAGGCTCTTTGCTATGGAATCGATCTGCCCTTTCTGCTGGAAAACCCGGACATTCCCAGCCTTTCCATTGGGGCATTTTCTGAACGTGTTCATGGCTATAGCGGACTGCTGATTCAGGCTCATCCCTATCGCTACGGCGGATGGGAGATTCAGCTTCCCATGGAGCATCTGGACGGTATCGAAGTCTGCAACGCAGGAAATTCGCCGGAGAAAAACCGCATGGCAATGGAGCTGGCGGAGGGTACGGATTGGATCCGCACCGCCGGAAGCGATCTGCATCATATTGGAGAAGCCAAGCTGGGCACCACCGGCATTGCCCTTCCCTACCGGGTGCGAACCGGGCAAGAGCTGGTGACTGCTTTGAAAAATAAGGAACACACGCTGATCCTGCCACATCCGCATTGACAAAAATACAGTTTCCGATTACAATAGTGGCATCCTATTTTTGAGGTGATTCCTATGGAACAAAAGCTTCGCACAGAGACCCTGTGTATTCAAGCCGGCTACAGCCCTGCCAGTGGCGAGCCACGGCAAATCCCCATCATTCAGAGCACTACATTTAAATATGCCACCTCTGAGGACATGGGCAAGCTCTTTGACCTGGAGGCAGAGGGCTATTTCTACTCCCGTCTGGCAAACCCCACCTGCGATGCCGTGGCGAAAAAAATTGCCGCATTGGAAGGCGGCAGTGCTGCCATGCTCACCGGCTCCGGTCAGGCCGCCAATTTCTTCGCCATCTTCAACATCGCTTCCTGCGGTGATCATATCGTCTCCTCCTCTGCCATTTACGGCGGCACCTTCAATCTGCTGGCCGTCACCATGAAGCGCATGGGCATTGATGTAACCTTCGTCAGCCCGGATGCCAGCGAGGAAGAACTGAGTGCCGCCTTCCGGGACAATACCAAGGCCCTCTTTGGTGAGACCATTGCCAACCCTGCCCTGAACGTGCTGGACATTGAAAAGTTCGCCCGTGTCGCTCATGCCCACGGCGTTCCTCTGATCGTGGATAACACCTTTGCCACTCCCGTCAACTGCCGTCCCATTGAATGGGGCGCGGACATCGTCACCCACTCCACCACCAAGTATATGGACGGTCATGCCAGTGCGATAGGCGGTGCCATTGTGGACAGCGGCAAATTCGACTGGACAAAATACCCCGACCGGTTCCCGGGTCTGTGTACCCCGGACGAAAGCTATCACGGTGTCACCTACACCGAGCGGTTCGGCATCGGCGGTGCGTTCATTACCAAGTGCACCGTCCAGCTGATGCGGGATTTGGGCTGTGTCCAGTCTCCCCAGAGTGCCTACTATCTGAATCTGGGGCTGGAAAGCCTGCCCTTCCGGATGCGCCAGCACTGCGCCAATGCCCAAGCCATTGCCGAGTTCCTGGAATGCAATGAAAAGGTTGCATGGGTGAAATACTGCGGTCTTAAGAGTGACAAGTATTATGAGCTGGCTCAGAAATATATGCCGAACGGCTCCTGTGGTGTCATCTCCTTCGGCTTGAAGGGTGGCAGAGCCGCCGCTGAGGTATTTATGAAGCACTTGAAGCTGGGTTCCATTGAGACCCATGTGGCAGACTCCCGTACCTGCTGCCTCCACCCTGCCTCCACCACCCATCGTCAGATGACCGATGCGGAGCTGGATGCCGCCGGTGTAGGCGCAGACCTGATCCGCCTGAGCTGCGGTCTGGAAAACGCAGAGGATCTGATCGCCGATCTGAAACAGGCCATTGAGAAGGTATAACCCCAAAAAAATCCGAGCCGCTGTATTAACGCAGCGGCTCAGTTTTTTGACGATAAATTGTTGTTTGAACACGAATATCTTGTATCTTGTATCTTGTATCTTGTATCTTCTATCTTGTATCTTCCTGCCTCATCTCGGCTCGCTCTTAAACGGTGGGTCTGCCGGGTAGATTCCCTGTAACTTTTGCATGGTTCTGGATACTGCGTCCCGGGAGTTTTTCCAGTCGGCGGAGGCGTTGCGGTAGTCGAATTTATCGATGAACCAGTCCAGATCCCCCTTGACTCTCGCAAGATTGGCACGCATCAGGAAAAATACGGTATCATAGAACCACTGCCGCTGGTCGTTGGGCAGTTCCTCCGGGGCTGTCTCCATCAAACGGAGGAAATGGCGCATACAAAAGCCCTTTGACTTCTCCACCTTGGTTCGGAACTGGGCATCCTTCGTCAGTTGGAAAAAGGTAGCGTAATAACGGCTCATGTTGTATTCCAGCTTATTGCAGATGTAGCAGGTGCTTTGCTTTTTTCTTGCCCAAGTGGTGAGGCTGCTTTCCTCCTGATTGCTCTTTTTTCCAAAGAGGCTGCGCTTTCCGGGCATTTGGAAGCTTTCCATCTCTCGAACCATTTCCTCAAACATGGAAACGAAATAGGTCTGCATGATCAGCGCACTGCCCAAAGAGTTTCCGTAGTCATACATTTTCTTAAAATGCTGACCGCAGAAGCCCTCCTTGTCCGTGGCAAGGCGCACGTCCGGCTCCATATAGCTGGCACCGGGACCTAAGACATATTTGATGGTCCGCTGCTCCGTCTGCCGTTCCAGATGGCAGAAAGGGCATTCATCCTCCGTTTCAAAGGCCTCATTGACGGGAATGGTGTAAATGGTTTCTTTCATGGCGGTTCCCCCTTTTTCGACCAGTCTACCACGATTTATCGGAAAAAGCAATCCTAACCAATTCCCCAATGGCGAAATAAGAAAATCGGTGCAAAATTGCCACTTTATTTCTGGTCTGTTTGTTGCTATAATAAGAACAATAGTCTATCATCCACGGAGGTATTCCATGCGCATCGTAATCAAGATCGGCACCAGCACCCTTGCCCACGCCACCGGGCATTTGAATATCCGGCGAGTGGAGCATCTGTGCAAGATCATCAGCGACATCAAAAATTCCGGTCACGAGGTAATCATGGTTTCCTCCGGTGCCATTGGAATGGGAGTCGGTAAGCTGGGGCTTCGCAGTCGTCCGGAAGACATCCCCACCAAGCAGGCGGCAGCAGCTGTGGGGCAGTGTGAGCTGATGTATACATACGATAAGCTGTTTAGCGAGTTCAATCACACCGTTGCCCAGCTTCTGATCACCGGTGACGACGTTCAGAACGAGACCCGGCATGATAATTTCAGCAACACCCTGAACCGGCTGCTGGAGCTGGGGGTTCTGCCCATCATCAATGAGAACGACACGGTCTCCACCAAGGAGATCGTCATTGGCGACAATGATACCCTGGCGGCTATCGTTGCGCAGAGTGTGAAAGCCGATAAGCTGATTTTGCTTTCGGACATTGACGGTCTGTACACCGCTGATCCCCACACCAACCCCGATGCCCAGCTGATTCCCGTGATCCACACCATTGACGAGTCCATCATCGCTTTGGCGGGAGGCAGCAACGGCTCTCAGGGAACCGGCGGCATGGTCACCAAACTGCAAGCCGCCCAAATCTGTCTGGACTGCGGCTGTGAAATGGTCATCGCCAACGGAAGTACGCCCACCAATCTCTACGGCATTTTAGACGGAGAGAAAATCGGAACAACATTTACGGAGAAAAATTATGACTGATATGCTCATCGCCGCAAAAGCGGCAAAACGTCAGATCGCGGCTCTGACCACGGTAGAAAAGAACGCCGCCCTGAACGCCATGGCGGATGCACTGTTAAGTCAGGAAGCCGCCATTTTGGAAGCCAACGAACAGGATATGATTCAGGCAAAGGGAACGGTATCCGATGTGATGCTGGACCGTCTGAAGCTGACCTCTGACCGGATCGCCGGTATGGCAAAGGGCATCCGTGAAGTGGCCGCCCTTCCCGACCCGGTGGGGCATCTGCTGGAGGAATACACCCGTGGGGATGGTCTGGTGATACAGAGAGTATCCGTACCCATGGGCGTCATTGGCATCATCTATGAGAGCCGCCCCAACGTCACCTCCGATGCGGCGGCACTGGCTCTGAAAAGCGGCAGCGTGTGCATCCTCCGGGGCGGCAAGGAAGCCTTCCGGTCTGCCAATGCCATTGTCAACGCCCTGCGCAGTGGTCTGAAAAGCCTCGGCATTACGGAAAACGCCGTGAATCTGGTACAGGATACCAGCCGTGCCAGTGCCACCGCTATGATGACCGCCAACGGCTACATTGACCTGCTGATTCCCAGAGGCGGCGCCGGGCTCATCAACGCCTGTGTGCAAAACGCCACCGTCCCCTGTATCGCCACCGGCACCGGCATCTGCCATGTGTATGTGGAAAAGACTGCCGATCTGGATATGGCACTGAACATCGTCAACAACGCTAAGACCAGCCGTCCCAGCGTGTGCAACGCAGAGGAAGTGCTGCTGGTAGACAAGGCCATTGCAAAGCAGTTCCTGCCCATGCTCCATCAGAAGCTGGTGGCAGACCGGGAAAACCCTGTGGAGCTTCGGCTGGATGAAATGGCACAGTCCATCATCCCCGGTACTCCTGCCGGTGAAAAAGACTTTGACACGGAATTTTTGGACTACATTCTGGCAGTCAAGTGCGTGGAGGATGTGGAAGAAGCGGTGACCCACATTGCCGCCCACTCCACCGGTCACAGCGAAGCCATCGTCAGCCGGGACCAGTCCGCCATTCAGACCTTCACCACCGGCGTGGACAGCTCTGCAGTCTACGTCAACGCCTCCACCCGGTTCACCGACGGCGGCGAATTTGGTCTGGGCTGTGAAATGGGCATCTCCACCCAAAAGCTCCACGCCAGAGGCCCCATGGGTCTTCGGGAACTGACCACCTACAAATATGTGATCCGTGGCGAGGGGCATATTCGCTAACGGAGTAATATGTTGCAATCAATGTTAATCCGATGCACACATATCAAAAATAAAAAGAACCTGCACGGATACCCTTTTGGGGGTGTCAGTGCAGGTTTTTTCTTATGTAGTATCAGACAGAAGAACCGTCCTCTTGTTATTTGATGACGCGCACACGCAGAACGCCGTCGATCTGTTTCAGGTGTTCTACTGCGGCTTCGGAGACCTTGTCATCCAGATCCAGCATGGTGTAGGCATACTCGCCCTTACTGCGGTTGAGCATATCGGAAATGTTGATACCGTCAGCAGCCACAGCGGTGGTGAACCGGCTGAGCAGGTTGGGAATGTTCCGGTGCAGGATGGTCACACGAGCCGCCTTGGTGCAGACACCCATATCACAGGCAGGGAAATTCACGGAATTTACGATGTTGCCATTTTCCAGATAGTTCATGACCTGCTTCACTGCCATCTTTGCGCAGTTATCCTCGGACTCCTCGGTGGAGGCACCCAGGTGGGGAATTGCCACCACGCCTTCCATACCGGCGGTGCGGTCATTGGGGAAGTCGGTGATATAACGCTTGACCTTGCCGGACTTCAGAGCAGCCTCCATGGCATCGTCATCCACCAGTGCGTCACGGGCGAAGTTCAGAACGATGGCACCGTCCTTCATCATGGCGATGGTCTGCTCATTGATCATCTTGCGGGTATCGTCCAGCAGGGGCACATGGACAGAAATGAGGTCACACTGAGCGAAGATATCCTCACGGTTCTTCACACGGATGATGCTGCTGTCCAAATGCCATGCGGCGTCGATGGAAATGAAGGGGTCACAGCCGTAGACCTCCATGCCCAGCTTCACAGCGGCATTGGCAAGAGGACCGCCGATGGCACCCAAACCGATGACACCCAGCTTCTTACCCTTGATCTCATGACCGGCGAACTTAGACTTACCCTTCTCCACCTTCTTGGCAACGTCGCCCTCGTCCTTAATGGTCTGCACCCACTGGATGCCGCCTACCACATCACGGCAGCCCAGCAGCATACCGCACAGAGCCATTTCCACAACGCCGTTGGCATTGGCACCGGGGGTATTGAAAACCACGATGCCCTTTTCGGCACAGCGGTCCAGTGGGATGTTATTGACACCGGCACCGGCACGGGCAACCGCCAGCAGCTTTTCCGGCAGCTCCATATCATGCATCTGGGCACTGCGGACCACAATGGCATCCGCCTGGGCAAGGCTTTCGGCAGTCTGGTAGTCCTCTGTCCACAAAGCGGTGCCCTTCTTGGAAATGGGGTTTAAGTAATCAACATAAAACATAGGAAGTTCCTCTTCTTTCCGTTTTAATTTACGGGGAACGCCGGATGTCAGCGAGCGAAATTCAATCGTCCGCTCCGGGCGTTCATGTCCAGTGAGCCGATTATATACCATATCACCAAAAAAGTAAACCCTTTTTTGTGCTGAAATACAAAATTCTTCCTTCATTCGCGGTCATTTGTCCATCATGCCCGGAAAAATTCCCCTCCCCTCTTCCATTTTTGGCTCTGAGGGTGTATAATAGCGGAAAAACATTTTGGAGGTTTCTCTATGAAATATGGTTTTATCGGCTGCGGCAATATGGGCGGTGCCCTTGCCAGAGCCTTGACAAAAAACACCAAGGATGTGGTCATCGCCGATCAGTACTCCGATGTGCAGGCACTGGCGGCAAAAATGGGCTGCCTCTGGGGCACCAATGAGGAAGCGGCTTCCTCTCAGCGGGTCTTTCTGGCTGTGAAGCCCAATGTGGTAGCCGGGGTATTGGAGCAGCTGCGCCCGATGCTTGCGGAGAAAAAGCCTTTGCTGATCTCCATGGCTGCCGGCATATCCATTGCCCAGCTGGAAGCCTGGGCAGCCGTTTCCCTGCCCATCATCCGCATCATGCCCAACACCCCGGCGGCTGTCGGCAAGGGCATGATCCTTTACTGCGCCAACGATCTGGTTCAGGAGAATGTTCTGGCAGACTTCTTGCAGGATATGAACCAGGCTGGTCGGTTTGACCGGCTGGATGAAAAACTCATCGATGCAGGCAGTGCCCTCTCCGGCTGTGGCCCTGCTTATATGTATATGTTCCTGGAAGCCATGGCAGACGGTGCCGTTGCCTGTGGTCTGCCCCGTGCCAAGGCATACACCTACGCCGCCGCCACCATGGCAGGGGCCGCGGAAATGGTTCTGTCCTCCGGGACTCACCCCGGTGCCCTGAAGGATGCGGTCTGCTCCCCCGGCGGCAGCACCATTGCCGGTGTGAAGGCTTTGGAAGAAAACGGCTTCCGTGGTGCGGTGATGGACTGCATTGCCGCCGCCTACCAAAAGACCCTGGACTTAGGTAAAGGAAAATAATGATCTATTGCGTAGAAGATGACAGCAGCATCCGGGAGCTGATGCTCTACACCCTCCGGTTCTCCGGCTTTGAGGCAGAGGGCTTTGAGGACGGTAGTTCCATGCTTGCGGTACTGTCCCAAAGGCAGCCGGAGTTGATCTTACTGGATATCATGCTGCCCGGACTGGACGGCATGGAGATTTTGCGGCAGCTTCGCAGTCGTTGGGAGATCCCGGTCATTCTCGCCACTGCCAAGGGGACGGAATACGACCGGGTGACAGGGCTGGATTCCGGTGCGGATGATTATCTGGTCAAGCCCTTCAGCATGATCGAGATGGTCTCCCGGGTCAAGGCGGTGCTGCGCCGGAGTGCCCCAAAATCCACAGCGGCACTCAGGCACAGCGGCATCTGCATGAATACCACAGAACACACCGTCACCGTTGGCGGTTCTCCTGTGGTGCTTACCTTAAAAGAATATGCCCTTTTGCGGCAGTTTCTGGAGCATCCCGGGCAGGTCTATACCCGGGAGCAGCTGCTGGAACAGATCTGGGGCACAGATTATTTCGGCGAGAGCCGAACTGTGGATGTACACATCGGGACTCTGCGCACCAAATTGGGTGACAGCGGCAGTCTGATCCGCACTGTTCGGGGTGTGGGCTATCGGATGGAGAAAGACGGATGACAGGCAGAATTTTCCGTTCCATTTGGCTGGTGGCGTTGTGCGTGTTTCTGGCGTCGCTGATTCTGATCATGGGCGTGATTTACAGTTATTACTCCCAGCTGCAGCTGGATCAACTGCGGATGCAAACCCAGCTGATCGCTCAGGGTGCTTCCCATGAGGGGCTGAAATATTTTGGAAATCTGCAAATTCAGGACTGCCACATCATCTGGTTCGATGAAGATGGGACTGTACTTTACGACAATGATACGGAAAGCGTGGAAGACGAAATCTCTATGGACCAGGAGGAAGTACAGGAAGCACTGTCAAGTGGTTTTGGTGAAAGCAGCCGGTATTCTTCCCCTCTGCTGGAACAGTCCATTTATTGTGCCCAAAAGCTGCCGGATGGGTCGATTCTTCGGCTGTCCACCACACAAAACTCCGTACTGACCTTACTGCTGGGCTTTGCGCAGCCCATTTGTCTGGTGATTGCCGTGGCGTTGGTGCTGTCCATTTTCCTGGCCTTCCGGCTGTCCCGGCGTATCGTGGAGCCGCTGAATGAGCTGGATCTGGATACGCCCATGGAGACGTCCTGCTACGAGGAACTAAAACCACTGCTGGGGCGCATCAACACCCAGCAGCTGCAGCTGAAAACCCAATCCCGTGCCCTACAGCGCAAGGAAAACGAATTTGATGCCGTCACCGGCAGCATGAGCGAGGGGCTTGTGCTTCTGAACAGCAGCTGTCGGATTTTGACCATCAACGCCGCCGCAAGAAAGCTGCTGGGATTGACCATGAGCAGTGTTGGTTCTGACATTCTCTCCTACAACAAGGACTTAAGCGATCTCCTCTTAAAGGCACTGAATGGGGAGCCTGCGGAAAAGCTCCTTTCCTTGCAAGAACGGAGCTATCAGGTGGATGCCAGCCCGGTTCTCTCTGATGACGTGGTTTCCGGTGTGGTCCTGCTGCTCTTCGACATCACAGAAAAACAGAAGGCGGAGCAGCTGCGCCGGGAATTTACCGCTAATGTATCCCATGAGCTGAAAACGCCTTTGCATTCCATCAGCGGTTACGCAGAGCTGATGAGCCATGGTATGGTTCGTCCGGAGGATACCCATCACTTCTCCAAACAGGTCTATACGGAAGCCCAACGGATGATCCAACTGGTGGATGATATCATCCGCCTTTCCCAGCTGGATGAAGGCGCAGGAGAAAATACCGCCGAGAATACAGCACTGTATCCGATGGTCCAGGAAATTTTGGACTCTCTGAATGTGGAGGCACAGCAGGCACAGGTCACTGTCTGGCTCAAAGGCAGTCCCGAGACAGTCCGGTGTGTCCCCCATCTGCTGAAAGGGCTGGTTCGCAACCTCTGCGACAACGCCATTAAATACAACCGTCCCGGAGGCAGCGTCACAGTCACCATCGGCTCCGACGCACAAAGACCCTATATCACCGTGGAAGATACGGGCATCGGCATCCCCAAGGAGCATCAAGGGCGCATTTTCGAGCGGTTTTATCGGGTGGACAAAAGCCACTCAAAAGCAGTGGGCGGCACCGGTCTGGGACTGTCCATCGTCAAACACGCCGCCGTGGCACTCAATGCCGAGCTGGAACTGGACAGCGAGCCCGGAGTAGGAACCACCGTTACGGTACGGCTTCCCAAACAGGAAGATTTATGAAACGATCTTGATTCTTTACAAACATTTTACATTGCCCCGGTCGTAGATTTGATATTTGCTTGGTACACTAAGGCTGTCAAATCTAATACGAAAGAAAGGCAATCGTACCATGGATCTATTTGATATACTTACCCTGATCGGCGGTCTGTGCATGTTCCTGTTCGGCATGAACCTGATGGGCGACGCACTGGAACGCCGGGCCGGCAACAGCCTGCGCAGTCTTCTGAGCCGACTGACCTCCAACCGGATCCTGGGCTTTATCACCGGCTTGGCTGTTACCGCCGTGATTCAGTCCTCCTCCGCAACCACCGTCATGGTGGTTGGCTTTGTCAACTCAGGGCTTCTGACTCTGAGCCAAGCCATCGGTGTCATCATGGGTGCCAACGTGGGTACCACCGTCACTGCTTGGATTCTCAGCCTCAGCGGCATTGAAGGTGACTCCTTATTCCTCCAGCTGCTCAAGCCCACCAGCTTCACCCCCATTCTGGCACTGATCGGCATCGCACTTCATATGTTTACGAAGCGCAGCAAATCCAAGGACACCGGAACTATTTTCCTGGGCTTTGCAGTGCTGATGTTCGGCATGGACACCATGTCCGGTGCCGTATCCGGTCTGAAGGATCTGGATTGGTTCCAGCAGTTGTTCCTTCTCTTTGAAAATCCCATTCTGGGCGTTCTCGCCGGTGCGCTGCTGACTGCTATCATTCAGTCTTCCTCTGCCTCCGTGGGCATTTTGCAAGCCCTGGCTGCCACCGGTCAGGTCAGTTACGCCGCTGCCATTCCCATCATTATGGGTCAGAACATCGGCACCTGTATCACTGCCATCATTTCCTGCTTCGGTACCAATAAAAATGCCAAGCGGGCGGCAGTAGTCCACCTGCTGTTCAATGTGATCGGCACCACCATCTGCCTGATTTTGTATCTGCTGGCAGACTGGCTCTTCTCCCCTGCCATTCTTGGTGAGAGTGCCACCTATCTGGGTATCTCCATTTGCCATACTGCATTCAATATAATATGTACCGGTGTGCTGCTGCCCTGCGGCGGTTTGCTGGAACGGCTGGTATGCAAGCTGGTGCCCGATTCCAAGGAGCCTGAAAAGGTTTCCGTGCTGGATGAGCGTTTGCTGGGCACCCCCTCCATTGCCTTGGAACGCTGCCATATTCTGGCCTCCGAGATGGCTCAAAACGCCGCCGATACTCTGCGAAACGGTCTGACCTGTCTGAGAAGCTACGACGCTGAGCTGGCAAAAAAGGTCCGTGAGGGAGAAGCCAAGGCAGATGAATACGAAGACATTCTGGGAACCTATCTGGTCAAGCTCAGTGCCCAGCAATTGGGCGACAATGAGAGCGCAGAGGCCGCCATGCTCCTCAAAGCCATCGGTGACTTTGAGCGCATCAGCGACCACAGTGTGGCACTTCTTGCCTCCGCTGAGGAGCTGAAGCAAAAGGGCACCCGTTTCTCCGACTCTGCCAAAGATGAGCTGGAGGTCATGGTCCGGGCGGTGGAGCAGATCTTGGAGCTGTCCATGAACGCCTTCCTGGAATCGGATGTAAACCTTGCCCGACAGGTAGAGCCTTTGGAGCAGGTCATCGACGATCTGAAAGACCAGCTGCGCAGCCGCCATATCCTGCGTTTGCAGCAAGGCAGCTGCAGCATTGAGACCGGTTTCGTATGGACGGATCTGATCAACTCTTTGGAGCGCACCAGCGACCACTGCTCCAACATCGCCAGCGGCATCATCGATCTGCATAACCACGACCGCAATACCCACGAAATGCTTCGCTCCGCCCGGAACGAAAGCAGCAGCTATAAAAAGCAGTATCTGAGCTATACCTCTGAATATAAGCTGAAATAAACCAGGCGTTGCCGTCCCCATTTTTCCGGAAGGGAAGAAATGGAGGCGGCAGCGTTTTTTACATGCCATAATAGTAATACTTCGACAAAAGTGCTTTACAAAGTAAAACGGATATGGTATAATCTGACCAGAAGCGGTGCGCCTGTACCGTAAAAATTTTTACAGAATTGGAAGGAGAAAACATGAAAAAGCGTATTATCACCCTGCTGCTGGCTCTGGTTATGGTCGCTTCTTTGGTTGGCAGTGCCATTCCCGCACTGGCTGCCGAAGGCGGAATCACCCTGAGACTGCACTATGCCCGTGAAGACGGCAACTACGAAGGCTGGGAAATGTGGTTCTGGGATCCCGCCTCTGTCTCCAAGCTCGACCCCCCCTATCAGTTTGTTGAAGAAAATGGCGAGATGGTCTCCACCATCCAGCTGAGCACCGGCACCATGGAAGTTGGCTACATCGTCCGCTTTGGTGCTTGGGAAGCAAAGGACATTGATGCCGACCAGTTCATCGACATCACCGGCGTTCTGTCCGGTACTGTGGATGTCTACGTCAAGTCCGGCGTTGAGGGTCACGAGATCGTTCTGGGCGACGACGTGGTCAAGGGCGTTGTTGTGACTTCCTCCAACTACAAGGAAGAGAACTCCGACGGCGATCCTCAGGTCATCGTAAAGATGTCCAGCAAGATCGAGGACTACGAAGTCACCACCGACACCTTCACCCTCGGCAACGCTGACGGCAATGTTACCATCACCGCTGTCAAGAACGTCAATAGCTACTACTATCTGACCCTGGCTGAAAAGCTGGACCCCCAGAGAGGCTACAACGTGACCTTCGAGGGCAACACCTACGCTGTCACCATGCCCGACTACTACAGCAGTGAGGAATTCGAGGCCGAATACACCTACACCGGCGACGATCTGGGTGCTACCTACACCGCTGAGAAGACCACTCTTCGTGTTTGGGCTCCCACTGCCATCAGCGTCAACGTGAACCTGTACTCCAATGGCGATCCCGAGGCACAGCCCACCTACACCGACCAGAAGACCATGACCAAGGACGTCAACGGTACTTGGATCTGTGAGCTGACCGGCGATATGAACGGTACTTACTACACCTACGAGGTCACCACTGACAACGATGTGGTTGAGGCCTGCGATCCCTATGCCCGTACCACCGGTGTCAACGGCAAGCGCGCCATGATCATCGATCTGGATTCTACCGACCCCGAGGGCTGGGACACCGATTCCAACCCCTTCTCCGGCAACTACACCGATGCCATCATTTACGAGCTGCACGTTCGTGACCTGTCCAGCGATTCTTCCTCCGGCATTCAGAACGTCGGCAAGTACCTGGGTGTCATCGAGACCGGCACCACCAACTCCAACGGTATCTCCACCGGTCTGGATCACATGCTGGATCTGGGCGTGACCCACGTTCACCTGCTGCCCGTTTACGACTACGGCAGTGTTGATGAGTCCGTCCTGGATACCAAGGAGCAGTTTAACTGGGGCTACGATCCCGTGAACTACAACGTCCCCGAAGGCTCCTACTCCACCGATCCCTACAACGGCGAAGTCCGTGTGAAGGAATTCAAGCAGATGGTCAAGGGCATGCATGATGCCGGTCTGTCCGTCATCATGGACGTTGTTTACAACCACGTTTACAACGGCGACAACTTCTGCTTCAACCAGATCGTTCCCGGTTACTTCTCCCGTCCCGGTTCCAACGGCTCCGGCTGCGGCAATGATACCGCTTCCGAGCGCGCAATGGTCAGCAAGTACATCATCGACTCCGTCAACTACTGGGCTGACGAGTACCACATCGATGGCTTCCGTTTCGACCTGGTTGGTCTGATCGACAACGAGACCATCAACACCATCGTGGAAACCGTGCAGGCAAAGTATCCTAACACCATCTTCTACGGCGAGGGCTGGACCATGAGCACCTCTCTGACCAAGACCGGTTACACTCTGACCACCCAGACCAACTCCACCAAGACCCCCAACTTCGCTTTCTTCAGCGATACCATCCGTAACACCATCAAGGGCGGCACCTATGGCGGTGTCAACGCAGGCTACATCTCCGGCGGCACTGCATCCGCTGCTGATCTGAACGCTCTGTTCAAGGGTATGCCTTCTTGGTGCACCACTCCCTCTCAGTCCATCAACTACATCTCCTGCCACGACAACAACACCCTGTATGACCACATCTCCATGGTCGCCACCAGTGCTACCGAGGAGGAGAAGATCGCCATGAACAAGCTGGGTGCCGCTTTCTACATGACTGCTCAGGGCATCCCCTTCTTCCAGGCTGGTGAGGAAATCCTGCGCTCCAAGCCCAACGGCGATGGCACCTACAACGAGAACAGCTACAACGCTGCTGACGAAGTCAACTCCATTAAGTGGGATGACCTGAACAAGGCTGAGTACATGGATGTGTACGAGTACTACAAGGGTCTGATCGCTTTCCGTAAGGCTCACCCCGCTCTGCGTCTGACCGATGCTGCTTCCGTTGACAGCGCAGTCGAGGCTGTGACCGGTCTGCCCACTGGCGTTGCCGCTTACAACATTGCCGGTGGTGTCAATGGCGAGACTGCCGAGGGCATCTTCGTTGCATTCAACGCCAACAAGTCCGCTGCTACCGTGACCCTGCCCGCAGGCGAGTGGAACATCTGTGTCAACGGTGAGGATGCCGGCGTTACCTCTCTGGGTACCGCTTCCGGCTCCATCGAGCTGCCTGCTATCAGTGCTGTCGTGCTGGTAAAGGGTGATGTGGAGTCCGCTCCCTCTGCCGATACCACCGAGCCCGGCGACACCACCGCTCCCACCACTGCTGACAACGGCGACACCGGCAGCACTTCCAACGGTGGCAACAACGGTTTGACCATCGCACTGGTTGCCATCGGCGTTGTCGTGGTTGCCATTGTGATCGCTCTGATCATCAAGAAGAAGCAGTAATTCTCTTTCCATCGTTTTTAACCTCAACTCGCAACCGACCTGCCGCTGAAAAGCGGCAGGTCTTTTTTTTAGATATAAGATATGAGATGCGAGATAGGAGATATTCATTTTCGGGATCAGTACGTTTAACCGGCGTTGTTGGAAGAGTTCGACAGGTAGGACCGTCCAGAGGCCGGTCGTAATCGGTTGTGGTTTTCTTTGGGGGCGGGGGGTGTTGAAGCGTTCCGGTTTTGGTGATCGTCGGTAGGTTGTTGCACTCAACCGGCGTTGTTGGAAGAGTTCGACGGGTAGGACCGTCC